>PMCY01000182.1:924-8092 GCA_003154255.1 Candidatus Aminicenantota bacterium | reverse complement strand
TTGATGTTCATGCTGACCTCCTTGCGGAGGTCGCCCTCGATCTTTTCCCGCTTCTCGATGATCTGGCGGATCTTGTTGACCTCGTCCTCGGTCAGGGCCTTGACCTTCTTGTTCTTGTCGATCTTGGCCTCTTCCAGGAGTTTGAGCGACTTGGANNGCGATGCGTGCCATGGTATCCTCGCGTTATCCTTGCCTCTGTTTATGCCGTGGATTGGAGCAGATCACGGTGACGATGCCTTTCCGTCGGATGATCTTGCAATTCCGGCAGATTTTCTTGACCGATGCGCGTACTTTCATGGGAACCGTCCTTATTTGAATCGATAAGTGATTCGTCCCTTGGTCAGGTCATAAGGTGAAATCTCGACCAGGACCTTGTCGCCGGGAAGAATGCGGATGAAGTGCTTTCTCATTTTGCCCGAGATGTGGGCCAGGATGCGGTGCTTGTTGGCCAGTTCGACCCGGAACATGGCGTTGGGCAGGGTCTCCAGCACCGTCCCCTCGGCTTCAAAAACGTCCTCTTTAGGCATGCGGCTGCTCCTTCCTCAACGCCGACTCGGAGGGTATCCCGGCCCGGCTCAGGACCACCGCGCCGCTCTCGGTCAGGGCCACCGTTTCCTCGTAGTGGGCAGCCAGGCTGCGGTCCTTGGTGACCGCCGTCCAGCCGTCCTCCAGAATGTCCACGTCCCAATCCCCCGCCGCGATCATCGGCTCGATGGCCAGAACCAGGCCCCGGCGGATCTTGGGGCCCCGGCCGGGGAAGCCGAAATTGGGGACCTGGGGTTCCTCATGCAGGGCGTGTCCTATGCCGTGCCCGACGAAGGACCGGATCACCGAGAACCCCTGGGCCTCCACGTAGGTCTGGACGGCGTGGGAAATATCCGACACCCGCTGGCCTTCGACCATCTGTTCAACACCCTTGTGGAAGGATGCCTCGGCCGCCGCGATCAGGTGGGCGGCCAGGGGCGTTACCGCGCCCACGGCGTAGCTCCGGGCCGCGTCGCCATAGAACCCGTCGTAAAGGACGCCGAAATCCAGGCTGGCGATGTCGCCCGCCCGCAGGGTCCGGGCCGAGGGGATGCCGTGGATGATCTCCTCGTTGATCGAGATGCAGACCGAGGCCGGATAGCCGCGGTAGCCCTTGAAGGCCGGCTTGGCCCCCAGCTCGCGGGTCCGCCGCTCGGCGTAGGCGTCCAGGTCCCGGGTCCGAACGCCGGGCTGGATCTGGGGGCGGAGCTCGTCCAGGATCAGGGCCACGATGCGGGCGCTTTCGCCCATGGCCTTGATCTCGGAGTCCGTCTTGTACACGATCATCGTGCCTTCCGATCTCCCGCCGCTTTCCGCTCCGTATCCAGAACAGCCGAGGCCCGGCGGAAGACATCTTCCGGATGGCCTTCACCGTCGATCGTCCGATAAGTCGAACGGGCCTTGTAGTAGCCGGCCAGGGGCGCGGTGGCCTCTTTGTAGACGCGGAGGCGTTCGCGAACGACCGCCTCGGAATCGTCCAGCCGCTGCTGCAGCGGGCCGCCGCAATCATCACATTCGCCGATCTGGTCCGCCGCCCGGCCCACCACGTTGAAGATCGAGGCGCAGGCCCCGCATACTCTCCGGCCGCCGAGCCGGGCGACCACGGTCTCGTCTTTGACCTCGAGGGCCAGGACGACCTCGGCGCGATCGCCGTCCAGGCGTTCCAAAGCCTCGGCTTGGGCCATCGTGCGCGGATAGCCGTCGAGGATGTATCCCCGCCGGCAGTCGGGTCGGGCGATCCGCTCGCGGACCAGTCCGGTGACGATCTCGTCGCTGACGAGCTCGCCCTTGGCCATGATCGCGGCGGCCTGCTTTCCGAGCGTGGTTCCTTCGCGGACCGCTTGGCGCAGGATGTCTCCGGTCGAGATGCGGGGGAAGCCGGTCGAGCCCTCGAGCTTCTCGCCCAGGGTGCCTTTCCCGCTGCCCGGCGGGCCGAGGAGGATGATTCTCATCCGCGCCTCCCTTTGACCCGGCCCCGGCGCATGAAGCCGTCGTAATGGCGCATGACCAGCTGGGCCTCGATCTGCTGCATGGTATCCATGGCCACTCCGACCACGATCAGGATCGATGTGCCGCCGAAGTACAAATCCGGGGCGATGCCCGTAGTCAGCCATTTCGGCAAGGCCCGTTCCAGGAAGGCCCCAATCCAAGGAATATATTGGACTTTCAATCCCGTCGATATGATTTCGGGCAGGATGGCCAGCATGGCCAGGTAGATGGCTCCGACCAGGGTGATGCGGGAGAGGATGTCGTCGATGGCATCCGAGGTATTCTTGCCCGGCCGGATGCCCGGGATGAAACCGCCGTACTTGCGCAGGTTCTCGGCCACATCGGTCGGATTGAAGATGATCGAAACATAAAAGTAGGTGAAAAAGATGATGGACCCGATGTAGACCAGGTTATAGAGGGGCCGGCCCGGCCCGAATTGTTGGGCGATCATCTGCAGGGCGGGTACCTTGATCATCTGGGCGATGGTCGCCGGGATGGTGATGATCGAGGCGGCGAAGATGATGGGGATGACGCCGCCGGTGTTGACCCGCAAGGGCAGGTGGGTGCTTTGGCCGCCGTAGACCTTGCGGCCGACGACGCGCTTGGCGTAGGACACCGGGATGCGCCGCTGGCCCCGCTCGACGAAGATGATGAAGGCGATGACGGCCAGCATCATGGCGCCCAGCAGGATCATTTTGATCGGATCCCAGGCGCCCGACTTGAGGCCGGTGACCATGCCGCTCAGGCCGGCGGGGAAGCGAGCCACAATGCCGGCGAAGATGATCAGGGAGATGCCGTTGCCGATGCCCCGCTCCGAGATCTGCTCACCCAGCCACATGACGAAAACCGTGCCCGTGGTCAGGGTCAGGACGGTCAGCAGCTGGAAAGGCAAACCGGGGCTGGGCACGATGGGCGCCCCGCCGGGGCTTTTAATGCCCTGCAGGAACAGGGCGATGCCCCAGGCCTGGATGATGCAGATGCCGAGGGTGCCGTACCGGGTATACTGGGTGATCTTCTTGCGGCCCAGTTCGCCTTCCTTGGACAATCGTTCCAGGTACGGCCAGACGACCGTCAGCAGCTGCAGGATGATCGACGCACTGATATAGGGCATGATGCCCAGGGCGAAGATCGTCATCTTCGACATATAGCGGCCCGAGAAAAGGTCGATGAAGCCGAGGATGGTGCCTTTTTGGGCCTGCCAGAACTCGGCCAGGGCGGCCGAGCTGATCCCGGGATTGGGAATCTGCCCGCCGGCCCGGTACACGGCCAGGAGAGCCAGGGTAAAGATGACCCGCTTGCGCAGCTCGGGGATCGAGAAAATGTTGCGAACGCTGTCCAACATGCTCATGGCTAGACCTCGAGGAGGGCGGCTTGGCCGCCGGCGGCCTCGATCTTGGCCTTGGCAGAGGCGGAGAACTTGTGGGCGCGGATGGTCTTGGCCGCCGCGATCTCGCCGCGGCCGAGGATCTTGACCGGAGTCCGGGCGTTTTTGATCAGACCGGCTTCAATCATCTCCGGGAGCCCGATCTCGGCGCCGGCTAGCTTGGCCAACCTTTCCAGGTTGATTTCGGTGTATTCGATCCGGAAGACATTGGTGAAGCCGCGCTTGGGAATGCGCCGCACGAGGGGCATCTGGCCGCCCTCGAAGCCCCGCTTATGGGTGAAGCCGGCGCCCTGCAGCTGGCCCTTGGAGCCGCGGCCGGAAGTCTTCTGGAGTCCGGAACCGGGGCCCCGGCCGACGCGTTTGCGGTCCTTGGTCGAACCTTTGGCGGGTTTGAGCGTGCTCAGGTTCATTTGTTCTCCACGACCTCCACTTCCACGAGATGCGGGATCTTCCGGACCATGCCCATGATATCGGGCGTGTTCGGCCGGAAGACCACGGCATTGGGCTTGCGCAGGCCCAGTCCCCAGGCGACTTTGCGCTGGGCCTGGGGATAGCCAATGAGGCTGCGCACCAGCTTGATCTTGAGTTGGGTNNCCAGCTCCATGATGACCCGCACCGCGCCGCCGGCGATGACGCCCGTGCCCTTGGAGGCCGGGCGGAGGATGACCACCCCGGCGTCGGCTTCGCCGCGCACGAAGTGGGGCACCGTCGTCTCGGCCAGTTGGATGCGGACGAGATGCTTCTTGGCGTTTTCCACGGCCTTGGCGATGGCCGCGGGCACTTCCCGGGCCTTGCCCTTGCCGATGCCGACCAGCCCGTGTCCGTTGCCGACGGCGACGAGGGCCGAAAAGCTGAGGTTTTTTCCGCCCTTGACGACCTTGGTTACACGGCGGATGTTGATGACCTGGTCCCTGAGCTCGCCGACCTCGTCGATCGGCTCCGGCGCCGGGCCCCTGACTTCGACCTTGTTTTTGATCTCTTGCTCTTGCACCTTCGCGTCTCCTTGGGGCTTAGAACGTCAGCCCGCCCTTGCGCAGGGCTTCGGCCAGGGCCTTGATGCGGCCGTGATAGGGGTAGAGGCCGCGGTCGAAGACGATCTTCCCGATATTCTTCTCTTTCAGCCTCTGGGCCATGATCTCGCCGAGCTTCTCACTTCCGGACATGTTCTTGGCGTTCGGATGGTCGGCCCGGAACCCCTTTTCCAGAGTCGAGGCGGCAGCCAGGATGGTGCCGTTCTCGTCGTTGACGGCCTGCGTGTACATGTATCGATTGCTCTTGAAAACGTGCAGCCGGGGCCGGTCGGCCGTCCCGCGAATGGTCTTGCGGATCCGCTGGCGGATGCGCGCCTTCTTTTCTTGCTTGATGACCACCTTGTCTTTAAGCACCCGTCACCCCCGCTTTCCGTTCTTTCTTGATGAGTTTTTCGCCGACATAGCGGACGCCCTTCTGTTTGTACGGGTCGGGCTTGCGGAACTTCTTGATGTCGTCCGCAACCTTGCCCACCCGCTGCTTGTCGATGCCGCGGACGGTGATCAGGGTCGGCTTTTCCACGACAACCTCCACGTCCGGGGGAACCATGTAGATCATGGGCCGGGAGTATCCCAGGGCCAGCTCGAGCTTGCCCTTCTCCAGCTTGGCCTTGTAGCCGACGCCTACGATTTCCAGCTGTTTCTGGAAGCCCTGGGTGACGCCCAGGACGGCGTTGTTGGCCAGGGCCCGGCACAGCCCATGGAAGGCCTTCTGCGGCTTGCTGTCGTCCGCGCGCTGCAGAATGAGCTGGCCGCCTTCGGCCTTGGCCGTGATGCCGGCCTGGAGGGGCGTGTGGAGCATGCCCTTTTTGCCTTCGAACTCGATCCGATCGGGGTGGATGCTGACCTTGACCCCGGCCGGGATGATGATCGGTTTTTTGCCTATGCGCGACATAGCCTGTTTCCTTTCCCCGCCCGCCTCACCAGATGGTGCACAGGACCTCGCCGCCCAACCCCAGCTCCTCGCACTTTTTGCCGGTCATGATCCCCTTGGAGGTGGAGATCATGGCCACGCCCAATCCATCGAGAACCTTGGGAACGCGGTCGTGGGTGCAATAGATCCGGCAGCCGGGACGGCTCACCCGGCGCAGGCCGGTGATGACGCTCTGGTTGCTCTCGGAATATTTCAAGGTCAGGGTCAGCGTGCCCTGCTTCTTGTCGTCGAGGACCTTGTAATTCTTGATGTACCCTTCGTCCTTGAAGATCTTGGCCAGCTCGATCTTGAGCTTGGATGAGGGCATCTGCACTTCGCGGCGCTTGATCCGGGCGGAGTTGCGCATCCGCGTGATCATGTCCGCAATGGGATCTGTGACGCTCATGTTCCTATCCTTTCCCCGGCCTCACCAGGAGGCCTTGACGATGCCCGGGATCTCGCCCTTATGGGCCAGTTGGCGGAAGCACAGCCGGCACATGTCGAATTTCCGGTAGTAGGCGCGGGGGCGGCCGCAGATCCGGCAGCGGCGCCTGGTGCGGACGGCGTATTTGGGCTTCTTCAGATATTTGGCGTATGCCGATGTCGTGGACATGGAGGCCTTCCTTTACTGCGCATCCCGGAAAGGCATGCCCAGCTTCTTCAGCAGGGCGAACGCTTCCTGGTCGGTCCGCGCCGTGGTGACGATGGTGATATTCATGCCGCGGGGCTTGTCGACTTTGGTGTAATCGATCTCGGGGAAGACGAGNNTCCATAAACTCGTACATGCGGCGCTGGCGGAGGGTGACGAAGCAGGCGATGGCGATGCCCTTGCGCAGCTTGAACGAGGAGATCGATTTCTTGGCCCGGCTTATCACCGGCGCCTGGCCGGTGATCTGGCTCAGCTCGGCCTTGGCCGCGTCGAGAAGCTTGGCGTTCTGGATGGCCTCGCCCACGCCCACGTTGATGACGATCTTCTCCAGGCGGGGCACGGCCATGGTGTTGGTGATGCCGAGCTCTTTCTGCAGCTCGGGCATGACCGTTTTCTTGTAGTGGTCGCTCAATCGGCTCATGACGGTTTCCTTACTTGGCCTGGTCCAGCCCGTTGTCGCACTTGGGGCAGACCCGGGTCCGGGTGCCGTCCTCGTGGCGCTTGTGGCGGGGGCGGACGCCGGTCTGGCAGTCTTCGCAGTAGAGCATCAGCCGGGACAGGGGGATGGGCGCTTCTTTGTCCATGATCCCGCCCTGGACGTTCTTGGACCGGTCGGGCTTGATGAACTCTTTGACGTAGTTGAGCCGTTCCACGACGGCCTTGCCCGTCTCGGCCTTGATCTGCAGGACCTTGCCGGTTTTGCCCTTGTCCTTGCCTTGGCGGACGATGACGATATCGTTTTTGCGGATGCCCGGAGCCATCACAGCACCTCCGGGGCGAGGGAGACGATCTTCATGAACTTCTTCTCCCGCAGCTCGCGGCCGACCGGCCCGAAAACGCGGGTGCCGACCGGTTCGTTGGCCTTGTCGATGATGACCGCCGCGTTGTCGTCGAAGCGGATGTAGGACCCGTCCCGGCGGCGGACCTCTTTGCGGGCCCGGACGACGACGGCCCGGATGACTTTGCCCTTGGGGATCTTGCTGTCGGGGTCGGCCTCGCGGACGGAGGCGCTGATGACGTCTCCGATCGAGCAGGCCAGCCCCACCCCGCCGCCCAGCGGCGTGATGCAGCGGATCTTGCGGGCCCCGGAATTGTCGGCGACCTTCAGAATCGTGTATTGTCGGATCATGGCTTCAGTTCTCCGATCGCGGGATCCGCCGGCTGGGCCTTGAGGCCGACGA
>PMCY01000182.1:0-905 GCA_003154255.1 Candidatus Aminicenantota bacterium | reverse complement strand
TTCTGCATCTTCTTGGCGATGACCGTGCCGACTTTGGTGGTCTTGCGTACTTGCGCCGTTGGAGTCATGGCGTTCACTTCCTTCAGGCCGAGGCCTTCGTCCGGAGCTCGCAGAGGATCGTTTCGATCCGGGCGATGTCCTTCCGCAGGGTGTTCATCTTGGCGAAATTCTCCAGCTGCCCCAGCTCGTTCTGGAAGCGGAGCTTGAAAATCTGCTCCTGTATCTCGCCTTTCTTGCGCTCCAGCTCGTCGGGGCCCAATTCCCTCAATTCTTTGATCTTCATCGCAGCTCTCGATTCTCCCGTGAGACGAATCGCGTCAACATGGGTAGCTTCTGGGCGGCCAGGCGCATGGCTTCGCGGGCCACGGCCTCGGTGACGCCTTCGATTTCATAGATGATACGGCCGGGCTTGATCACATCCACCCAGAACTCCGGGTCGCCCTTGCCCTTGCCCATGCGGACTTCCGTGGGCTTCTTGGTCACGGGTTTCCAAGGGAAGCTGCGCAGCCACAGCTTGCCGCGCCGCTTCATGAACCGGGTGATGGTGATGCGGCCGGCCTCCAGCTGCCGGGCGGTCATCCAGGCGCACTCCGTGGCCTGCAAGCCGTATTCGCCGAACGACAGCGTGCTGCCGCGCTCGGCCTTGCCCCTCATGCGGCCGCGCGAGGTCTTCCGAAACTTGACTTTCTTCGGCATCAACATGGTTAGATCTCCTCAACCTCCGCCGTCTGCGACGTCATCTTCAGTTTTTCCACGGTACCCTTGTAGATCCACACCTTGATGCCGATCTGGCCGTATGTGGTGAAGGCTTCGGTGAAGCCGTAGTCGATGTCGGCTTTGAGCGTCTGCAGGGGCAGCTGCCCCCGGAGGTACCATTCGGTGCGGGCGATTTCCACCCCGCCCAG
>PMCY01000205.1:7493-11703 GCA_003154255.1 Candidatus Aminicenantota bacterium | reverse complement strand
TGGGATTCTCCGGGCAGTACATCATGACGAAGCCCGCCTTCAGCGCCGCCACTCCCCGCTCGAATAGGACGGAGTCACCCGTGACCCGGTAGTAATCCATGTAGAGCTCGCAGAACAAGGATTGCCGGGAATCGTTCCACTCGCCGTCAAAGTTCATGACCCCAAACCCGCCCAGGGCGGGGATGAATATGAAAGGTGGCTGCCAGGACTGCTGATACATCGACAGCTCGTCCAAGACGCGGCGGCCCCAGCGCAGATAGTGGTCGTCTTTTGTGGCCATATAGCTTTCGAGCAGGGCTTCGGCCGTCCAGAACATGGACAGGGTGTTTTTCTTATAAAGAGCATTGCGGGGAATGCGCTTGCCCAAAAACTCTTTTTTCCCCCAGCCGCTGCAGGACCAATAGGTTTCGAAATCCTCCCAGCGGCCGGCGGGAACGACTTCGACAAGCAGGGCGTCCATGGCCCGGAGGGCGGACTTGCGAAAGCGCGCTTCCCCGGTTGCCCGCGCCAGATGGAGGAGGAACATCACGCTGGCCGAGGTCTCCGGAGATTCCGCCAGAGCCGCGGCCGGCCGCAACGTCTGCGGATCGAGCCAGGCTGGGAAGAAGCCCTTCTTGTCCTGGAGGGTCAAAAGCTTCTCGGCGTAAACGTTGGCATAGGCGACGAGCCGCGGATCGGGAACGATCTCCTCGTTCCAGCGCAACATCTGGAGGGCCGTCCAACTGGCGTCAAGAACGTGGTACCAGGAATCCGTGATTCCCTGTTCCCGGGGTGTTCGGTCAGAATTCGTCCAATACCCGGTGGCCCAGCCTTTGGAGCGATGAACGGTCGTCCCGCCGATCTTGACCTCCTCCATATCCGTCCGATAGACGGAAGGGAAAATCCCGTCCTTCATCGGAGCCGCCAGCGCGAAGGCCTTGGTCAGATCCGCTTTTTCGCGCAGAAAGGCATCATTCGTCCGCCGGGCAAAGCGGGCCACGCCGATGGCCGAGCGGAGAGAAGAGAACCAAGCCTGGTTCCAGAGGGACAGGAATTCCCGCTGATCCATGGGGCCTTTGTAATTGGGCGATTCCGTGGTATTGGCGATGAACTTCGTCGCTCCGACCCGTATCCCCCCTATGGTCGGCTCCTGCCAGATGGCATCTTTCCAGGACCGGAAGGCCCAGTTGTAGGTGTGCCGGACATAGGCGTCCATGGGCACGGTGAGCGGCTCGCCCTTGGCCAGGAGCGGCCGGGCCCAGCGCTTCCACAGGAAATCCGTCGCCCGCGACCACGGGTTGGTAGGTTTTTGGCCGTCCGTGTAGGCGGCCACGAAAAACCCGAGTTCGACGGCGCCCGGGCCGAGGACCATTCCCGGCGCTTGATGGTATTGGACGTGCCCGACGATTTTCGTTTTTCCCAACCCGAGACGAAGCGTCCTGGCCGGAACATCGAGATCGAGGAACCAGGGCGTTTTCGGATCGGCGCCGCAGATGTCGAGATCGGGAACGATGACCAGCGTCCGCCGGCCGGTCATGACGATAAGCGCAGGTGAACGGAAAACGTGCTGGGCGATGCAATCCCCCGGATAAGGCGCCAAGTGCGGCGCCCACCAGAAATCCGGATCGCCCGCCGCTTTGAAAACCACGGCCAGCTCGTCCTGGGGCAGGGCGCTTCCAAGACGCCAGGTCATGCGGACCCGGCTCCAACCGTCCCCGGCATCTGTTATCGTGACATCGGGGCGGAGTCCATTTTTCAGGAGTGGAACTTCGAACCTTGCCGCTTCTCCCGCTGCATTCCGGATCATATAGGTCGAGCCGCCTGATGCGGCTTGGATGAGTGTGGGTGTCTGAGCTCGGGCCGATAAGACCGCGGCAACCATCAAAATAAAAACAACCGCCCTCATTTTCATCACGGGCCTCCAGGGTCGTCCGGAATTTATCCCGCCCGGCCGCGGGAGTCAAGACAAAGCCGCACCGTTTGCGGCGCGCGGAAGATTGCGCTATGATCCGGCTTCCCCATTTCGTCGAGGAGTACGCCATGCGTAAGAGCTTCATTTTTGCGGCCGCCGGCACCATTGTGTTTGTCGCCGCGGCGGCCCTGTTGGCAAGGCCGGGAAACCAGCAAGTCGTTTCCCGATCCTACGTCGGACACAAAGTGGGCGCCGACTCCCAGGCCATCCTTCTCCGGTATCCTCAAACGGCCGGAACCCGGCTCGACGATTGCCAGATCTGCCATCGCGGCGGCCCGAGGGGAACCGACGCCGAACGGGAATACAGCCCCTGCAGCTATTGTCATCTCCTCGTCTACCCCAATGCCCGCTACAAAACCGGCGTGCCTAAGAGCTATGAAGAGACTTTGAATCCCTTTGGCTTGGCCTATAAGAAAGCCGGACGGGGCGCCGCGGCATTGGCCGCTATCGAAGCGCAAGATTCCGATGGGGATGGGGCGTCCAACGCCGCCGAAATCGAAGCCCTGCGTTTCCCCGGCGATCCGGCCAGCCGTCCGGGCCAGACCCTGGCCCCGACCGTCCGGTTTAGTTGGGACGATTTGCACAAGCTTCCGGCCCGCAAACAGTTCCAATTGATGAACACGACCAAGGAGTCGACCGACGATTATGTGAATTACACGGGCGTTTACATGCTCGACGTTCTTAAAGCCGCCGGCCTCGATCTTCAGGGCGCGACGGGCATCACCGTTTTCGCCCCGGACGGCTACAGCATCGATGTCACCCTGGACGATATTCTCAAACCTTTCCCAGAGGGCTATTTCTACGCCGGGCCGCGTTCGCTGGCCGGAACCGAGCGGGCCTTTATGAAGTATCCGGAGAGAATTCCTCCCGATGTTGCGGACGGNNGATCCGGCCAAGCCCGGCCGCCCCGACCGTTCGATGAAATCCAAGATATACGGAGACGGCTGGGACTTCAGCCCGGCCATCGACCACAACGCGGGGGCCTGTGTCCGCGGCGCCTGCGTCCTCCGCGTCAATCCGATGCCGGCGGGCCTGGAGGAATACGACTGGAAGAACGGCTGGCCGCTCATCGCCGACCGGACCGTTGTCCTCTACGGCCTCGGAGTCAAGCCTAAAAGATAGCGATTCACGCGGGCCGCAGGCGCCGTCGAGACCGGATCGATCAAATCGGGGCCAGGAGCGACGTCAGGCTGCGGCCTTCGACGCGGATGATCGGCCCGTTTGCGGAGGCTTCGATCCGCGGCTCTGTCTCCATGGTGCTCCACGCTACGCGCCACGGCCGGCCGGGCCGTTCGGGAAGGCAGAACGCCTGCCCGTCCGAGCCGCCGTTGACGAGGATCAGCAGATCACCGTCATCGGCCGCCGCGCCCGTATTATGATGATCGCCGTCGACGAGAAAGGCCAAGGCATCCCCATTTTCCCAATCCGGCTTCTCGCCGTCCGGCCCATACCACCGGATGTCCGGCCCATGCTCTCCCCCGTCCTTGCCGTTGAAAAAATGTTCACGGCGCAAGCCCGGATGAGCCCCGCGGAAGTCGATCAGGCCGCGGACGAACAAGCGCAGGCCGCTATTTTTGCGGACCAGATCCCAATCCATCCAGGATATCTCATTATCCTGGGAATAAGCGTTGTTGTTGCCGCGTTGGGTCCGGCCGCACTCGTCGCCGGCCATCAGCATCGGCACCCCCTGAGACAGGAAGAGCGTGGCCAGCAGGTTTTTCTGCTGGCGGAGGCGCAGGGACTCGATGTCCGGATCGTCCGTCGGTCCTTCCACACCGTAGTTGGCGCTGTGGTTGTATCGTTCGCCATCGCGGCCGCCCTCGCCGTTGGCGTCGTTGTGGGGAATGGCATAGCGGACGAGATCGGCCAAAGTAAATCCGTCATGGCAGGCCACGAAATTCACGCCTTTCTGCGGATTCTGGCCGGGACGCTCGTAAAGGTCGGCGCTCCCGGCCAGGCGGGTCGCCAAACGTCCGAGCCGGTGAGGCTCTCCGGCCCAGAAGCGGCGGACATCATCACGGAAGAGCCCGTTCCATTCCAACCATCGGGAATGAGGGAACGATCCGACCTGGAACAATCCGGACGCATCCCAGGCTTCGGCGAACAGCTTGACCGCGGCCAGGCTCGGATCGGTGGAGATGCGGTCGATGAGCGGAGAGCGCTCCAGCACCCGGCCGTCGACGTCGCGGGCGAAGACCGAGGCCAGGTCGAATCGGAATCCGTCGACATGCATTTCTTCGACCCAATAGCGGAGGCAAT
>PMCY01000205.1:0-7443 GCA_003154255.1 Candidatus Aminicenantota bacterium | reverse complement strand
GCGGTCCGATTCGAGGCATAGCGGGCCATGGGGGCGAAATAGGACTGGGTGCTGTAGCCCCAGAAATTCCGCAGGCCGCAGCGAGGCCCATTCTGGAGGAAAAATTCCATCTCGTTGAATTCATGGAGAGGCAGAAATTCGATGGCCGTGACGCCAAGTCCCTTGAGATAGGGGATTTTCCTGGCGAAGCCCCGGTACGTGCCGGGATGGACGACACCCGAATTCGGGTGGGCGGTGAACCCGCGGAGGTGGGCTTCATAGATCACCGTATCGGCCAGCGGCGTCCCCGGCGGACGGTCGCCGGCCCAATCGTAATCGTCTTGGGCCAGGAGCAGGCCTTTGGGGAAGGCCGCGCCGTTGCGGGGCCAGAGGCCGGGCTCGAGCCCGGTCCATTCGCCCCAGCCCCGGCCGGTGTGGACGGCCCGGGCGTAGGGATCGAGGAGCCACTGGTCGGGATCGAACAGGCCGAGGCGGCCGTCCATGCGGAAGAGATAGCCTTGCCCGGGCCGGACGCCCTCGACCTCGATTGTCCAGAAATCGCCCCGGCGGTGAAGATCCGGATCAAGCGCAATTTCCCGATCGGGGGCCGCGGCATCGAGGCTGTCGAAGAGCATCAGCCAGACACGTTCGGCATGCCGGCTGTAGACGGTGAAGACGGCACCCGTATGCGTCCAGCGGAAACCCGGCCGAAGGCCCGCTGTATCGGTCATGCCGAGACTATAGCGCCCCGGGGGAAAACCGTCAATACGAAGCGATCCAGTCTTGCGTCCGTCCAAACGCTGAATTAAAGTAGACCGAACGAGATNNGACGGACGAACTCCGACGCCGCCAAAGCCTGCCGTTCGCCCTATCTCCGACGAAGCCTCGGCCTGGGCCGAGAAGACCCTGGCCGGCCTGACCCTGGAGAAGAAGATCGCCCAGATCGTTTGCGCCGATCTGGCGGGCGGATACATCGCGGACGACGATCCGCGCCTGGCCAATTGGATCCGCCAGGCCCGCGATCTCGGCCTGGGCATGTTCGTGTTCTACGGCGGGACGCCTCGCGACTTGGCCCGACTCCTGAACCGTCTGCAAAAGGAAGCGGCCATTCCCCTGCTCATTTCCGCGGATTTCGAGGGTGGCCCGGGCCAGCAGGTCACGGGCGCCAGCGAATATCCGGCCAACATGGGCTTCGCCGCGGCCGGNNTCTTTCGGAGGCAACCTGGAGCTCATGGGCCGGCTGCTCAAGGCCTATGTGCGCGGCTACCACGACAACGGCATGCTGACCACGGCCAAGCATTTTCCCGGCCGGGGCGATGTCGAAGCCATGCCTCAATCGCCGCTCTGGAGCTGGATTTCAAAGCCGGCCGAAGCCGTGGAAGCGCAAGAATTCAAGGCCTTCCGGCTGGCCATCGAAGCGGGCGTCGATTTCGTCATGAGCGAGCATATCGCCGTCCCCTCAGTGACCGCCGGCTCGGAGCTTCCGGCCAGCGTGGAAAAGAAGCTGATCACGGACTGGCTGAAGGGCAAGCTCGGATTCCGCGGCATCGTGACGTCCGACGATTTGTGGTACGACCATGTCATCAAGCGTTTCGGCGCCGAGGAAGTGGCCATCAAGGCCCTGGAAGCGGGCCACGACATCATCCTGAAACCCAAGGACCCCGCGGCGACGATCGCCGCCGTGGCCGCCGCGGTGCGCTCGGGCCGGCTGACGGAAAAACGGATCGAGGAATCGGCCCGCAAGCTCCTCGTCCTGAAGGCCCGTCTGGAGCTCCCCAAAAACCGCTTCGTCGATGAATCCAAGATCGGGGAATTTGTCGGCACGGCCGAGCATGCGGCGATCGTCCAGGAGGCGGCCGACAAGTCGCTGACCCTGCTTAAAAACGATGGACTTCTGCCCCTGGCCGCCGGACGGACGGCTCGGATGGTGAACATCAGCGTCCAGAAAGCGGACGGCGATCCGGCCCCGGCGGCGCTGGCGGCCAAGCTGGCCGCGGCTTTCCCCGGATCGGCCAGCTTCGCCCTGCGGCCCGACCTGGATCCGGCCTATTATGATAAAGTCTGGGCGGCCGTCTCCGGGGCCGATGTAGTCGTTCTATCGCTCTTCACGGCCCGCAATCGGTTGGGCGACGCCGCGCCGTTCCGCGAAAGCGATCTGGCCTTCCTCAACAGGATCATCGCCGCCAAACCCGGAGCGGTCGTAGCTATGACCTACGGAAACCCGCATCTCATCCGGAAGATCCCCGCCGTCGCCGCATATCTCATCGGCTACGGCGAAAAAGGCTGGTTCGGCAACCAGGCGGTTTACTTCGATTCGTTCATCAAGACGCTCAAGGGAGATCTCAAACCGAGAGGCAAGCTGCCCATCCGGATCAGCGACGCCTACCCGATCGGCAGCGGAGTCACATATTAGGAGCGCGCGTCCGACGGCGAAGGCCGCGTCGGATCAAACGAAATCGCCGGAGTATTTGGTCAGGAGCTTGTTCCGCAGCTCACGAAAGAGCCGGACGACCTTTTCCATCCGCGAGACGGTCAGGTCGGTCAGATATTTCAGTGCCGCCGTGACGTCCTTGGCCAGGAGCTCTTGGGCCCGGGCGTCGACTCCGGCCTGTTCGGCAAAGAAACCGTCTTCGACGGGATCCCGGGCTTCGTGCAGATCCTTGACCGCGGACTGCCAGCGCAGGAGCATCAGTTTCTCCACGAAATCGACCGCCCAACGGGCCGAATTCTCGCTATAAGCGGCGAAGTCGTAATTCTTGTAGGAATCGGCCACGTCTTTGACCCCGGCGTAAACAGGGACATAGGCGCTGACGAAAGGATTGTCGACGTAGAACCAATAGATACCGCCAATGGCGTCGGGCAGCCAGGACCGCAGCTGGGCGACCATGCCATAGCCCTCGGTGGCGATCGTCCGGTGATGGCGGATGCGCAGGACCCGCTCCATCTCCGGGGCCAGGAACGGCGTGGCCATGATGCTCTTCTCCAGCTTCCCGCCGTTCGAGACGAGCCAGGACGGATCGCGGGTCATGTCGTAGATCGTGTTTTCAAATGTCGAGCGTTGGAAAGCCAGGACCTCCCGAACG
This sequence comes from Candidatus Aminicenantota bacterium, assembly GCA_003154255.1. Taxonomy (GTDB): domain Bacteria; phylum Acidobacteriota; class Aminicenantia; order Aminicenantales; family UBA4085; genus UBA4085. The sequence continues at coordinate 4,381 of PMCY01000205.1, read as the reverse complement.
CCCAGCTTTTTATCGGGCTTGACCGAGAACGGATAGAACTCGGCGCCCTCGATGGGCTGGGCGTAAAACGTGCCCGGCCCGGCGGCGTCGGTAAGGGCCCGCTTGGGCCAGGCCTTCCACGACGGAGCGATGGTGCTGTAGATGAGCCAGAGGCGGCTGAGATTGCCTTCCTTGATGGAGGGAGAGTAGGCGTCCTGCCAGATGAAAGGCTTGCCGCTCCGGGGATCGTACCAGCCGCGGTCCACCGCTTCCTTCATATAATTGGACGAAACCAGTGTGTCCGGATTTTTGGGATCAATTTCCCTTTGGCGGACATAATTGGAAATGACGACGACGTGGTCATCCGGGACGCGCCTGGCCGCCCAGATCGCTCCCGGCTTGCCGCTCTCGGGCGTCCATTCCGGCCCGACGCTGAAGATCTCCAGGACCCACAGCTCGCGCGGATCGGCGATGCAGAGGGCTTCCGATCCGCCGCAGGAGGGCAGGAATCCATATTTTTCGATCAGCGAAGCGATAAGCCGGACGGCTTCGCGGGCCTTCGTGCAGCGCTCCAGGGCAAAGACCTGGGCTTGCTCGATGGTCATGATCTGGCGGGTGACGCCCTCGACATACGGCACGTCAAGCTCGGGCTTTTGCAAACATGTGCTCTCGCCGATGGCCAATTGCCGCTCGTTCATTTGGGAATAGCCGGTATGGAAGTACGTGTATGATTTTTCAACCTGCGGGATCTGCCCGATCACTTTGCCGAAATCACCGAGAGGCAGGGCCCGGCGGTCATCGTCGCCGCCGAAATAGACCATTCCCCAATGGACGGGAGCCAAGGACCCTTTGGGAAACGTGCGGCCGGGGACGATCTGGATCCGGCATTCGCTGCAGCAGTCGGTGTGCGAGGTGATAACCGAGCCGTCGACCGAAGCCAGACGCCCGACGCCGATAACGGTGCACCCCTCCCGGCCGTCCTCCCCCGCGGCCAAACCCGCCGCCAGGATAATCCCCGCCAAGAACCCCAGGACAAAATGATGCGGCCGTGGTTCGAATGAAGACGCGCGATTTTCGGGACCCATGTCTGCCCTCCTATTTTTTGATCAGGAAAACGTAATCAAGCCCGAAAAGATTGCCGGGTTTGGCCGCCCCATTGGGCTCCAGCGTCTCGGCCGTCAGGACGTTGTCGCCTTGGAGAAGGTTAAAAACGCCCAGACGCGCCTGCTGCCAGAAAAGCTTCGGCGAATAGCCGTCCACCGAAGGGAGCGCCCGACGGCCGTTGACCAGGAGGCGATAGCGGCCGTAATCCGGCGACATGCAAAGATTGATTTCGATGGAATAGCGGCCGGCCGTGGGAACGGGAAAATGGACCGTCAGCCTATCGCTGGGCTTGGCCCCGCGCCAGACCAGATGCTCAGCTCCGGAGCAATTGGCCAGGCGCTCCTTTTTTGCCGCCCCGCCCGTTTCCTCATGACCGAGCGCCTCGCCTTCCAGCGGCTCAAGCATGTCCTCGCGAATGCCCAGATCCCGCGGGGCCAGTTTGGTCCGATCAACCGCCCGCGGTCCCGGCGTCCCCGGAGCGGCATACCAATAAATGACGTGCGTCCAGGTCGGGCGGCAGGGCATCCAATGCCACATCTCTTCGTCGAAGCGCAGGCCGGATCGGTACGGCAAGGCGTCCAGAACGTACCAGCGGTTCAGGCTGATATGCCCCCCGCTCCAGGGGCCGTCGACCCGCGTTTGGGCATGGAAGGGGCGGACGAAGGGATGATTATCTCCATAGGCGAACCCATAATCATCCTCGGTGCCCGTCCCGAACGTGCTGGGAAACGGCTCGCCGTCGACGAAGATCTTCTGGTCGCCTTCGCCCCACCAGATCAGGGTCGGATTGGCAATTTGGTAGACCGTTCCGACGACCTTGCCCTCCCCCTTCGCGTCCAGAAAATTCACATCGAAAAAAGGCCAAGAGTCTCGAGTCAGGGTCCCCCATTGAGCGCGCAGATGATAGGCGCCCTCGGTGAAAAGCCGGGGCCCCGCCAGGACCTTCAGTTCGATCGAATAGGCGATCGGGCCCGTATTCGTCAACCGCAAGCGCATTTCTTTCTTGAACGGCATCAGCAGGCGGCTGGTCATCGTGCCGCCGGCGGCCACGGCGAAAAAGAAGTTCTCGTAGGGATTGACGCCCGGGGCCGAGCCGAAAAAGTCCCCCAGCGGAACGGAAATGCTTCGTTGGCCGTCGAAGTCGATGTCCAGGATCAAATTGCGCCAGGCGTTGTGAGGCCGTTTCGGATCGGACCAATTCCGGCTTTCGTGCGTCTCCAAAATCCGGGCGGACCACTCATAGACGGCCTGCTCCCCCTTCAATCCGGGGAATTCCGCCGTCTTCCCGGGTTCGATTATCAGGCGCGCCGATTGAAGCTTCGCCGCGGGCGCGGCCGCGGGCTTGGGATGGCTGAAGTCCCGGGCCGTTTCGGCTTGCGCGCCCGCCCAGTTCGACGCCCGCGAGGGATCATAGGTTTCGACGACCGTCCCTTCCGGATAGGCGCGATGGCCGATCTCGTAGTACAGTCGGACCGGTCTGTCTTTTTCCTCAATGGTGATCTTGAGCGCGGCGCCGAAAGGGATCGGATAGTAGAGATTGCCGCCCGTGCCGCTGATGTATGAAAATTCAGGTCCCCAGGGCGGCGTCCGGCCGGTGAAGAGCGAAGACAGAGGAATCTCCAAGCGGGGGCGCGCTTCGCCGTCGAAATAAAACCGCACCGCGTTGGCCAGATCGGGGTTGGCCGACCAGAAACGGGTGATCGCGCCGGGTCCGCGGAGATCGGCCAGGACGTGCTCTTTCCGCCCGGCGTTCATCTCTGTCCGTTCGTATTGGCCGACGTCCCTATTGTCGAACCAGGCCTCGCCGCCTTTGTGGCTCTCGCGGCTGTAACTGCTGGCCATGGCCTGTTTGAAGAACGGGCGAGGCCGTTGAGCCAGGATTTCGAAATCGGCCATCTCTTTGAGCAGGGACCGGACTGTAATGACCGTCGGCGCAGGGGCCTTTGCCGCTGCCGCGGGAACGGCCGCCAGAAAGAAGACCCCGCTCAGCCAAATCGCCGGACCGTCGCGCCGGATCCGATTCACGATTCCCTCGTCAAAACTTTGATTTCCCGGCTATGGTAATCCAATTCGGAATCCCGGCGCAACGCGCGTTCGGAGCGGCCCGTATTTTTATTCCGCCGATTTTTCTTGCCTCCGCCGGTCCGGGCTTATACAATGGACTCCGGCTTCAAAAGGATCGCCGCATGCCCAAAAAAGCGGTCGTGATCGATGATGACACGGTGACGGTGTCCATGCTGACCCGCTTCCTCTCCGACGCCGGATTCAACGTGGTCTCGGCATCCGATGGCGCCTCCGGACTGGATTGCGTTTCCCGTGAAAAACCCGACTTGGTCGTGACCGATTTGCTGATCCCTCGCATCGACGGACTCGGCGTCTGTGCCAGGATCAAGGCCGATCCCGAGCTTGCCGGGGTCAAGCTGGTGATCATCACCGCCCTCAAGAATTACGCTTTTCAGAACGAGGCCCGCAACAGCGGCGCCGACATCGTTCTTGAAAAACCCATCTCCCGGGAAATGCTGAAAAATACCCTGGACCGTCTCTTCCCGGGCATTCAAGCCGCTCTTTGACTTGCCCGAGAGCGGGGTTTATAACGAAATCATCACTCCAAGGGGATTCGCCGACGGCCGGTTCTTTTTTTTCTGTCCCAGAAAACGGGTCAAGGCGCTATCCATGTCCAAGAGATCGATCCCCGTTTCAAAAGGCCATTGGGCGAAGCCTGTCTGGTCTTCCAATCGCCGGACCGATCGGTTCAGCCGGCCCCTTGACTCGAAGCCCTCAATTCACCAAGATTCGGCCATGAACAACCGCTTCCTATCGGCACTGATTCTCGTTCTCATCCTGGCCGCGTCCGCCGCTTCCGCCGCGCGTCCCCAGGACAGTAAATTTCGCCCCCGTCCCGCTAATGCCCTGCTCGAGCGGCTCCTGCGCGTGCCGGACGGCGTGAGGGTGGAGCAGTTCTCCAGCCACAACAAGAAGGGCCTCAACGGTGACGCGGATTGGCCGCTCTATAAGGACATAAACGGCGATGATGTCATCTTCGACGCGGCCGGCCCGGGCTGCATCCGCAGCCTGTGGGGCACGGCCTTCGACCCGGCCGCCGTGCTTAAATTCACTTTCGACGGCGAATCCCGTCCGCGCTATGAAATCAACGAAGTCGATTTTTATAAGGGCAAGAATCCCCTCTTCCCCGCCCCACTTTCGAGCTATGCCAAGCGCGGCTTTTGGGGCGGCGAGCCGTTCGCGGGCAACAGCTTCGTCCCGATCCCCTTCGAAAAATCCCTCAAGATCGCCGTGC
>PMCY01000020.1 GCA_003154255.1 Candidatus Aminicenantota bacterium | reverse complement strand
GCCTCCGAGTATACCGGCAACCTGTTTGAGGCCCAGTACATCCTCGACCAGGCCAAAGAGTACGGCCTGGCCGGCGCGGCCATCCTCCGTTTCCCGGGCGGCGAGACCTGGGAAGGGATCAAGGGCGAGCTGTGGGAGGTCAAGCCCGGCCGCCAGAAGATCGCCTCCTACACCGACCTGCGGGCCGCGCTGGCCCAGGGGAGCATGCCCGCCGACGTCACCGCCGACCTTGTCTGGGCGGGTGATGGGGAGCTCAAGGATTTCGAAGGGCTGGACGTCAAGGACAAGATTGTGGTCACGTCGGGCTCTCCCGGCATGGTCCACAACATCGCTTGCCAGGCCAAGGGCGCCGCCGGGGTCATCTCCTTTTCCTCGCCGCGGCCGCTCTTCGATCCTCTTCTCATTCCCTGGGGCGGGCTCTACAGCCGGGGCGGCGGGACCACCCGTTTCGCTTTCTGCCTGCCTCCGCGCGAAGGCGTCCTCCTCCGGGACCGACTGAAGCGGGGCGAGAAGATCACCGTCCACGCCGAAGTTCAGTCCTCAACGCGGAAGTACGACATGCAGGATGTCACGGCTTCGATCCCCGGGACCGATGCGAACGCCCAGGAGATCATCCTGACCGCCCATTTGTTCGAGGGCCTGATTAAGCAGGATGCCAATGACAATTTCTCCGGCTGCGCGGCCATCCTGGAGGCCGCCCGGACGCTCCAGACCCTGATCCGCGAGGGGCGTCTGCCCAAGCCCCGGCGGACCATCCGTTTCCTCTGGGTGCCCGAATTTTCCGGTACCGTCCCCTATGTCAAGGCCAACGCCGAGCAAATGCGCCGGACTTTGTGCGACATCAACCTGGACATGGTCGGCGTCCGGCTGACCAAGAGCTTGGCCTTCTTCACCATGATGCGGACGACCTACGGAAACGCCCATTATCTCAACGATGTGATGGAGAATTATTACCGCTATGTGGGCGAGACCCAGCGCTCCTATGTGACCAATGGAATGAGCGGCGCGTTTCCCAAACGAATCGTGTCGCCTACCGGCTCGGAAGAGCCGATGTACTACTATATCGGCACTCATTTCGGGTCCTCCGACCATGAAGTTTTCAACGACTGGGGGATCGGCGTCCCGGGCGTGGTCATGAATACCTGGCCCGACCAGTGGTATCACACGTCGCAGGACCGGCCGGACAAGCTCGACCCGACCCAGCTCCGGCGTGCCGCCGTCATCACCGCGGCGGCTGCCTATACCATCGCCGCGGCGGATGACGCCCTGGCCGCCCGGATCGCCGGCGAGATCGTCTCCAACGCGGCGGCCCGGCTCGGCCATCAGTTGGCCCGTGGATTGGAGGAGCTCCAGCGCGCCGATAAATCCGGTTTCGAAGCGGCTTATAAACGGGCCCGCGGGTATCTCGAGGCGGCCGCGGTCAACGAGCGGGCTACTTTGGATTCGGTGCTCCAGCTCGTTCTCGATAAGGCCGCCTTCGGGGCGCCGATGGCCGAATGGAAGGCCACGGTCGGCGCCATGGCCCAAGCCCAAATCAGGACGATCGATCAGAGTATGCGCCTTTCGGCTTCCGCGCTCAGCCTGAAGCCGGTCGATCTCAAGCCCTCGGAAAGCGAGAAGAAAGCCGCCCGCATCGTTCCCCGCCCACTGCCTAAGATTAAAGAAGGCGGCTACCAGGGCTACCAGGCGGCTATCCAGGAGGCGATGAAGGCCGCCCAGGGTGGTCCGGCTCCGGATCGGTCCGCCCAGAGGTCCGCTTCGGAGATCCAGCTTCTCTGCGACGGGCGGAACAGCGCCTTGGATATCAAAAAAATGCTCGATACCCAGTTCCGCCAGGAAACACCCTTGGAAGCCGTTCTTTCTTATTTGGAGCTCCTCAAGCGAGCGGGTCTAGTCGCGTATTGATTTTCGCCGGATTTGAAGGAAATCGGTCCGTCCGGCGTCTAAAGGGCGTGAGAAGAAAGACTTGATCCAAGGATCGGGGCCGAAGGCTGTCTAAATTCATGAGCGGACAAAAAGAGCGCTTCGCCGACGACGATCTGGTCGGGCGGGCTCAGTCGGGGGATCTGGATGCCTTCACCGAGCTGGCCGGGCGGATCCAGGAAAAGGTATACCATACCATCCTGGGTATGACGCGCAACCAGGAAGACGCCGGGGATTTGACCCAGGAAACATTCATGATCGCCTATCGGTCCTTGAAAAACTTCAAACGGCAATCCGGATTCTATACCTGGGTCTACCGGATCGCCGTCAATCTGACCCTCAACTTCCTGAAAAAAAAGGGGAAGGAGAAAGGCACGGAGTCTTTCGAGGATAAATCGGCCGTCTTCGACAAGGCCGGATATGAAGCCGCGTCCCCGGAGGGGGATTCCCTGAACCGCGAACTCAAAGACAGGATCGACGACGCCATTGGAAGCCTGGCCCTGCCCTATCGGTCGGCGTTCAACTTGGTCGTCAACCAGGGAATGTCCCATGGCCAGGCGGCCAAAATCCTGGGCTGTTCGGAGAACACGGTCTCCTGGAGAATGCACAAGGCCCGCAAAATGCTGCAAGCCAAGCTTGGGCCGTATTTGATGGAGGCGCGCCATGCGCTGTGAAAGAATGAAACGCCGGATTTCGGAAGACCTGGACGGC
>PMCY01000197.1 GCA_003154255.1 Candidatus Aminicenantota bacterium | reverse complement strand
TCTCCAGAAGTCCGACGCATTGTTCGATCAGCCGCAGGCTTTGGTCCATCTCCTTCATCCGCACCATGTAACGGTCGTAATTATCACCCCGCTCCCCCACCGGAACCTCGAAATCGAGCCGGTCGTACAACAGATAAGGCCGGGCTTTGCGGATATCATAGGGGATGCCGGTCGAGCGGAGACAGGGGCCGGTCCAGCCGTAGGAGACCGCGTCCGCGCGGCTCATGACGGCGATGTCCCGGGTCCGATCGAGGAAGATCTTGTTCTTGTCCAGCAGGCCATGGACGTCCTTGAGAACTTTGTGCGTTTCGGCCACGGCCCGGCGGCAGGCCCCGGCGAAGTCCGCATGGAGATCGGCCCTCACGCCGCCGATCCGGATATAAGACGTCGTCATGCGCGCGCCCGTGGTCTGCTCGATGACGTCCCAGAGGAATTCGCGGGCCTTCATCTTATAAAGAAACACGGTGAACGCGCCGCTTTCCATGGCCATGGCCGCCAGGGCGGTCAGGTGATCGGAAACGCGCGAAAGTTCGCTCATCAGCACGCGGATGATCTGGGCCTTCTCGGGGACGACCAGGCCGCAGAGCTTCTCCACGGCCATGACATACCCCAGATTGTTGATGAGCGGCGAAACGTAATTCAGGCGGTCGGTGTAGATGAGGAGGTTGAAATAGGACTTGTTTTCGCAGGTCTTCTCGAAGCCGCGGTGGAGGTATCCGATCTCGACTTCGGAGCTCAAAACCCGCTCGCCGTCGAGCTCGAGCATGATACGGATCGTTCCATGCATGGCCGGATGGGACGGCCCCATGTTGAGAAGGAGGCTCTCGGGCNNAGGGGATAATCCTTGCGCAAAGGGTGGCCTTCAAACCCCTCGTAGAGAAGAAGACGGCGCAGATCGGGATGCCCGGCGAAACGGACCCCGAACATGTCGAAGACTTCCCGTTCCAACCAGGAGGCGTTTTTCCACATTCCGGTCAGAGACGCGATTTCGGGGTTTTCCGCCGGCAGGCCGGCTTTGATCCGAATGCGGGCATTCGTATCCAGCGAAAGAAAGTGATAGACCATCTCGAATGCTTCCACGCGGCCGGGATGATGGACGCAGGTCAGGTCCAGAAGAAAGGTCAGGCTCAGAGGGGCCCCGCGGAGGAATTCCGCCACGGCCGTCAGGGATTCCCCGCGGATCACGGCCACCGCGTCGCCCAGGGAGACTTCGGCGGACAGCACCGCGTCGGGGCAAGCCTGGCGCAGGGCGTCTAGGATTTTTTCTTCTTCCATCTCCAATCCGGTTCGCTCGTCTGGATTTTCTGTTGAAGTTTGAGCAATCCGTCCAGGACCATTTCGGGACGGGGCGGACAGCCCGGGATATAAATGTCCACGGGGATGATCTGGTCGATACCCTGGACGACGGCGTAATTATCGTAGATGCCGCCGCTCAGGGTGCAGGCGCCGAAGGCGATGACCCATTTGGGCTCGGTCATCTGATCGTAGACCGTCTTCAGAACGGGGGCCAGCTTATGGGGGATCGTTCCGACGACCAGGATGAGGTCCGATTGGCGGGGCGAGAAGCGCGTCCAGCCCGCGCCGAAGCGGTCAATGTCGAAATGGGCGCAGGCCGTGGACATATATTCCATCCCGCAGCAAGCCGTGACATAGGGATAATGGAAAAGCGAGAATTTGCGGGCCCAGCCCAGCGCCGCGTTGAACCGGGTGGTGACGAAATTACCGGACATCCGTCATTCCCATTCGAAGGCCCCCTTGCGCCAGGCATAGGCGAAACCGGCGGCGATCACTGCGGTAAATACGACCAGCGCCGCGAGCGCCGGGCCCTTGGCCTCCTTCACGATGAGCGCCAGGGGAAAGAAAAACGCGGCTTCGACGTCGAATAGCAGAAAGAGAAAGGCGATCAGGCTGAATTTGATGGGAAAGGGACCGATATCCTTCTGCAGCGGCGGACTGCCGCACTCGAAAGGCGTTTCCTTGGCCGGGTTGGTCCGCTTCGGGCCGAGCAGGGCGTTGACGAACAGCAAAACGACGCCCAGAAGTCCGAATACGGCGAACGTGAGGACGATCGGAAGCATGCCTTTCCTTTTCTGCGGCTGGGAATTTTAGCGGAATGATTCCGCGATTGCAAGCGCCGGCGCTGCCCCGCCTTCCGTCCTTCAATTCACGGCGTGGATGGCTTCCCCGCGGACTTTGAGGGCCGCTTCCATCACCGCTTCCGATAATGTCGGATGGATATGGATCGAATCGGCGACGTCCTTCACCGTCAGGTTCCGGGTCATGGCCAGGGTCAGCTCGGCCAGCAGGTCGCTGGCGCATGGACCGAGGATATGGGCGCCCAGGATGCGGTCGTCGCGTCCGGCGACGATTTTAACCATCCCCTCGGGGCTGTCCATGGTCAGGGCCCGGCCGTTGGCTTGAAAAGAGAAGAGACCTGTTCGGACATCGTCGCTCTGGGCCCGGGCTTCATCCTCGGTCAGGCCGACCGAGGCGAACTCGGGATCGGTGAAAACAGCCATGGGCAGGGCCCCGTAGCGGACGGTTTCCCGCGCGCCCGCGGCATTGGCCGCCGCGGCCAGGCCTTCGTGGGAGGCCTTATGGGCCAGGAGCTTGCCTCCGATGAGATCACCTATGGCATAAACGCCCGGCGCGGGCGTTTCAAGCAGGGAATTCGTCTGGACGTAACCGCCGCGGGTCAGGGACAGGAACGGCGCCCCGGCGAAAAGCCTGTCGGAATTGGGTTTCCGCCCGGCCGAAAGAAGGACGCGCTCGGCGGAAAATTCGAAGGGTTGTCCGGATTTTAAGGAAACGCCCTTGAGCGTTACCCGGCCGTCGGCCGTCACGGCCTGCTCGATCTTCATTTGGGTATGGATCTTCAAGCCCTGTCGCTTGAGCAGGACTTCCAACCGGGCGGCAAGCTCACGGTCGCTGCCGGGGAGGATCTGGGGCAGGATTTCAAGAACCTGAACCTCCGTCCCCAGCCGGCTATAGATCGTGCCCATTTCCAGTCCGATGGCCCCGCCTCCGATGACGAGCATGGACTTGGGCACCGCCTCGAAGGAAAGGGCTTCGAGACTGCTGACGATGGAACGGCCGTCGGCCTTGAGGAAGGGCAAATCGGCCGCGCGGCTGCCGTTGGACAGGATGATCGTGCCGGCCTCGAAGACCCTCTCGCCGCCCCCGCCGCGGACGACCAAAGAATGATCCTCCCGCAGCAGGGCCGTTCCTTTGACCACTTCGATCCCGCCCCGCTGAAGAAGCAGTTCGACGCCGCGGACGAGCCGGTCGACGACCCGGTTCTTCTCTTCTTGGACCCGGGCCCAATTGCATACGATCTGGGTCAGGGGGCCGTCGAGGATCTTGCTTTTCGTCGCCTCGAGAAAGACCTTGGTCTGGTGAAGCAGATGCTTGGTCGGGATGCAGCCATAGTTCATGCAGGTGCCGCCGACGCGNNGCGCCCACGATGGCAATATCCTTCTTGTTCTCCGTCATGCGCATATCCTCCGCGAAACCGGGATCGAAAGGAAACTAACATTATCGAACTCATCGCCGCATTTCAAGACCCCTGCGGCCGGCTTCCCTCTCCGATGCTGCGAACCGCCGTCTCAAGGAAGCATTCAGGCCGGGGGGCTAACGACTCGCCCACGCCCGCTTTAATAAAATTGATATCATCTCCCCAACCCTTCCTGCGCAAGAGGGGGCGGGCTTTGCCAGCCCTAGGCGAAAGCGAGGGTTTGAGCGCGGGCTCGTAAAGGAGGCCAAGAGGATGGGAAGGCAAACCCCTCCATGAGAAAAAGATCCGGATCGATATTTCTTTTGAGGGGGCGAGGGATGCGGGGGTAAGCGCTGATGCGGAAATTTCGCCAGTCTCGGATCGCACGTCCCCCAGTCCTCCTTCTTGACAGTCCGTTCCCGGCATTAGAGAATATGGAGAATTTTTACCGCAGGAGTCGCCTCCCGAAATGAACCGCACTTTCCTCCGCGTCCTCGGTGCGCTGATGACCCTGGCCTTCTCGTCCATTCCGGCCTTGACCGCGGCCGCCGACGGAAAAATTTGGGGCCGGGTCGTGGACGGACGGGGAGCGCCGGTCTCTGGCCCGTCGATCATCCTCATCGACCAGGACGAGCGGATTGTGCCGGTCGAAGTCATCGGAGACGCCCAAGGCGTCTTTCAATTCCTGGCTCTGGCCCCCGGCCGCTACACCGTCCGAGCGGAGCGCGACCGGATCGGGCGCGCGGTCCGGCCAGACATTTCCGTCTCCGTTTCCAGCGATATTTACCTTGTCCTGATCATCGCCCCGGTTTCACTCGATCCCGCCCAATCGTCGACCGAAGCGGTCGACGATTCGTCTTTAGGCGCGCAAACAACGATCACCGCTCCGCAGATCGCCGCCCTCCCTTTCGGCAATTCCATCGGCTCGATTCTGGAGAACATGGATTTCTCGGCCACGACCAATCGCATCGATGTGGGGGGGCTATGGCGGACTCGGCCGGTGCTGTTCGGCGCGCGGGGGGGTGTGTCCTGGCAACAGAATGTCTATCTCCTCAACGGCATGGATATCGGCGATCCGTTCTACTCAGGACAGCCGCTATGGCAGCCGGATGTTTTCAGCCTCCGGGCCATCGGCTCGACGACCGCTTCTTTTCCGGCCTGGGCGTTTTCGCCGGGCGGGCAGCTGTCTCTAACCCCGAAAGCGGGAACACCGGATTTCCACGGCGGCGTCTGGGGTTTCTACTCCGATAAATCCATGAGCGGCGACAACATCACGCCTGCTCTCCGCCTCGAAAACATGACCGAAAGCGACACTGTCAACCGGATGATGGACACCAACGTCCATCTTTCGGGCCCGTTCGGAGCGAATGGAACGACCTTCTTCACCTCCTGGTCGGTGCAATCGGCCGGGCGGAAAGTCACCGGATTCGGGCCGGAAGACCGTTCCAGCCTTTTTTCGGGCCTCTTCAACCTGGAGATTCCCATGACCCGGGACGTTCTAAGAATCCTCTGGGCCGGCCAGTCCGCGTCCGACGATTCGGCGGGCGCCGAACGAGCCGTGGATTGGGCCGCCACGACGCGGCGACTCACCCTGAGCAACGTCCTCCAAATCATTTACGAGTCCAAGCCCGGCCAAGCGTCCTACCGCCGTTTCGGCCTGAGCTGGGCCCTCTCCTCCGATGTCAACCATCTCCAGCCCGGGATCTCGGATATCCCCCGCCTTGATCTTTTTCAAACCGCCCGAAGCGGCGCGCCCGCGGAGCTCGACGGCGCCTCCCAGCACAAGCTCGTTCTGACCTTCGACGGATCGTCCCTATGGACCGGACTCGGGCCCTCCGATCATCGCCTCGAATACGGGATCCAGGCGCGCCTGGCAACAGGGACCTACACCCGCGAAATCCCAGGCAACCTCCAGCTTTTCTATGAAGGGAGCAAGGCCGTCGAGGCGGCCCTCTTCGACGCGGCCTTCCGGTTCAAGGCTTCAACCTTCGATGCCAACGCTTACCTCCAGGACACGATCACTCTCTTCGACTTCTTCACCCTGCGGGCCGGAGTGAACGCCGACTGGACTCTGGGTTGGAATGGAACGGCAAACATCCGTTGGCTGTCGCTGTCGCCGCGGCTCGAGCTGACCATCCCGTTTTCNNGTGGGGTAATCCCCAGGCTCCCGGCTCTTCGATCTATGCCTGGACGGATGCCAACGGAAACGGGGCCCTTGACGCCGGCGAGCTCGGTTCGCTCCTGCGCAAGGACGGACCGGCTTTTTCCGCAATCGACCCGGCCATCCGGCGTCCTTATGTCAATGAGATCATGCTTTCCTATCTCCAGGATCTGGGCGCGGGCTGGCGCTTGACGCTGAGCGGCTTCTTGCGCGAAACGCACGATCTGATCGCCGTCGTCAACACCGGGGTGACGTCGGCGGATTACACGGCCCGGATCTTCGAAGACAACGGGGACGACCGCATTTTCGGCGACCAGGACGACCTGACCTTCACCGTCTGGAACCGCAACGCCGAGGCCCTCGGCCGGGACGCCTTCCTCCTGACCAACGCCGACGCGGCCAACCGTGTTTCGACCTATAAAGGGCTGGATCTGACCGTGGCCCGCTCGTGGAACGATCGCTTCTTTTTTTACGCCGCTTTGACGGCCATGGAGATCGTCGGGACGACAAATCCGGGCAATACCGAATGGGAGAACGACGACGGCGTTCTTGGTTCACTCTACACCGATCCCAACAACGCCATCAACGCCCGCGGCCGGATGCGCTTCGACCGCGCCTACACCATCCGCATCGGCGCCAGCCTGGCCCTGCCGTTGGGAACGCGCTTGGGCCTGGTCGCCAAGTACTATGACGGTCAGCCCTTCGCCCGCAAGATCATCCTCGACGGGCTCAACCAGGGCCCGCTTTTCATCCAAGCCCACCCGCGGGGGGAAGCCCGTTACGAATACAATATGACCGTCGATGTCCGTCTGGAAAAGTGCATCCGCCTCGGCTCGACCGCGCTGCGCCTGATGGCGGACGTATTCAACGTTTTCAATCAAAACCAGGCCACGGAAGAGAGCGCCTGGACGAATTCCGAATTTCCCCTCCGCTTCGCCACCCGCATCCAGTCCCCTCGACTCTTCCGGGCCGGATTGAATTTCGAATTCTAAGGAAACGGCCATGCTCACGCCGCTCGAAAAAGTCCTATTGGCCTTCGTCCTGCTGGCCACGGCCACAGCCTTCCTGGCCCCCCTCTTCCGGCGCTACCGGATCATCCGGGCCGGAACGCCGGACAACCGCTTCGACCGGATGGCCGTCCGGGCCGCCGCGGCCCTCTACAAAATCCTCTTCCAGCGCTGCACCCTCAAGGACGAACGGCTTTTCACCGGCCTGATGCATGTCTTCATCTTCTATGGCGCCCTGACCTTCGACACGATGACCGTCAACCACACGCTGGAGGGCTTCTTCTCCGGTTTCTTTCTCTTCGGCGGATCACGCCTCGGCCTCCTCTTCTCCGCCGCCGTGGACATCTTCGGCGTGCTCGTCCTGTGCGGCGTCGCCTATTTCGCCGTCCGCCGTTTCATCGTCCGGCCGCCCGCCTATGCCACGACACGCGGCGATTCGGCGCTCATCTACGCCGCGCTCATTCTCGTCACCCTCAGCTACTTTTATTTCGAGGCTTTCGCCGTCGCCTCCGATCCGGCCGCCGGGCGCTGGGCTTTTCTGGGAACTGCCCTGGCCCGTTCGATCGCCTCATCCGGGCTGTCCGCCGCCGCGGTCGCCGCCCATGTCAAAATCGCCTGGTGGCTGCACATCCTCATTGTTTTCGGCTTCATCGCTTATGTCCCCCATTCCAAATACCTGCACATGTTCTCCGGCTCACTGAACCTCGTCTTCCGCAAACCGGACGCCGGCCGGGCCCTGCCTCCGCTGGACCTGGAAAATTCCGAGGTCTTCGGCCTGGAGAAAGCCGCCGACTGGAGCTGGAAGGACCGTCTGGACGCCTTGGCCTGCATGGAATGCGGCCGCTGCCAGGACGCCTGCCCGGCCTACGCCAGCGGCAAGCCGCTCTCGCCGAAGATGATCATTTTCAACATGGAGAAGCACCTCCTGGACCGCCAGAAGTCCATTCGGGCCAAGGACCGCGGGGCCCTGCCCGCCCTGGTGCCGTCCGTCCACAGCGAAGGCGAGATCTGGACGTGCACGACATGCGGGGCCTGCATGCATGTCTGTCCCGTGGAGATCGAACATATTCCGAAGATCGTCGGAGCGCGCCAGAGCCGCGTTCTCATGGAAAGCGCCTTCCCTGCCGAGTTGAACGCCTTTTTCCGCAACCTGGAGACGAACGGCAACCCCTGGGGCATCGGATTCGCCAAGCGGGCCGATTGGACCGCCGGTCTGGGCCTGAGGACCCTGGCTGAGCATCCCAACGCCGAAACCCTCTTCTGGGTCGGCTGCGCCGGCTCGTTCGATGAGGACGGAAAATCGATCGCCCGCGACATGGCCCTCCTGCTGCAGAACGCCGGAGTGGATTTCGCCATTCTGGGCGCCGAGGAGAAATGCTGCGGGGATTCCGCCCGGCGACTGGGCCACGAATATCTCTTCCAGACCCTGGCCGCCGAAAACCTGGCCCTTTTCGCCGCTTATCGATTCCGCAGGATCGTGACCATATGCCCGCATGGGTACAATACGCTGAAGAACGAATACCCGGCCCTGCTGGACCGCGTTCCCGGCCTCTCCGCCGAGGATAAATCCCGCCTGCGGTCCGTGACCGTCCTGCATCACGCCGAGCTGCTGGCATCCTTCGCGGCCGAAGGAAGCCTGCGGTTCGAATCCGGCGGGCCTCACCGGATCACCTATCACGACCCCTGCTATCTCGGCCGGCATAACGGACTCTTCGACCCGCCCCGCGAATTGATCGGCCGCTTGGCCGGCGGAAGACCGGTCGAACTGGCCAATAACCGCGAACACAGCTTCTGTTGCGGCGCCGGCGGCGGTCTGATGTGGACCGAGGAGTCCTTGGGGAAGCGGATCAATCACCTGCGTACGGACGAAGTGATCGAATCGGGCGCCGCGGAGGTGGTGACGGCTTGCCCCTTCTGCCAAACCATGCTCCGGGATGGGCTCAAGGACAAAGAGCGGAGCGACGTCCGGGTCCGGGATATCGCCCAGATCCTGGCCGCCAAGCTCCGCTGAAACCGATCAGCCCGCCAGAATCGCCCGAAACGCGGCGATGGCCGCTTCGACGTCGGCGTCATCGACATCTTTGTGCGTGACCATCCGGATTCCCGCGCCGCTCGGAGCCCCCAGAACGCCGATCCCCCGTCGGGCCAGCTCGGCCACAAACGCCGGAACCGGGAAGCGGGGGTGTTCGAATCCGAAGATGATGATATTGGTCTCGATTTCCGCGGGATTCAGCTGCACGCCGGGCAGTCCGGCGATGCCCCGGGCCAGTGTTTTGGCCCGGGCATGGTCTTCGGCCAGGCGGGCCGGCATCTCCGTCAGGGCGATGAGGCCGGCGGCGGCGATGATTCCCACCTGGCGCATTCCGCCGCCAAGGGCCTTGCGGATGCGGCGGCCGAAATCGATGAAGTTCCGCGGACCGGCCAGCATGGAGCCGATCGGAGCGGAGAGGCCCTTGGAGAGGCAGAACATGATCGAGTCCACGCACTTGGCGTATTCCAGGACGGGCACACCTGAAGCCGCGCTGGCGTTATAAATGCGCGCGCCATCCAGATGCAGGCGCAGACCGTGACGATCGGCGACTCGGCGCAAGGCCTGGAAATTGGAAAGCGGGACAACCGCGCCGCCCCAGTTGTTATGGGTGTTTTCGACACAGAGGAGCGTCGTCTCGGGGGTATGAACGTTGGGGATTTTGATGGCCCGTTCCACTTCATCCGGATCCATCGCTCCGCGGTTGGATGCCAGCGGCCGGGGCGTAACCCGGGATATAAAAGTCAAATGGGTCGATTCGAGATTGAAGATATGGGACTTGGCCTCAACGATGACTTCCTGCAACTCATGCGTCCAGGTCTTGACGGCGATGGAGTTGCCCATGGTGCCGGAGGGACAAAAAAGAGCGGCTTCCTTGCCCATGATCGAGGCGGCCAGGGTCTCGAGCTTTTGGACGGTCGGGTCGACGCCGATGACGTCATCACCGACCTCGGCCTCGGCCATGGCCCGGCGCATTTTGTCGGTGGGCTTGGTGACGGTGTCGCTGCGGAAATCGGAATATTTCATTGCGGCGCGTGCTCCTCGATAAAATTCGCGATCATTATAATTAATTGCTGCAGGACAAACAACGGACCGCCCAAGGAATACCACGGAGTCGATTGTATGATTTTCCTATATGCTCCGATTTTTATTAAAGGGCCAAGGGGGAGTTGGGGGAAAGCCCGTGCGTAGGCCGAGCGGGCATGGTTCCTTCGTAAATTTATTATTGACAAAGCGAGTAGGAGAGCGAAGCCGAAGCGTCGGAGCGGATTTTCCTCGCCGGGGAAAATCCGCGTGTTTTCCTCCAATTCCCCCTGAGCCCCCCTCACCCGCAACCTTTTTGCGATTTA
>PMCY01000062.1:737-35357 GCA_003154255.1 Candidatus Aminicenantota bacterium | reverse complement strand
CGATCGCGGTTGACCAAGACCCGTTGGGTCTGCAGGGTCACATCATCCACACGGACGGCAAGGTCGGCATCTGGGCCGGCAAGCCATTGTTCGACGGCAGCCAGGCGGTCCTCTTTTTTAGCCCGGGGGCGGCTTCAGAAACCGTGATTCTCAATCTCTCGGAGCTCGGAATCGACCCCAAGGCGGCTCTTTATATGCGAGATATCTGGCAACATTCGACGTCAGGTCCGGCGGTCAGCGCGTACGGCGTTTTGACCGTCATCGTTCCCCCGAATGACATCCGGATGTACCGCATCTCAAAGCGACGGGACTTTCCGCTGCCGCCCGTCATCGTCGCTGATACTTATCTTGTCTCCCTGCGGGCGGGCGGCGTGTCCCCCCAGAAGCTCATCGGGACCCTGACGCTCAGGAATCAAGGGTCCGCCGAATTGCCCCTGTGGAGAGCGCGCCGGGATCAGCCGGCATGGCTATCCGTGTCTGTGGCCAAGAACGGAAAGACCCAGACGATCACCAACTCGATCGTCACGGCCGGTTTGAAAAAAGGCCTCTATCACGCCGTCGTGAGGCTCGATAATGCGGACCCTACCTCGGGCAGACCGATGTCCGCCGTCTACTACGACGTCGACCTCGAGGTTACGGACGATGTCGGAGGGACGTCAAGGTAGCTTCACGATTTCTTTCCGCCGCCGATCGCCCGGTCGACCGACAACGGCCCGCCGCACTCTCCGCGCCTCTGCTGGCCGTTCTCGTGCCGAACTAAGTACTGGTATGGATCAGTCCAATTTTCTTGGGATAATAAAAAGCCCCGCTGGCCAGGCGGCCGGCCAGACCCAAGTAAAAATTCGCGGGGGGAAAAAGACCGAATCCATTATCGGAACAAATGAAATTCTATTCTAGGTTTTCACACCTAGGTCGTCTTACGATCAGGGAACCGAAAGTCCAAGCCACGCTTATAACGCACTTCGGCGTTCGATCTTGAAGACGTAGGCATAGGCGCACGGCTTCGTTTTCGGCGTTTCGATCGACAAGCCTTCGGCGCTCATTTCCCAGCGCAGCGGTTTGCCGTCGCCAAGCATGGTGATGGACGAGATTTCGGAAGGGTACCAGCCATTCCGGAAATTGTGCCGGGGATCCGGTCCGCCGGACAGGCTGCGGATGAGAATTTTCTCCCCCGGCCAGCCGAGGACGGTGGCATAGAGGACTTCGCCCTTGGCCGTGAAGCGGACATCCTGGGCCGTATATCGGAGTGCGTCGCTCTCGTTGAAGGGGCCCTTATTTTCTAGCTTGGTCGGCCCTTCGCCGGGGATGATCCAGGGCATGGTTCCGTAGATCGCTTCGCCGTTGACCTGGAGCCATCGGCCCAGCCCGAGCAATCGCTCCTGGACCTCCTCGGGGATGCTGCCGTCGGCCTTGGGGCCGACGTTCAGGAGGAGATAGCCGTTTTTGCTGACACGGTCGACGAGGTTATGGACCAGGTTTTCGACCGTCTTGAAGCCGGCGCCTCGGACGTATCCCCAGGCTCCTTGATTGTCGATCGACGAATCGGTGATCCATTCGTGATAGGTCAGGTCATTTTCCTGCCCGAGTTCCAGATCGTTAATGCCGATTCCCACGGGAAGGTCGTGGTCCTTGTAAGTCACGATGACTTCCTTATTCCGGGCGGCGGCCTGATTATAGTAATAGGCTAGAAGCTCGCGCTTGTACGACTCCGGGACGAACCCCAGCCCAAAATCGAACCACAAGAAATCGGGACTGTATTTGTCGATGACCTCTACGACCTTGCCCTTCCAGTCGTCGAGGAAAGCCTTGCTCGGCTGGGCCCCTTTCTCGTGGATGGGGCCGTATAACCCCGAATACCGCGGATCGCCGCAGTCGAGGGTCTTGTCCCAGACCGGGAAGAAGAACCAGTTCTCGGCGTGGTGGAAAGCTGTGACGAATTTCAGGCCGCGGGACTTGATGGCCCGGGCCAATTCTCCGACCACGTCCCGCCGCGGCCCCATCCTGGCCGCGTTCCATTCGGTGAGGGCGCTGTCCCACATGGCGAAACCGTCGTGATGCTCGGCCACCGGCCCGGCGAAGCGGGCCCCTGATTTCTTGAACAGGTCGGCCCATTCGTCGGGGTTGAATTTCTCGGCCTTGAACAGGGGGATGAACTCTTTATAGCCGAATTTCTGGAGCGGCCCGTACTTCATTTCATGGTAAGCTCGCTCCTGGGAATTCGCATCCATATAGAGATGGTTCGAATACCATGTCGCGTTCGGTCCCATGGCCGGAACGGCGTAGACACCCCAATGGGTGTAGATGCCGAACTTGCCGTCGCGCAGCCATTGGGGGACGCGGTTGTTTCGCAGGGAGGCCCAGGTCGGTTGAAAGGGCCTATCCGGCGGCGCGGCGCCGCGGCTCTTGGAATCCTGCGCCTGGCCGGCCAGGGTCACAACCAGCACAAGCAGAAGGGCAGATCTCAACCAGACAGTCCTCGTCTTATTGTCCATTTTCTCTCCTAAAAAATCATCCGAGCGAAATTTATTCAAATTATTCTAGCGGGGCCTTTTTGAAGCCGTCAAGCTCATTTGCGGAATCAATTCGTTTCGGATCCATCACACTCCCTGCGGATGTTCACCGGGCCGTGGAACCCCTCGGGAAGCAGGGGCAAATTGTCGGACAAATCACATTATAAGTGGACCATTTTTCAGGGATGAGGTCCTCAATAATGGGTTGCATATTCAATATGAGATTTGATTCTAGCTATTATAATCGATTTAGTCAGGACCATTCTTTGATTCCACGGGTCCATCGATAAGAAATGTGCAATGATTTCTTATCAATCCGACACGTGGGGCACTTGATCTAGCGGTTGGTCCTTTCCGCCTTTATCCTCCGCCCTTGGGTTGGCCGAAGATGTCCGCCTCGTATTTTTTCATAAGCTTCTTGGCGACGGCCAACGAATCGCCTTTCGCGTCATCACGATAGACCTCCCGGCTCCGAGACCAGGCCTGCTCCCAGGCGCACATCTCTTTGAGGAAATCCGCCCGTTTCATCTTTTTGCCTTCCCGGAGGGACTTTTCGAGTTTTTCGAGAAACGTTTGCCAGCGGGGAAGATAATAGCCCGAGAAAAGGCCGGCCCATTGTTTCTGGGCGTAGCCGTTGAGATCATCGAACTGGCCTTCCGTGCACTTCGTTCCCCAGAGTGTGATGAGGTTGCGGGCGTTCCATTCGAGCAGGCGGCTTTCATCGTCGGAAACCGCCCATCGCTTGGCATCGGCGATCCATTTTCCCAGGAGAAATTCCTCCCGCGTTGCCAGGAGCTCGTCGAGATCCCGGATCATATCCAATAGCTTCTTTCCTTCCGATTGAAGCTTCCGCAGGTCGCCGCTCCGATAGGCGGCGTCGACAGCCATGACGAAGGCGTTGGAGAGATTGCTGAGCACCTGACGGGCTATGTTCACCGCGTCCAGGCGGTATGTGTCGGCGCCGCCGAGCTTGTCTTCGAGGGCCAGATATTTCCGGCATGCTACGGCCAGCGCGCGCGGATCGTAAGGGACGTTGGGGACGCTGCGATAGGGCCGCTTGGGATCATACAGCCCGGGCCGGTCGCAAATCAGGGAGCCGCTCTGGACGGGCGTTTGATAAGCCGTTTCCAACAGGGTTTTCCAGACGTCGGCGACCGCGGGATCGTCGCTGCCGTAGCGCCGCCGGGCGAAGTCCCGGATCCAGGGGCCGAGTTCCGGGACGCCGGGGCGCCAGACCATGTCCATGATGAAATCCTGTACGACCGGGTTGTCGCCGAAACCCTCCATCATCATTCCGATGCCCGAGAATTTCCCCCGGGCTGGGCTTCCCAGCGCGGCGGCGAGATGGGCGGCCATGCGGGGAAGATCGCCGTTGAGGCTGGTCTTGCCTCCGAAATTATGGACGACGTTCCAGATCCACGGCTTTCCGTAGAAGGCCTGGAATTTGTCCCAGATCGGATGCTGGTCGCCGAACAGGTCCAGGATGATCATCCGGTCGTCCGGGACCGCGCCAAGGAACGCCCGGCTCCTCTCCTGGGTCCAGAATTGGGCGGGCGAATAATACAGGAACCAGCCCTGGAGCACCCAGACGGCCTCCGGGTCCGCGTCCGCCATTGATCGATAGACCGCGGCGCTGATGCTTCTCAAGAATTCCGGATCGCCCGAAGGAGGGTCCATTTCGTTGAATGTATCGGCGGCGTAAAGATGGTCGGTCCCGAACAGCGCCGTCTGTTTCTCGATGAAGAGCTTTCCGATCCGGCGGAAGAGAGGGTCCATGGGGTCGAGAAAATACGTGCCGGAGAAACCCGCTGACCAATCTCCCGTCTGCCTGATCTTGGCCTCCGGGAACTTGCTTTTGAGAGTCAGGGGAACGTGCCCGGTGAACCCTTGCAGTACGGGCTTCATCCCCAGCTCCCGTTCCCGGGCCAGGATCTTTTGTTCGAGATCCTTATGCCCGTCGATCCAGCTTTGGGGGAGAGGTCCGCCAAGCCCGTCGATGTTGCCCATCCAGCCCCAGGGGAGATAAGCGGGGCCGACGATGAACTCCCGGATCTCTTTCCCGCCGAGTCCGAGCTCCTTTAGGACGGCGCTCCAGACGGCTTCCTGGCCTGTCACGGACAAAGGCATATTGACCCCGTTCAAGGCGAGCCAGTCGATCATGCGCTCCCAGCGGGCCCAATCCCACCAGGCCATCGTGTAGGAGAACGTGCAGTAGTTGAAAAAATAGCGCAACGGGTAAGGGGTCGGGATGCGGATTTTTTCGCGGACCGGCGGGAAGACGAGGGGGAGAACGAGCTGATCGCCGCTTATGGAAACCTGGCACCGACATACCGATTTGAGGTACCAATTCAGACCTGAGGCCAGGGCCACTCCGCTGGGTCCGCGGATGACGATCCGACCTCCGCGGCTCTCGACCTCGAAGACGTCATGGCCGTCCTCGGGATCGATCCTCTCGAACTCAAAACTGTTGGCGCGGCCCGCAAGGAGGCGCCCGGCCAGGGCCCGGGCCGAGGACTCGGCCGGACCTTCAGGTTTTCTTCCTGCCGGACTCCGGGAACAGGTCAGCAGGAGCGATGCGATACCGGCGAAGAGGATCAGCGTCTTTTTCATGAGGATTCCCCCCTGGGCTGCCTCATCCTCTCCCGGCCGGACTCGGGGGAAGGGCCCCACGGCCCTTCCCCGGGGAGGGATCAGAAATTCGCGGTCAGAACCGGTAGCGGACGGAGAACTTAATTAGGCGGGAGCCGGTGAAGCCGCGCAGCCCGAGCGAGCCGGGCGTGTAGCTGCCGTCGGTCGTGTTGGCGTCCGCGGGGCGCCACGTACCGCCGGGGTTCTGGGCGACGGTCAGGTTGTAAGCGCCCAGGAGGTTGAAGATGTCGATGAAGGCGGCCAGCTTGCCGGGGCCGACCTGGAAGTCTTTCTCCAGCCTCAGGTCCAGGTTGTCCGTGGCCTCGTTCCAATTGCTGCCGGGTGCCTGGACATAGATGTTATACGATCCAGACGCGGCGTTGTGGGCGGCCGCCCAATCGGCGGGCGGCTGGACCGTCACGGTCCGGCCCCAGGGCGCGCCGTCGCTGTGGATGTAGAAGAACGAGAACAGGAACTGGTAAGGGAGGTTGAATGTTCCGAACAGCTTGACCAGGATGGGCCGGCTGTAGGGCAGGTCGCCGTAGGTGTTGACGAAGGAGTTGGGGCTGGTGAACGTGGAGAAGGAGGCCCACGAGGCGTAGCCCACGGGATAGTTGCCGGTCGTCTTGGAGAAGGTTACCGAACCGCCGAGCTGCCAGCCATTGGCCAGCCGCTTGTCGAAGCTGAGCTCCACGGCGTGGTACTTCATGACGCCTTCCGGAACGTTGGTCAGGCGGTAGTACTGGCCCGGCGCGTTGTTGGAGAGGAAGTACATCGTGACCTGCTGGGCGGGGAAGTTGCCGTAGGCCGGGACGGTCGTCGTGAAGGGAACCCACCACTGGGGCGCCTGGTTGTAGGTATACCAGTACTGGTTGGTGGATTGGTCCCAAAGGACGCTGGCCAGCACGTTCTTGCGGTCCTTGTGGATGTAGCGCAGGCCGACGTTGAGGTCCTTGACCAGCTCGTGCTCGATGCCAGCCGTGTATTCCATAATGTAGGGCATCTTGACGTTGGGGTCGACGGAGTTCAGGTAGCCCGTGGAGACCATGTTCAGCGGGGTCTCGCCGTATCCCACCTGGTAGTGGTCGATGCCCGGGAGGTCGGGCTTGCTGTTGTGGTTGTCGTCCCACCAGAAGAAATCATAGCCGTACCAGCTCAGCGGGGGGACGACGATCCCGGTGGGGAAGCCTTCCTGCTGCCGGGAGAAGGAAAACTTCAGGGCCGTCTTGCCGTTGCCGAAGAGGTCGTAGGTCAGGCCGACCCGCGGGGACAGAATGGTGCCGTAGGGGAAGGCGTTGTTCCAGGCCGGATAATTGACGGCCCCGTAGGGGTTGAAGCCGAATTCGGGCTGGAAGTAGGTGGCGCCTAGGGCGAAGGCCACGGGGTCGGCAGTGGCGCCCTTCACCGAGGCCGGGGACCAGGCCGTCAGATGGTCGGCCCGCAGGCCCAGGCTGATGGTCAGCCGGTTGGCGGTGAAGGAGTCCTGGATGAAGGCCCCGATCCGGGAGGTGATGGCGATGCTGTCGCTGGCGCCGTAGGTGGAGCCGATGGCCGCGTAATACAGGGCGCCGTCGCCGTAGACGGGGTCGGTCACGCCGCCGTTCTGGGCGGCGAAGTAATAGGGGCTGCCGTTGTAGTAAGACCAGAACAGAGGCTGCTTCATGTAGAAGCCCCAGTCGCCTCGGTTCCTCTCCCATTCCACGCCGGCCTTGATCTCGTGGTTCCCGCCCAGGACGTTGTCCAGGAACTTGGTGAACGTCAGCGAGATGTCGAACTTGGGCTTGTAGGTGTATTGCTCGCCGCCGTTCTGGCCCCACGTGTAGCCGGTATAGGCGTCGGAGTAGGCCGGACCGTTGGGATTGCCGTCCGCGCTCGTATGGCCGGTCCAGTTGAAATACATCCCGCCCATGCGGAGGTCCAGCATCGTCGAGCCGTCGATCGTCCAGGAGATCGTCCCGGCGTAGTTCAGACGGATGGGCTTGTTGTGCAGATTGGCTTCGTTCGTCATTCCCCAGCCGCTGTAGTAGTAGGGGACGTCTTCCATCGAGTAATGGCCCATGACCGAGGCTCGGATGTTGTTGCTGAGCTGGGCCGAGAGCTTGAGGAAGCCGATGTAATTGGGAAAGGGACGGTCATAGTTCTCGTACTGCTTCCCGTTGATGACCGTGGGCCGGAAGTCGCCGGTGTTCTTGCTGCTGAGGTACCGGAACTCACCCATGAACCAGAGCTTGTCCTTGATGATCGGGCCGCCGAGGGCCAGGGAGGAATCCGCTGCGTAGACGGGAACCGAGGGCTTGGCCAGGTTCAGGGCGTCGACCTGGGCCTGCTGGAGGTGGATCTCGGTGAAGCTCTTGTTGGTGTAGTAGACGGAGGCCTCGCCGGACAGCGTGTTGCCTCCCGATTTCATGACGATGTTGGTCAGGCCGCTGCCGCTGTTGAAGAACTGGGCTGTGGATCCGCCGGTCACGACCTCGGCCTCCTCGACCATGTCCCAGGCGATGCCGACGTCGTACCCGAAGCCCACGCCGCCGACATCGGGCTCGGACATCTCGATGCCGTCCATGACGGCGCCGAGCTCTCCCCGCCCGTCGCCATGGATGCTTCCGCCTACGGAGCCGGCGACGAATTGAAGGACCGTGCGGATGTCGCGGGCCAGGGGAAGCGAGGCCAGGACGTCGCTCGTGACGGTCGTGGACGTCGTCGATTTCACGATGTCGATCGTGGGCGTCGGCGCCGTGACCGTGACTTCGTTCTGGATCGTCGACGGTTTCATCTTGATCTCGATCGAAATCGTTTTGCCGAGATTGATGAGGATCCCCGTTTGGATGGTCGTTTCAAAACCGCCGAGCTCGGCTTTGATTTGGTAGCCTGCGCCCGGGGTCAGGTTGGGGGCCCGGAAGAGGCCGTCGGCGTTGGTCATGGCCGTGACTTTGCCGATGAAGGCGGGCCCGGAGATCGTGATGGACACGCCCGGCAGGGGCTGCCCGCCGTCATCGACGGCCCGGCCTCTGATCGAGCCGGTCTGCAATTCCTGAGGGCTTGCGACCGACGCAAGGACCAGGCTGGCCGCGATGAAAAAAAGAATTTTTGTTCTGAACATTTCTTTTTTTCTCCTTTTCACGGATTGGAAACCAAACTCAAGTTCTTCAAGCCTCGAAATTTTTAACCTCTCGCATCACCTCCCATGAAGGAACGTTTTCTCCATGAAAAATAAGTCCGGAAGACATAGAACGCCCGCGAAAAAAACCGAAATTGGAAAAATGAAATAGCTTACTAACTTTAAGTAAAAAGCCCGCCCAATCATCACTCCGAGAACTGTCAGGAGCATTCTCTATCCTCGGAACCGGCCGCTAAGCGGGAAAGCTCAATAATGCTCTGATGAAACGCTTTAGCTTCCCTACGGGTTCTATTTATATTTATAAAACCTGCCAATGTCAAGACTCTAATGAAATTATTGAAAAGAGGGATATAAAGAAGTGGAGGACGAATTTCCGGGCGAAAATACGATACCGCGGGCCTTACAAACCGTCGGACGAGGGCAATCGAGTAGGTTTCGTTTTCTTAGTTTATTTCCGTATGCAAGAAATGGCGCATTTTACAAAAATGATTATTCAGGGAAAAGATGGTTATCCCCAAACTGAAGAAAACGACGACGTTGAATTGCTTTCAGGATATGTCTATGATGGTTGAGAGTCCGTTTCATCCGACCGAGGAAACCGCTCATGAAGAGATGCTTGATGGCAGCCATCGCCGTGTCGGGGGCCCTGGGCCTTTTCACCGGCGACATTCCGGCCCAGCAGCCCGTTTTACGGGCCGTCTATCGACAATGGCTGGACGAAGAGGTCGTTTACATCATCACCCCCCTCGAACGCGATGTCTTTCTCAAGCTCCAGACCGACCGGCAGCGGGACCTTTTTATCGAGGCCTTCTGGAAGCATCGGAACCCGGCTCCCGACGGCCCGGAGAACAAATTCAAGACCGAACATTACCGGCGCATCAACTACGCCAATCAGCGTTACGGCCGCTCCGCGCCGATTCCCGGTTGGAAAACCGACCGCGGCCGGATCTATATCATCCTCGGCGAACCCATTGACGTCCAGAAGCTCGATAACAAGGTCGGCCTCTATCCGATGGAGATCTGGTTCTATCAGAACAAAGAGAGCCTTGGACTTCCGAGCGGTTTCTATGTCGCCTTTTATCAGCGGGGCGGCACGGGCGATTACCGGCTCTACAGCCCGTCCCGGGACGGGCCCCAGGCCCTCATGTCGGGCTATCACGGCGACCCGATCGACTTCCAAGCCGCCTACAACGCCCTCAACGAATTGGATCCGATGGTGGCCGACGTCTCGCTTTCGTTGATCCCGACAGAATCCTCCTCGAGCTTAGGCCGGCCTTCCCTGGTCTCGGATACGCTCCTCCAGAAGGTGGAGAACGCCGCCCGGGTCCAGGTCGAGGAGACTTACGCCAAGAAGTTTCTCGAGTACAAAGATGTCATCGAAGTCGAATATTCGGCGAATTATCTCGATTGCAGCTACCTGACCAAGGTCTCCAGGGAGCCCCCGGGAACGTATTTCGTCCATTACGCGGTGGAACCGAAAAGGCTCTCCGTCGAGCCTTCGGCGAACACCTATGCGATGATCCTGAAAATCAATGGAACGGTGACCACGCTCGACGGACGGACGGTCTACCAGTTTGAAAAGCCGATCTCCGTGAATCTCGATGAGAACCGGATGAAGACGGCCAACGTCCAGCCCCTCGATATCCACGACATGTTTCCTCTCATCCCGGGCACGTTCAAGCTCTCCGTCCTGGTGAAGAACGAAGTGTCCAAGGAGTTCATGTCTTTTGAGCAGACCCTGATGATCCCCGGCGACACCCCGGTCCTGCAAATGACCTCGCCTGTCCTGGGCTTCCAGGCGACCCGCGCGGACGCTTCCCGGAAGACACTCAAGCCTTTCCAGATCGGCCCTTTCGAGATCTCGACCCAGCCCATGTGTGTCTTCACCCGGAAGGACACTTTGGCCGTGGCTTTTCAATTGTTCGGACTCAGCGAAGCCCAAAAACGGTCGGCTCACCTCCGCTTCGTTTTCACCCGGAACGAGAAGACCGCCTTCGACCGGACCCGATCGTTTGTGGAGTGCCCCGACCTCCCCGATATCCTGGCCGAATTTCCCCTCACCGACTTCGTCCCGGCCCATTATTCCCTGAAGATCTCCGTGGTTGCCGACGGCCGTGAGCTGGTGGCCGGGACCGAGGAATTCGACGTGTCCTTCCGGGACGCCCTGCCCCGGCCCTGGTACTACACCAAACGCCTTCCGGAGGCCTCTGGTTCCGTCTATGCCATAATGATCGGCAGCCAGCTGTTCAATCTCGGCCGGCTGCCAGAGGCCAGGGGCTTTATTGAGCGGGCCTATCAGCAAATGCCGGGCTCTGAGGCCGCGGCCATGTGGCTGGCCAGGATCGATTTCGCCCTCGGCTACCCGGAGAGAGTCCTGGCCGTTCTCAACCCATTCCTGGACGCGTCCCGGGCGCCGAAATACGAGATCTACCTTCTGGCCGGCCAGGCGCTTTTGAAGACCGGCAATTTCGCGGGCGCCCTCGATATCCTCGACCGCACGGCGTCCCGCTTCGGCATCAACGCCAGCCTGCTCAATGCCAGGGGTGATTGCTACGCCAGGCTGGGGCGGCCCAAGGAAGCGCTGGCGGCTTGGGATAAATCGCTCGAGATCAACCGCGACCAGCCCGAGATCGTGAAAAAACGGGACGCCCTGAGGGATAAAAAGTGAAGCTTTCGCGGCGGCGGCCTTCTCTCCCAATCCGGCCGGGTGGATATTCGCTGCGTGGCCCCGTCTAGCGCAAGACAGAGGCGATGGCCTCGTAGGCCGGCTTGGCGCGGTAGTCCCTGTCGAAGATCAAGGCTTGATCGTATGAGTCGTTGCTGATCCCGGGCACCCAGGAGTAGCGGTCGGTGAAACCCCAGAGGACGACGGCCGGACAATTCTTCGCGGCCAGGGCGGTTTCAAAAACCTCGCGGTAAATCGCTGCCTGTTTCCGGAAGTCCGCCGCGTCGGCTTTCTTGGGAAGCCAGACGTCCAGCTCGGTGATATGGACGGTCAGCCCGAGGTCGTTGAACCGCTTGATGTTCCGGGTCACGTCCGCCCGGGTTGGATGCTTGTCCACTTGGATATGAAACTGCAATCCGAGCCCGTGGATCGGGACGCCGCGGGCCCGAAGCCCCTTGATCCACTCATAGCACCGGTCGGCTTTTTCCGACATTCCCTCCATGCCGAACTCGTTATAGAAGAGCGCGGCCCGCGGATCGGCCTCGTGGGCCCAGTGGTAAATCCGATCGACATATTCGGGACCGATGGACCGATGCCAGGGGTCCTCTTCCCTCAAGCCCGGCCCTTTGTCGTTCAATGCTTCGTTCAGGACATCCCAGGCGAACACGCGGCCCTGGAAATGGCCCATCACGGTGAAGATGTGCCCGCGAAGAATGTCCAGGGCTTCCTGCCGGGGAAAGGTCTTGTCCTGGGCCCAATCCGGAAGCGCATCATGCCAGACCAGCGGGACGGCCCGGACTTTCATGCCCTTCCGTCCGGCGAAGGCCATCATTTCGTCCGCCGGCCCGAAATCGAACCGCCCCCGCACGCGCTGGATGACATCGAGCTTCATGGTGTTCTCGGCCACGAGGCAGTTGAACTCCCGGGCCAGGACTTCGCCATACAGGGAATCGTTCTGGAAAGCGTCATTGCTGAAAGCCGAGCCGATCAGCAGGCCTTTCCCAGCGGCCAGGCTTCTCAACCCGCCGGTTTCCGGCTGGCTGTCCGACGCATCATCGTCGGCCAAATTCGGATGAAAAAAACGCTCCCGGCCTCCCACCGCCGGGCCTGAGCTTGACGGGAGAAAGCAAGGCCCCGCCAACGCCAAACCCGCCGCTCCGGAGGCTTTCAGGAAGCCACGCCTGGAAAATTTTTGTTCCCGCCGCTTCATATCTATTCCTCCCTCGCATTCGGCCGCGGAGGCGGACGCCCGGAAAATTCGGCGCGTCTGCGGATTCATCCTTGTGCGGTCATTTCCCCGCGGACTGGGCAACGGCCGCTTCCTGATGGACCACGATCGGCACATAACCGGCTTCCAGGCCCTTGGGCGGCGTGACCAGAAGGGCCGGGTCCAGCGCGGCCAACGATCCGCGGCGCAGCGGGGCCATATAGTCCCTGTCGATCGGCCAATGGACATGAATTTTTTCGACGAACGCCTGCAACTTGGCCTTCTTCTCTTCACTCCAGGCGTACTGTTGGAACGACGGCTGATCGACGAAGCGATACCAGCAGTAGGTCACGGTCGAGCCATCAGCGAGATTGACCGTGAACGGCCCCCGCGCCGGACCGGGCTTGGCCCAGGCTCCCTCGGCGGGTGACGTATAGGGTTGGCCCTGGCCGGCCCGTTTGAACTCCCGGGCTTGGAGCCGCGTTTCGGCGGGCACCTCCGCGGCGGAAACGGCGATACGCTCCTCCCCGGCATGTTTGAAATATTGAGGAAATCGGCCCATGGCGTTTTTGGCGCCGTTAAACCATTCCAGACCCCAGACGTTGTCCTCAAACACCTTGGTGTTGAAGACTTTGTCCACGCCGCTGATTTTCTTGCCGTCCTGATCGAAGCGCGGCGTCCGCGTTGTCAATGCGGACGTCCAGGCGCCCTTGGCGTCGAAGCGGCCGGAGCAGGGGGGACCGCCGTCCCTCCAGGCCTTGAAGGCGTCATAGAGGGCGGCTTTGGAATAATAGGTCACGTCCTGGACAAGCAGCGTTCGCCCCTGATCGTCCACCGGGAACTGCAGCGTCGGCAGCTTTGTGTAGACGACGCCCCGGGCGTCCCGGGACTGGAAACAGGGCACCGTGTTGATTTCCATGGCCCCGCCGCCCATATTGCCCGGCCGGGTGTCGAGTCCCCGGCCATAGATATAAGGATAGTTGAACAGCTTGCCGATCTTGCTCCAGGTTTCCGGGATATAGTAGGCGATCGGTCCCTTGAAGTTCGCCGCGCTCAGAAAACAGGTCCAGGCCTGGTCGCCGGTGGGCGGCTCCCCGGCGACGGATTCGGTGAAGGGCAGGGCCATCCACGTGTATCCCAAAAACCGGCCGTTGGGGTTGCCCTGAAAAGGAAGGGCGTCCGGCGGAATCAGCAGCCTGTTGCTGAGCTGGGCGATGCCCAGCCGGTTGTCCGGCAGGGCTTGATTGCTGTAGAAAAAGGACCAGCCGGGCGATCCGATCTCATAATCATAGCATTGCGGCGTGGCGTTCATGCTGAATTTCGGCGGACCGTAGCGGAAGTGATTGCCGGCCCAATAGCCGAGGCCGCCTTCCACCGTCTGGAAAACGGCCTCATAGGTCGGTCCCCGTTCCGGCCAGTGGTCCCGGGCCAGCGTGCCGACCGGGGCGAGGGGGGTATCCTTGTCGTCGGAGTTGTCCGGCGTGATCCAGGCGCCCGCCAAGCCGATCTGAAAATCGGCGATCGGCGCGTCGATGAGCGGCCAAACGGCGGAGTAGAATCCCATGCCCGCGCTGTACGCGGACCGGGCCGGCGGCCTGGCGGCATCGTAGCCGATGTAGCCGTGCAGGCCGTTGTCATGGGCCTCGACTTGGCCGGTTTCGATTTTTTTGGCGTCCGGGGCTTGTGGGACCGCTCCCGCCCAAGTCCAGGCCAGGACGGCGAGGACGAGAAGAAATCGCCATGGCTTTTTCATTTTTCACACCTCTTGATTACCGTGGATCTATCCCTTCCCGACGGGAAAGCCCGTCCAGGCGGATCTCGAATCCGCGAGTTGATTTCGGTTCGTCCGTCCGGCCCCAATGTGTTTTTCCGAAACCGGCCGTTTGGTATCCGGCTTTTTGCAGGCGCGCGGGCCGGGGGTCGCAGGGCATGCGGGAATCGCCGATGGAATGAGAGCCATTGGAACGAACGCCCAGCTGCGACGGGTTAAGGCCGAACATCAGGGAATTGCGGCTGGGGACGCAGGAGGGCGATTGGCAGGCCGCCTGCCGGAAGATCACGCCCTCCCGGGCCAGACGGTCGAGGCCGGGCGTTTGGATATGGGGATTCAGCCTTCCCAGCGCGTCCCCGCGCTGTTGGTCCGTCATAAGGAAAATGATGTCCGGATTCCCGCTGCGGGCTTGGGGCGGCGGGGTTTTCGGAGCTCGAGCCGTCCGCCGCGCTTCCAGGGATGTCAGGGACAGGTCTCCGCCCAGCCCGGCGGCCAGGCTTTTATCCAGGAACTTGCGGCGATTGATCACGGCGTTTGTCCTCTCCGGATCGGTCTCAGCGCGGACTCTCCGGCCGCCGGACCCGCCTGTCTTCGATGAACGTCATGAATCCCAACAAGGCGCCCCAGTGATAATAATCATCGCTGGTCCCGGCCCCGTTGAAGGGGTTGTAGTTTTCGTGAACGGTCCGTGATTTCCGCCAGGATTGGAGTAGAAGCTCCCGGGAGCGGGCCGCCAGATCGGCCCGGGCTTGGCCCAGGTCATAGTTGCAGAGGCCCAGGTAGACGAGAAAATTCATGGGTCCCCAGATGCGCCCCCGCCAATACGTGTCGGAATAGGCCGGATCATCCCGGGCGATCGAAGGCAGGACCCAGTCGCCCCAAAACTCCTTGGGATTATAGAAATGCTCCTTGATCATCCGCTCCGCCTTTTTCCGCGATGGCACTCGGGCCAACAGCGGATAAAACAAGGTCGGGGATTTGCGGCGGCTCAATTCCCCGGTGGACAGGTTCTTATTCAGATATAAGCCAGTTTTTTCATCCCACAGAGTCTCCAGGGCGCGGGCATATCGGGCGGCCCTGTCGCGCAGCTCTTTTTCGACGGACGGATTCTTTAAAATCCCGGCGATGTCGGCCAGGGCCCGGCAGTCCATGATATACAGGCTCATCAAGCCTACGTCGGCCAGCCCCATCAAGTTGCGGCGGGGATCGAAGGAAACATCGTCATACATGGGCGAATCATCGAGGCCCGATTCGAATTTCGCGCCCAGCAATTGATGGATCGCTTTCTTGTCCAGAGTCCCGGTTTCCGGTCCAATGGGAATGGGGTCGGATCCCCAGCAGAGATAGCCATCCCAGTCCCGGTTTCTAGCCCACCAGCGGTTCCAGGACAATAGATCGGGGAAGAGGGCCTCCAGAATCCATTTGTCCCGGTGCCTCTGGTAAACGGTCTTGACGACCATGGACCCGACCGGAGGCTGGGAACGATCGGAGCTCTTGTTTTTCTTGGTAGTCACGTTCGGGACGAATCCGCCGGGGGTGATCTCCTTGGTGATGGCCATCAGATTCGCATAAGCCAGATCCTTATTATCCAGGGACAGCATGTAGCAGGCGAAATAGGTGTCCCATTCGAACAACACAAATCCGTTTCCATAGCACCAGCTCCGGCTGACAGGCGTGATGATCCGGGCCTTCGCTTCGTCGTATACCGTATTCCAGGCCAGGACCGACTGCAGGGCGTCATAGATGTCCTGACGATCTCCATAGGCGATCCGCCGCCGCTCATGTTTCTCGCGGGCCGCCGCCACCGAATTTTCAATTTGCTCCAGCCCGAATTCGGGGCGGGTCGAGAGGCCGACTTTGTCACTCAGCGATACGGCCAGCCGCGGTTGAGAAATTTCTGTCCCAGCCGGCATCACGGGGCCGGAGACGCGCACGTTCCAGACTTTCCCGGCGACTTTGGCGCGGATGACGGATCCTTCGCGGGTGATGGTCCCCGGCCGACCCCACTTCATTTCGGGGATGATGGTCAGGGTGGCCGGGACACCCGGCTTGTCATTGGACACGAGGATGTCGATATCCCGGCCCTCCGCGGCCGTTTGCACGCTAATGGCCATGGCCTGCCAGTGGATGGTCATCTCCGAATACGACCCATCATAGGCATGGCCTCCGGGCGTGATGTCCAATCCGGGGATCTCGTTTTGGCCCAGGTGCGGGCCGGCGATTTTCCGGCCCCGGCTTTCGATTTCCAGGGTGATGGCCATTCCATCGGGCAAAAAGATAGCGGATAGGACGTTTTCCGCATCCCAGGTATTCCATCCGGCCAGCAATCGTTTGTTAAGTTCAAGATAGGGCTTGGATGTCTCCGCCCGCGCGCCGCCGGCCATGGGGATCATGCCTCGGCCGTCCAGCGCGGGAAGAACCGTGACGATCAGGATCCCGAACAGGAAAGAAGATCGACCGATCCTGAATCCCGCACGGCTGCCTGTGGATGCGCGGATTTTCACGTTTCCTCCCGGCGATGCCTCGGATTCATTTCTCCTCGTTGCTCGATAATAAAACACTTGGAAAAATGTTACAATAATGCCTCGAAATATTTGGATGTTGGACAGGGTTTAATAAATTATGTTAAAAAAGAGGAAGGGTTCTCCATGAATAAAAGAACACATAAATCCGCCGATCCGCTCGGCGGTGCCCGGTATATCAACCGCCTCAACAAAATTAAGGTGCTCAACATCATCCGGAGCAGCGAAAGCCCCTCCCGGGCGGATATCGCCAAGATCAGCGGATTGAGCGCGCCGACCATCTCCCGGATCGTCGATGACCTTTTAACGGAAGGCCTGGCTCGGGAGATCGGGGAAGGCGTTTCGCAGGGAGGGCGGCGTCCCACGCTGCTCAAATTCTCCGACCGCAAGAACTTCATCGTCGGCATCGATCTGGGGACAACGAACATCTACGGGGTCCTAACCGATTTCGAAGCCAAGATCATCGCCGAGGTTAACACGCCGACGTGCGTCCAAGAAGGATTCGCCAGCGTCATGCGGCGCACGTCCGACGTCATCGGGAGTCTGATCAACGAACCCTCGGTCAAAGAAAAACGCATCTACGGAATCGGCATGGCCGTGGCCGGCCTCATCAACCGGACGCGCAACATCGTGGAATTCTCTCCGGATTTCCATTGGCACAATGTCGATATCGTCGAATTCCTGTCCCGGGATCATCATTATCCCATTATCTTCGACAACGTTACCCGGGTCATGGCCATGGGCGAGCGATGGTTCGGCTTAGGGAAACAGTTCAAGAACTTCATTTGCGTCAATGTGGGCTACGGCATCGGCGCGGGTATCATCATCGACGGGAAACCGTTGTACGGACCGTTGGGCATGGCCGGCGAATTCGGACATATCACCCTGAACAAGGACAGCCTTGTCCAATGCGACTGCGGCAACTTCGGCTGTCTGGAAGCCCTCGCTTCCGGCAATGCCATTGCCCGATCAGCGAAAACACGCCTGGCCGATGGAGAACGGAGTATCCTTTTCGATCAGTGCGGAGGCGAAATCGCCAAGGTGACCGCGGAAATGGTCGCCGCCGCGGCCAAACAAGGAGATGCCCTGGCATGGAACGTTTTCGACAGGGCCATGGAATACCTCGGAATCGGCATCGCCGCCCTGATCAACCTCTTCAGCCCCGAAGCCGTCGTCATCGGCGGCGGCGTGGCTCAGGCAGGGGATATCCTTTTTGAGAAGGTCCGGAAAACGATCAATGCACGATCCCTCAAAATGATCTCATCCAACGTGTCCATAAGGCCGGCGACGTTCGGTTTAAAAACGGCAGTTATGGGTGCTGTTTCCTTGGTTCTGAATGAAGTCTTGAGTCTCAACCATGATAAGGGTCTGGCGAGGTCTTAAAGCGGAAAACTCTTTTTTTTAAAAAGCAATGATTTTTAATCGTTGTATCGGAAACTTTCTAAGAGTTAGCAACATACGTTCAACGCGTTGTGTTGCTCAACTCAGCGGGTTTCATCTTTTAAAAATAGAATCCGTTTTCCCAGCTTTCCATTGTTCCGGCCGATGGCTTCCGGAACGCAAATATGTCTTCTACGCAGACACGCCGGGACGCGAACGCTCATGACAGAATTGAGGAGCCTTACAAAAGGAGCCATCATGATAACCCGTTTCCGTCCTTTTATCCTGAGCCTACTTCTTGTTTTTATCGTCCGCTGCTCAGCGCCGATCAAAGAGATCGACATTCCTTATACCTCGCAGGACTGGCCGACCTCGATTTGGAAATCCGAAGTCCCCGAAGGTTGCCCCTTGGAGCCCTCAAAGGATATAACGGCGGTTGGCTTTACCCGGAATTATGTCTCTTATACGGACGCTGATACATGGTATCCCGCTTGGGCGTCCGATGGAAATATGTATAGCGGTTGGACCGACGGAGAAATCGGCGAGGAAAGCTGCAATTCGAACGGGGCCAAGGCGCACACAGGAAATGCCAGGATCGTCGGAGACGATCCGCTCCGCTTGGCGGTTTCGTCTCTGGGAACGGAGCCGGCTTCAGCCGCGCCCTATGGGGGGCGCTATCCCAGCGCCAACCTCGTTCATGACGGAATCTGGTATTATGGGACGTACTGCGTTGATTTTGATCAGTCCCGGCCGGAATACCGCGATCAGTACAGCTGGGCCATCTGCGGTCCGGTGCCGGGATTCCGGATCTCCAAGGATTACGGCAAGACCTGGATCCCAAGCCCGCTCTCGCCCGGAAAGCCCCTCTTCCCGGAATCGGGAAAGGGCGGGCGGCAAGTGAAAATGGGAACGCCCCATTTCGTTGATTTCGGCCGGAACATGGAGCATTCACCGGACGGGAAGGCGTATCTCGTCGGTCACGGCTTCCTGGAGAACGACCCGGCCCCTCGGATCGCCGGAAACAGCTGGATTGCCGGGGACGCCGCCTATCTGGCCCGCGTCACCCCGAGCCCCGGCACCATCAACGACGTCGCGGCCTACGAATTCTATGCCGGCCGCGGCGCGGACGGACGACCCGTCTGGTCGCGGAAGTTTGCTGATATCAAGCCGCTCACCGCCTGGCGTCACCGCATGGGTTGTACGACCATCACCTATGATGCGCCCCTTAAGAAATATTTGATGTGCGTCACCGACGGTTGGCCGGGCGTGGAAGACATGAATTCCTATTTTTTGGAAGCCGATGATATCACCGGCCCTTACCGCCTCATAACGTTCATGAACAAATTTGGGCGTCAAGGCTATTTTCTGACGTTCCCGTCGAAATTCATCAGCTCCGACGGCCGGACAGCCTGGCTCAGCTATTCGGCGAACTTCCATAAAAGCTACTTCGGCAATCGGACCGTGGCCGATCCGATGGGGAGCCGCTATGCCTGGACCCTTCAGGAAATCAAGCTGTTGGACCCGGCCGCGGCGGCCACCCTTGCTCAATACGCGGGCAAGGCCGCGGCGGACCCGCTCAAGAGCGATGCCAACGTCGCCCTCCGGGCCAGGATCAATGTATCCTCGGTCAACAAGAAAAATAAACCCTTCACCGAATTGATCCAATATTTCGGAGAAGGCGCTGTGGACGGCATTGTCGATCTCAAGAATCCCATCAGCTCCCATTCTTGGGTGAGTCTCGAAGAGAGGGAAACCGCCGTCCTGCGGCTCACTTGGGATTCCCTTCAAACCATTCGTCGGGTCTGGTTGTTCGACCTGCCGAACCTGAATGATCATATAACCTCTGGCGTACTCTTGTTCAGCGACGGGAGTGCCGTTAAGGTGGGCGAGCTCCCCAACGACGCCCGATCAGCCAGGGAAGTCGCCTTTCCGCCTAAACAGGTCTCCTGGATCGTGTTCGCCGTGAACACGGTGTCCAAGGAGACACGGAACGCGGGACTGGCCGAGATCGCGGTCTTCAAGGAATGAGGACCGGGAATGAAGGCCGGGATTTTGTTCCCGTCCATTTGCCTCATGGGAGGAGATCAACGGAGATGAAAAATTCGTTTTTTTCCCTGGCCGTCATGGGACTTGTTCTCTTGAACACGGGCGGGGCGGGCAATTCCGCTGCCCCGTCCTTCGCCTCGACCGTTTCCGCGGGTCAGGCTTCCCAAATGCTCCCCGTCCCCGAACGCGGTTTCATCAGTTCCGAGCCGGCGGCGACCTGGGAGCAGGGCCTGCTGAGCGGAAACGGCACCATCGGAGCCAGCGTTCTGAGCCGTCCCCTCGAGGAGATCATCGTCTTCAGCCATAAGCACATGTTCGTGCCGGAAGGAGCCCCGTTGCTCCCGCCTCCGACCGCCACGAGATTGTTCGAAATTCGGCGGCTGATCGACCGCGGGCTTTACGATCAGGCGAGTCAACTGGCCGTTGACCTCTCCGAGCAGAAGGATTTTCGCTATCCCGATCCGCTCATGCCGGCTTTTGATCTCCGGATCAAAATGAGCGCGGAAGGCGGGATCACGGATTACCTGCGGTCCACGAATTTCCAGACCGGCGAAACGACGGTCCATTGGGCCGACGGCCGCGGTGTTTTCGAGCGCCGGTTATTCGTTTCCCGGGCCGACGGCGTTGCCATCCTATCGATCACGGGGCCGGGCCCGGGGAAGGTCGGCTGCCGGCTGGAGCTGCAGCCCCGGGAACCCGAAAACAAGCGGTTCAAAGCGAACGTCAACCGCGTCGCCTCGACGGCCGATCAATTCTTCCTGACTTATCGCAATGGTTTCGTCAACGCCTATCCGGGCAGCATCCAGGGCCTTGAAGGAGTCGCCCGGGTCATCGCCCGGAACGGCAAAGCCGCGGCCGACGGCCGGGCCCTCACGGTCACGGGGGCGGACGAGGTTCTGGTCTTCATCGATATCTCCCTACTCGACGAATTCGATAAGAGCAAGATCGATCAGACAAAAACCGTCTTGGGCGGGCTTCCGGCCGATTACGCGAGCCTGCTCAAGCGGCACGAAAAAATCCACGGCGAGATCTTCGGCCGGATGCGCCTGGATCTCGGAGGAGGCGCGGACCGCCGGCTGACATCGGAACAGCTGATCGCTCGATCGACCGACGCCTTGCCATCGAGGGCGCTCATCGAAAAGGTTTTCGACGCCGGCCGCTACAACATCATTTCGAGCACGAGCGATCTGCCCCCGACGCTGCAGGGCGTCTGGGCCGGGACCTATGATCCCCCTTGGGCCAGCGACTTCACTCACAATGGGAACGTTCCTTCGGCCATCGCCAGCCTGCTCATGGGCCATATGCCCGAGCTCATGCTCGCCTATACGTCCTATATGGAATGGCTGGTCCCTTATCTCGAAGTCAACGCCCAGCGGATCTTCGGAGCGCGGGGGATCGTCCTGCCTTCGCGATCGACCACCAGCGGCTTCAACAACGCTTTCGCCGTGGATTTCCCGGGTCAATTTTGGACTGCCGGGGCCGCCTGGGCGGCCCATTTTTTCTATGATTATTACCTCTACACCGGAGACCGGATGTTCCTGGCCCGGCATGCCCTGCCGTTCATGGAAAAAGCCGCCTTGTTCTACGAGGATTATCTGTACGAAGGGCCCGACGGACGATACGTCTTCAGTCCGGCGCAATCGCCGGAGAATTCGGCCAAGAACACCAAGTCCCAGATGACGTTTAACGCCGCCATGGATGTCGCAGCGGCCAAGGAGCTTTTAAACAACACGATCACGGCCTCGCGGGCCTTGAACGTCAATGCCGAGAAGATCCCCGTTTGGGAAAAAATGCTGGCCAAGATGCCGGACTATATGATCAACGGGGACGGGGCCATCAAGGAATGGCTGACCCCTAAACTGGAGGACAACTACGACCATCGCCACTCTTCGCAGCTCTATGCCCTGTTCGACGGCGTCCCCGAGGAAATCGCCAAGAGTCCCAGGCTGCAGGCCGCCTTTAAACGGCTAATCGGGCTGAAGCTTGATCGCCACTGGTCGAACTGGGAAAAGCAAAGCGGATTCATGTCCTTCGGGCTGGTGCAATTGGGACAGGCATCCGCCAGCCTGGGCGACGCGGCCCTGGCCTATCGTTGCCTGGTCCCCCTCATCAACCGCTACTGGTACAGCAGCCTGGCCTCCACACACAACGCCAAGAAGCTGTTCAACATGGATATCAGCGGCGGCCTGCCGGCCGTCCTCATCAAAATGCTTGTCGCGTCGGAGCCCGGCGTGATCCGGCTGCTGCCCGCGCGGCCGGCCGCCTGGCCTTCCGGGACCATCGACGGCGTTCTGTGCCGAGGCCAGATCGAAATCAAGCACTTGCATTGGGACGGGCAAACGATCCAGGTCGTTCTAAAATCCGAGAAGAAACAGGACATCACCTTGGACGCGCCAGCGGAGATCGGTACTATGACGGTCAAGAGAGGCGAAGCGGCGGTTCAAAATGCCTCTGCTTCGAAAAGCCGCCGGCTGTCGTTGCCCGCCGGCCGGGAAATCCAGATCGAGCTGATCCTGAAGTGAGATGATCGACTCTTCGAGGGGAAGAGAGACGCGGGCCTCCCCGGGACGAAATCCGGAGCCCGGTCCCCGTTTGGGAGCCGGGATGACCGCCGTAAGGAGGCGATGATGGTCAGGTTTTCAGCAAAAACTTTCGGCGGGGCGTCTCTCGGCGCCCTGTTCATCATTCTGATCGGATGTTCCTCCGCGCGTCCGCCGCGTCTTGTCATCCGGGGCGACGCCGCGGATCCCATTCTGGCCTTTGCCGCCGACGAGCTGGGCGCCTTTCTGGAGAAAAAATTCGCGGTGGACCACAACGGCGCTGCCGCCGGCGCCGCTTGGATCATCGATCTGGGCGTCGACAAGGCGATGGATGATTTTTCATTTTCCGTCCGGCACATCGCGCCGGCCGGAATCGCCGGAGGCACGACCATCGAACTCCGAGGGGCGACCGCGGCGGGAGTTCTGCACGCGGCCTACACGATGCTCGAAAAAGCGGGACTCCGCTTCGACGTCGCCGGTCCGATCCTACCCGAAGTGATCAGGCTCGAAAACCTCCGCGGATTCAGCCGGATCGTCCGGCCCGCGGTCAGCCGGCGCGGGATCCGCCAGCACATCAACTTCGCCATGGACATCTCGTCCTACCCGCTCGAAGAAGCCAAGGAATACGTCCGCAATTTGGCCCGCCTAAGATTGAACAGCATCACCTTCCACAGCTATCCCGGCCAATGGTACCCGGTCTTGCTGCCAGGGGGGGCATCGCTGGCGGGCAATTTCTTTTACGGACAACGCCACGACATTCCCGACGAACCGCTCTTGAAGAGCGTCGTCCGCAATAAAAAAGTCTATTGCATCCCGGCCATCGAGCCCTTTTACGATCAGCCCGAGGAAAAGAGCCGGCGGGCCATGGATTGGCTGGCGGAGGTCATCCGCGAAGCCAAGCGCGTCGGGCTGACGGTCAATTTCTCGCTGGAGCTCCGGGACGAGGACCCGGCCCTGTCCCTGGCGGCCTGCCGATTCGTGCTCGATCGATATCGTTGGATTGACTCGCTCGAGCTAATCACCCAGGAGGACAGCGACAAGCCGGGCCGGGAGATCGAATACAACACCAGGATCCTGCGGACCCTGCGGAATTCCCAGGCGCCCGGGCGGAAACTCGAATACGGCGTCGGCATCTACAACACGGGGATCGAGGACCTGAAGCCCGGATTCGAGTTGATGCGTCGGATCGTCCCGTCGGACGTCCATCTGACCGTCCTGCCGGCTCACGGCGCTCGCAAAGCCGTGGACAATCTGAAGGCCATTCCCATCACGGCGGCCGACGTGAACCGGACGATGTTTTACAGCTGGGTCGAATTCGACGGGCTGATGTATCTGCAGCAGAATCCCGTTGAAGGCATCCGGCGGCTGATCGGCGAAGGACGGCGGTTGACCGGCGGGGCGCCCCTCTACGGCATCAGCTGGAACCATTGGCGTACTGCGGAAAACCGGACTTCGATCGCTTATGCCGCTTTGGCCATGATCGAGGGGCCTATCGAGCCCCGCGATTTCTACCGGGATTATGGCCGCTCCTTCGGAATCGGCGATCTGGAGGCCTATGGTGCGGCCATGAGCACCCTGGACGACGCCGACACCGAAGCCCGCAACGATCTGTTCAATATCGGCTTCTGCTACGGAGGGTATTGGACCTCCCAAAAAGAGCTGGCCAACTACGGTCGGTTCACGCCGGAAAAAATCGAGGCCGCGCGCCGCAAGTTCGAAGCTGCGCGGGACCACCTGTTCGGATGCGTCTCCGGGACTCCGACGGCCGGGGGAAAACACTATCTCGAATTTCTCACCAATCGGATCTCCTGCACCTTGTTCCATCTGCGGGCTTTTTTAAAAATGACCGAACTCCAGCCGCTCTTCAGCGTTAAAGATCCCAAGCATTTCACGGCCGTGGAACGCCAGCGGATCGGCTTGGTCTCCGCGGAAGCCCTGGCCTTGGAAACCGAATATATGAAGCTTCATGTCCAAATGATTGCGGACCGCGGCTGCGAGGGTACCCTGATGAGCTATTACTACGCTCCGGTTCTCCTCTTGAAGCAGATCATCAAAACGTATGGAGAGAAAGGCGGCGAAACCGGGATCACCCCTAAAACCATTGACGCTCCGCCGGCCCCGGCAGGGAAAAAGTAAGAGAAGACCGGCCAAGGATCATGAATGTGAGCGCCAATAAAATTCTGCCCCTTGCCGCGGGGCTTGTTCTGATTCTGATCGTCGCTCGGGGCCGGGACTCGAGAAAGCTTATGCCCGTCCCCTATTCGGCGGTCCGGATCACGGACGCGTTCTGG
The DNA here is from genome assembly GCA_003154255.1 of Candidatus Aminicenantota bacterium. Classification (GTDB taxonomy): domain Bacteria; phylum Acidobacteriota; class Aminicenantia; order Aminicenantales; family UBA4085; genus UBA4085. Next base: position 10,679 of record PMCY01000062.1, on the reverse strand, counting down.
TCGCCGAAAATCGCCATCAATCAGAAGGTCAGTATTCGGACGGCCCTGCAGAAATGTGAAAGCTCGGGTAATATTCCCAATTTCAAGATCGCGGCCGGCCTGATCCAGGGCCAGCAGAAGGGCTCGCATGCGTATGACTCGGACGTCTACAAGATCATCGAAGGCGCCGCTTACAGCTTGAGAATCCAGCCCGACCCGGAGCTCGAGGCTCACGTCGACGGCATCATCGAGGCGATCGCGGCGGCCCAGCAGAAGGATGGCTATCTCAACACGTATTTCACCGCCGCAAACCATGGCCCTCGATTGACCATGGCGCCAACAGAACACGAGCTGTATTGCGCCGGCCATCTGTTCGAAGCCGGGGTGGCCTATCGCGATGCGACGGGCAAGGGCACGCTCCTGAACGTCGCGGTCCGCTTCGCCGATCTCCTCGACTCCATTTTCGGGCCGGGAAAGCGCTATGAGGTTTCGGGCCATCAGGAGATCGAGTTGGCCCTGGTCAAGCTTTGGCAAGCCACCGGAGAGAAACGCTACTTGAATCTGGCTGAATTTTTTCTCGCCGAAAGGGGATACGCTCATGGCCGCGAACATCGGGCCCTGACGCCCGAGGAATCCGTCCGACAAAACATGGTGGATCCCAAAGACCGCCGCTCCGTCTGGTCGACCCGCCAATACCGCCAGGACCATCGGCCCTTGGCGGAACAAACCGAGGCGACCGGGCACGCCGTCCGGGCTGGGTACACATATGCGGCCATGGCCGATGTAGCCGGACTCGGCGGCGGTCCTGGATACGGCGGGGCGCTCGACCGCATCTGGGACAACGTCGTGGGCTCCAAGCTCTACATCACCGGAGGCGTCGGGACAGCCCAATTCGGCGACGAGGGCTTCGGCACGGCCTACAATCTCCCCAACGACAAAGCCTATTGCGAAACGTGCGCTGCGGCGGCCAATATCTTCTGGAACGCCCGGATGAACCTGCTGCGGGCCGAGGCGAAATATGTCGATGTCCTGGAGCTCTCGTTGTACAACGCCTTTCTGTCGGGCGTTTCTCTGTCCGGGGACCTTTTTTTCTATGAAAATCCCTTGGCCAGTTCGGGGAAAGTGAGCCGCGACTCCTGGTCAGATCCGGCCTGTTGCCCGAGCAATGTCGTCCGCGTGATTCCCCAGGTGGGGGGCTATCTGTACGCCAAAGACCAGGACGGCATCTACGTGAACCTGTATGTCGGCAGCACGGCCGACATTCCTTGGAAAGGCGGTTCCATCCGGCTTGTTCAAACGACTCTTTATCCGTGGGAGGGCAAAGTCCGAATGGCGATCGAACCGGACAAGTCGGAGGAGTTTACGCTCCACCTGCGGATTCCCGGTTGGGCGGCCGATGGGCCGGTCAAGAGCGATCTCTATGTTTTTGACGACGCGGCCAGGCGCGGACGAGTGCTTCCAAATCCGGTCATTAATGGGTGGGCCATCCCCAGTCCGGAAATGAACAATGGGTATCTCCTCATCCGCCGGGCTTGGAAGAAAGGCGATATCGTCGAGATTGACCTTCCCATGCCCGTCCGCCGCGTTCGGGCCAACGCCGCCGTCGAGGCTGATCGTGGGCGCCTGGCCCTGATGCGCGGGCCCGTCGTGTACTGTCTCGAAAGCGCGGACAATCCCTTTCCCGTTCAGGAGTTCGGTCTGCCCGCCGCCTCCCCGATCCAGGCGGAATTCCGGGGGTCCCTTCTGGGCGGCGTCATTGTCCTCCGGGGAGAGGGTTCAGCCGTCGGGAGCAGAAAGGTGGATTTTACGGCCGTTCCCTATTATGCCTGGGCCAATCGCGGGCAGGGCTGGATGAACGTCTGGATCCCCGAAGCCGGCCTCGGAAAATAAGACGAAATCGGTTTCCATGGTTCTGATGAGCACGAGCGGAATTCTTTCTCCTTTGTGTGAATTCTAATTCTTTTCCTTGTGTCCGCTCATCGATATATCTCAAAATAGAATTCATGCGAATGATCCGGGTCTTCGTCCTTTGTTCCCTGTCGGTCTTAGGAGGCCTGGCGAACCTAACGGAATCTCCTCCGAATTGTTTGACCGTCAGCACGGACTATGACTCCACCGCTGGCGCGCTGGAGAAGGCCCGCCTTCTCAACGGATCGGTGGGCGGCTATGAAACGATGAAAAACCTGAACTGGCTGCCGGAAGCCTACGACACCCTGGCGGGCATCGGCTTCAAGATGATCCGACTGGATCATTTGGTCGATGATAAATTTTATCGCGTGGTGACCCGCGATGAAGACGGAAAACTCAGGTTCGACTTCAGCAAGCTGGACCGAGTGATCAGACCGATGCTCGGCAAGGGAATGACTCCGCTGATGTGCCTTGCGTATTGCCCCGATGTGCTGCTCCCGGCGGGAGGCGACGACAGCAGCGTCCCCCAAAGCATGGACGACTGGAAGCGGATCGTTCGAGCCTACGTCCAGCATTATAAAGACCTCGGCTTCACAGGTTGGTACTGGGAAGTTTGGAATGAGCCTGACATTGACAGCTTCTTCAAGGGCTCTGCCCGACAGTATGTCGATCTATACGTTAAAACCGCCGAAGGGGTCGGAGAAGCGGATCCCACGGCCAAAGTCGGCGGGGCCGCCGACGCCAACGTTATGTCTCCGACCTCCCGGCTGAGAGACCTGCTCGATCACCTGAAGCTGCATCCCTCGGTCCCGTTCGATTTCGTTTCTTACCATAAGTACGGCGGGAGCCCTCTCGATGAGAAGCCGCCCTTGGACTTGGAATGGAACATCGAAGAAGTGCGATCCCAACTCGCTTCCCGAGGCTTGCGTTCCCGCGAAATATTCGTCACCGAATGGAATCTGACGCCCGTCATGGACGCCGGCGCAGGGGCCGATTCCGATACGGGCCATGCGGCCGCGGGCACGGCCGCCCGAATATTCAATGCCCTCCTGCACCCCGAATTGACGAAAGCTTTCTACTTCTCTCCGATCGAGGGCTATCGTGCTGACCGCATTTTCAACGGCGACTTGGGGCTTCTGACGGTCAACAACCATAAAAAAGCAGTCTTCAACGTGTTCAAAATGTTTGCCGGCCTTGGAGACGCCATTCTCCGGACCCGGATCAGCGGAGCGGCCACGAAAAACCACGCCGTCTATGGCCTGGCAACCAAAGAAGCTTCCAACCAAAAAACGGCAGTCTTGCTCTGGAATTATGGCGGCCAGCCCCTATCTGTTCAATTGACGATCGACCATCTTCCTTATAAGCACGACCGTAAGAATATGATGGTCACCCAATATCGCGTGGACGCCGACCATGCCGATTACTATAAAGACTACCGCTCCGGCTTGCGCGGGTACAAGACCGGACCGACGGAGGACCTCGAGCCCGTGGAATGCGGCGTTGTCCCATCGGCCTCCCGCTTCAGCCGGAACATCATTCTCCTTCCCTGGTCCGTGGCGGAGATGATTCTGGAACCGACGGGCCGAGGCGTTCAGCCATGTGTTTCGGCCGGTCTGAAGACGGTGCCGGAATTGAACTTGGCCGCGGCGAAACCGGTTTCCACCAGCTCCTCTTTTGAAAAGGAGGGCTGGGGAACGAGGCATGTCGTGAATGAAATCACTCATAGTCTGCCGGGCACACTGGGCTGGAGCAGCGCCGGCTACGATACACCGGGCCATGGCGAATGGGTCTGCGTCGATCTGGGGCCGGCGGTCCCGATCGATACCGTCAAGCTTTACCCGCGAGATGACCAGGAGGGCGAGGGCGAAGGCTTTCCCGTCGATTTTAAGATTCAAGCGTCCGATGACCTCGATTCCTGGACGGATCTGGTGAGCCGGACCGATTACGGCAACGGGCGGCGAGCGCTGGGGGTGCAGGTGTTCGGCTTCGTCAGCCGACGCTGCCGCTATGTGCGCGTTTATGCGACCAGGCTGGGTCCGGTGTCGTCCGTCCCCCGTGTTTATCGATTTCAACTGGCGGAACTGGAAGTCTACGGCAAGAACGAATAGGGAACATGGCCGAGGCCGTCTGCGGTGCACAAGCCGACGATCGTTTTATGAGAGCCACCCGGGTATGGGCATTGTGTTCCTCTAAGTGCCCCGTATGATCCCCTGAGAAAGGAAAACAACCAAAGCCGGTCGAGCGGCGCCCTCGACGATACAACCCCGAGGAATTCGCGGCTCCGCTTGAATCCCTTAGGGCAACGCTTGATCGGGAATTCGGGGCGGTCAAAAATGGACTTGCATATTCAAAAAGTTGCTGACAAAATGGACGAGAAACGGCCGGCCCGTGATAAAGACGGACTTTCATTTCAGCGGTGGAATAATGAGCGGGAGGAGGTAATGAAACAAGCCATTATGATCGATCCGGGAACGATCGAGTTCCGGGAAATTCCCAAGCCTTTGCCGGGCCGGCAACAGGTTCTCATCCGCGTCCGGCGCATCGGAATCTGCGGTTCTGATGTCCACGTCAATCACGGCAAACACCCATTCACGACCTATCCTGTGGTCCAAGGCCATGAGTTCTCGGGGGTCATTGAAAGCGTCGGAAAAGGGGTCACGAAGCTTCGGGTTGGGACGCTGGTGACGGCGACTCCTCAGGAAGTCTGCGGAACCTGCGCCCCCTGCCGGCGCGGCGACTACCACATCTGCGATCATCTCAAGGTCCGGGGGTTTCAGGCGCCTGGCTGCGCCCAGGAATGGTTCGTGACGGAGGCCGACAAGATCGTGCCCCTCCCTGCGACTTTCACTTTCGAACAGGGGGCACTGGTCGAGCCGGTCGCGGTCGGGGTCCACTCCGTCGCGCGGGCCGGCCGGCTGGCGGGGCGCAATGTGGCTGTTTTAGGCGCGGGTCCGATCGGCAATCTCGTTGGCCAAGTGGCCCGCGCCCAAGGCGCTCAAGTCCTGATCACGGACATCAGCGAATACCGGCTGGAAATAGCGGCCCGCTGCGGGCTGAAAGCGGTTTCCAACGCGAAAAAAGAATCCCTGGCCCAAGCCGCCCAACGGGCTTTCCGCGGAAAGGGCTTTGCCGTCGCCTTCGACTGCGCCGGTGTCGAGGCGACTCTCACCGAGGCCGTCTCCTCCATCGAGAAAGGCGGGACCATCGTTGTCGTCGGCGTCTATGGTGAGCATCCCCGGGTGAATATGGGTTTTGTCCAGGACCGGGAATTGAGCCTGATCGGCACGCTGATGTATCAATATCAGGATTTCGTCAAGGCCGTCCGCTTGATGAAGACCGGGGCGGTCATCACACCCCCTCTCGATTCCAAACATTTTNNATCGTCGTCGGGATCGGAGAGATCCTTTGGGATCTCCTTCCGTCCGGGAAACAGATGGGAGGAGCGCCGGCTAATTTCGCCTACCAGGCCAAGGCCCTCGGGGCGGAGAGCGTCATCGTCAGCGCCGTCGGCGACGATGAACCTGGCCGGGAGATCCTCCGGACGCTCGAGGGCCAAGGCCTCGACGGCCGTCGCGTTTCGGTCTTGGCCTCCGTCCCCACCGGCTCGGTCACGGTACGGCTGGACGCCCAAGGCATTCCCGCATATGACATCCTTAAAAACGCGGCCTGGGATTTCCTCCCCTGGACGTCCGAAACGCTGGAAGCGGCGGTCTGTGTGGACGCCGTTTGCTTCGGGACGCTGGCCCAGCGATCCGAGGTCTCGCGAACGACGATCCGGGCCTTCCTCGACGCCACACGGGGGGACTGTTTGAGAGTTCTTGATCTCAACCTGCGCCAGTCTTATTACAGCCGGGAGATCATCCGCGGATTGCTCCAACGGTCGAACGTCCTGAAGCTGAACGACGAAGAGCTCCGCTCCGCGGCCCGGCTCTTTGCGATGCCCGGATCGGAGACGGAGATTCTCGAACGGCTCTTGGGCGAATATCCCCTTGATCTGATCGCCTTGACGAAAGGAAAGTCCGGGAGCCGCCTCTTTGGCCGGAACCGAGAGTCCCTCCATCCCGGGTATCCCGTCGAAATGGCGGATTCGGTGGGAGCGGGTGACGCCTTCACGGCCGCCCTGGTCGTCGGGCTCTTGAAAAAGAAAGACTGGGATGACATCAGCGAACGGGCCAACCGCATCGCGGCCTTTGTCTGCTCCCACAAAGGGGCCTGGCCGCAGGTCCCGGCCGATCTGGCCTCCTGGCCAGCGGATTGAACAAGAAAAGCAAGGAGTTTTTGATGAAAGATTTCAAATACCACCAACCTACGGAAATCCTGTTTGGTGCCGGCCGGATCGTCGAAGTCGGCGAGGCCGCCGCCCGCCTCGGCCGTCGCTGCCTGATCGTCACCGAGCCCGCCTTNNGGCGGAGGGTCGAGCCTGGACACGGCCAAAGCCATCGCCGTGGAATCGACCCACGAAGGGACTTGCTGGGATTACTTGTTCTTCCGTAAGACCCAGCCGACGGATCAAACGCTTCCCATCATTGCCGTCACGACCACATCCGGAACCGGGTCGCAGGTGACTCAAGTGGCCGTGGTCACGAACCCTCGNNTACACCGACCTTCTGGCGCTCGAGGCTCTGCGGATCGTCGTCGCTTTTCTTCCCCGCGCCGTGGCCGCGGGCGACGATCTGAAGGCCCGGACCTGGATGGCCTGGGGCGATACCCTGGCCGGGCTCTGCATCGCCAACGCCGGCGTGACGCTGCCGCACGGCATCGGCATGGCCATGGGCGGGCTTTATCCCCATGTCGCCCATGGCGAAGCCTTGGCCAGCGTCTATCCGGCCGTCATCCGCTACAGCTGGGAGGCGGCCCCCGCAAAGTTCGCGGCCGCCGGCCGCATCTTCGATGGAGCGCTCGCCGGGCTCGATGACGCCGCGGCCGCGGAAAAGCTGGGCGCCGTGATCGAAGCCTTCCTTAAAAACATCGGATTGCGGATCGGCTTGGACGATCTGGATATTCCCGAAGCGGACTTGAGAGCCCTGGCCCAAGCGTCTCTCGTGCTTCCTGATTACAAGAATCATCCCCGGGTGGCCGATCGCGACGAAATCCATGCCATCCTGCGGGAGAGCTACAAAACCGGCGAATCGGAAGACCGGAAATGAGATCCGGAGCGCGGACCCTGTTCTCCGCGATCTTTTGGTCCATCGCAGCGCTGGTTCTGGCGAGCCCGGTCGTCTTGGCCCAGGATCGGGGCCCCGTCGCCCGATGGACATTCGACGAGGGGCGGCGGCCGGGCCCTAACGTTCTCGACAGCGCCAGCGGCCTCAAGGACACGATTGCGGGCCATTACAAATTCGTGCCGGGCGTCGCGGGATCGGGCCTCCAGTTCGACGGATATACCACCCGCGTGATCCGCAAAGCGAATCAAGCGCCCCGCCTGGGAGACTCTTTTACGATGGAGGCCTGGATCGCCCTGGCCGCCCTGCCCTGGAATTGGTGCCCCGTCTTGAGCCAGGAAGAGGCCGGGATGACCGGGGTGTCCTTCGGCGTCGGTCCCCACGGCGAGTTCGGGCTCAAGGTTTCCGTCCGGGGAGAATGGCTGGAATGTCTCTCGCCCATTCACCTCGGCCTGAAGCGATGGGCTCATATCGCCGCGACTTTTGAAACCGGAAAGGGGATCAAGCTATTCCTGGATGGGGAAGAAGTCGCCGAGAGGCCGGTTCACGGAAGCCCGGCCTATGCCGGAGACGCGGATCTTCTGATCGGCATGAATCCCGATAAACGAAAGCCGGCCCAAGTCGTCGGCACGGGCGCCGGAACGATCGAAGGATGGTATGCGTTTGACGGAATCATGGACGAAATCCGTATCTTCAACCGACCGCTCGGAGAGGCCGAACTGAAGCAATCCTTTGATTCGCGGGCCCCGGTGCCCGCGCCCGATCTCCCGGCACGTTTCCTGCCGTCCGGCCCGCCGGGTCCCGGCCGGTTCGGCGCCTATTATACCCAGCTCAAATACGACGATGGCTGGGACGCGCTGTGGCCGGTCGGTCAGGCCGCCGACATCGTCGTCCAGTTCGACCACTCGCCGATCCGGGTTGTCTTTTGGAGAGGGACGCGCTACGGCCCGGCCTGGGTCATGGAAAACGGGCAATGGATGGCCGACCAGAGTGTCGAAACCTGGGACGGCAGCGAAGGCTGCTATGAGCATATGGAGGATCCCCGCTGCCTCTACTCGCAGGTGAGGATTCTTGAATCGACTGAGGCCCGGATCGTGGTCCATTGGCGCTATGCGCCCGTGAATTCCCGCAATCATTTCTGGCGGGTCAACGAGAAATCGGGATGGGGACTGTGGGTCGATGAATATTATTATTTCTATCCCGACTTGACGGCCGTCCGCAAAGTCGTTTGGCCCACGGAATTCCTGGGTTCGGAATCGCCGTCCGAGATCCAGGAGACGATTCCCTTGTGCCAGCCCGGCCAAAACACGGACGACGTATTGAACCGGGACGCCCTGACGATCCTCAATCTGAAGGGAGAGAGCCGGACCTACTCCTGGCCGGGCGAGATGAACGACCCGGAGCTTTGGAAAAATATTCAGCCGGAGAATCCGAATATTCAGGTCGTGAATCTGAAGTCGAAATCCAAACCATTCATCGTTTTCGAGCCGGGATGCCGGATGCACGTTTATGTCGGCCGGGTCCGGAAAGCCGTTTCTGAATTCTCGGCCTACAATCACTTTCCGGTTTCCCTCCTTCCCTCCGACGGCCGGTTTGCCGTCGCCCCGGACCGGGTCGCCCACTTTTCCATCTGCTTCACCGATCCGCCGAGGCACGTGAATCCGTCCTCGACGACCTGGGCCAGCTGGATCTACGGTGTTATCGAAGGGCCGTTGGGAAGTCTGGCCGCGCTGGGGCGTTCATGGGCGAACGCGCCCGGACTTACAATTCAAGGAACCGGCGTCGTTTCCGAAGGTTATGATCTTTCCCAGCGAGCTTATGTTCTTCGCTGCCGGGAAGCGGGCGGTCCGGCCGTGGTTGAGGGCGAGCTCCGGGCGAGCGTAGAATCTCCGGCGGCGAACCTGGCCCTGGTTGTGAAGGGCTGGGGGGATCGGAGTGCGTCTTTGATGATCGAAGGAAAAACGGCGGTCCGGGGAAGGGATTTCGAGGTCGGGTCCGTGCGATCGCTCGAAGGGACCGATCTCATTGTCTGGATCAAGCTCGAAGCGACGAGGTCGATGAAATTCGTTTTGGCGCCCCAATGAACCGGAGCGGCCGGGGCCGATGGAAACGGCCCGAGATTGCGGAAACCACGAATCCAGCGGCGTCGGCGCGTGATATAATCCTTCATGCGTTGCTTAATTACCGTTAGAAACATCCCGCACTTGCTCCAGCAAGTCCCGGGGAGGGAGATCGAGGAATGAAGAAGATGGCCATTATCGCCGCTGTCCTCGTCCTGGCGGCCGTCGTCATCATGGTCAATCTGACCCGGAAAAGGGCCGGCGTCGAGCCCATCGTCTGGTACGGCATGATGCCCCATCCTTACAAGACCGAGGTCCGCAGCGGCGTCGAACGCTTCGAGCGGGAAACCGGCCTCAAGGTTCTCAAGGTTGTCGGCCAGCAATGGACCCAGGATAACGAAAACGTCAACGTCGAGGCCCTTTCGACGAGAGGCCACAAGGCCTTCAGCATCTATCCCGGCGATCCGGCTGGGGCCAACGCCCTTTTCGGCCAATTGAAAAGCCGCGGTCAGATCGTCGTGGCTTACGGCGCGGAGCCGGGCGTGCCGACGCCCGTCCCCTTCACTGTGGCCACCGACATCAAGGCGGCGGCCAAGACCGCCGCGGAGAAGCTGATTGAGTTCATGGGCGGCAAGGGGCGGATCCTGAACGTGCTGGAGCTCGTCACGGACATCAACACCAAGAAGCGCGACGACGGCATCCGCGAAGTCGTGGCCGCCCATCCCGGCGTCGAGATCATCCAGACGATTTCCGACATGACCCAGGTCAGCGAAGCCACGGTCAAGATTCAAAGCGCCCTGGCCGCCAGGATGGACGAGATTGACGGGATCATC
>PMCY01000062.1:0-724 GCA_003154255.1 Candidatus Aminicenantota bacterium | reverse complement strand
CACGGATATATTTCCTGCTTTCTGCTGAAGTACCTCCTGGACGGCTGGACGCCGGCCAAGGACTACCAGTTCATTGACGCGGGCATCGTCATCGTGACCAAGGAGAACGTGGACACCTACGCCGCCGAAGTCCGCAAGATCACCGACCGGATCGCCGCCGAGCTCAAGATCCTCTATCTGCACCCGCCGAAATAATCTCCGGGCGACCGTTCATGCTTGAGCTTAAAGGCATCGGCAAGCGCTTCCCCGGCGTCCGGGCCCTGGACGGCGTCAGCCTGCGCTTCGAGCCGGGCGAGATCCATGCCCTGGTCGGTGAGAACGGCGCCGGAAAAAGCACGCTGATCAAGATCATCACCGGCATCTACCAGCCCGACGAAGGCGAAGTCTTTTTCGAAGGGCGGCGGCTCTGTTTCCGCAGCTACCGCGACAGCCTGGCCCAGGGTATCGACATCGTCAGCCAGGAGATCCAGGTCATCCCCGAAAGCACGATCGCCGAGAACATCATGCTCGACAAGCTGCGGACCCGGGGAAAGACGGGCCTCATCGACTGGGCCGCGGTCAACCGCATCGCCCGCACCTATCTGGACATGGTCGGCCTGGCCCTTCCGCCCGACACCGTCATCAAGCGACTGAGCCCCGCCCATAAGCAGCTGGTCCAGATCGCCAAGGCCCTCTCCGCCGAAGCCCGCGTCCTCCTCCTGGACGAGCCGACGAGCTCGCTGAC
>PMCY01000003.1 GCA_003154255.1 Candidatus Aminicenantota bacterium | reverse complement strand
ACCTGCACCCCGTTTCCCGCCCATTTTGTTAGCAACTTTTTTAATTCCCCAACAAGTTCACATTGTGAACGGACCATTTTTCAGGGCCGAGGTCCAAGGGATTTCGTATCCGCAAGTACTTGAATCAGCTTATCGCAACCGCCGTTTCTTATGAATTCCGTATGCTCGTCTATGGTCTTGAAATGCTTTCCGCATATTTTAAAACATTCCATTTCAAAGTCGGTTGCCTCATAAAATGCCAATAATATTTTTTCGGTAAGCGGATCGGAAAAAGACATTTTATAGTCTTGTCCTCTGACCCTGGCCAGAGTGTTCATCCATATGGCCGCACTCAGCGCTCCACATCCATTGCCGCTTAAGCCGAGGCCTCCGGCAAATCCGGAAACCATTACCATTTCTTCATCATTGCCGCCCATTCTACTGACTACTTCTGAAGCACAGCTAAGGGGTTGTAAAGGCAGGCCGCTTTGATCGAGGGATAACCCTTCGGTGGCCGACTTGATCGCATCAGGAGCCCATTTGTCCGCAAGTTTAAAGCAGGACAAGAATTTTCCGGAGAAAAAATACTTTGTTATGCTCAGTTTGCTTGAAAAATCACAACTGGTAATATCCAGACAGTCAGCGCTTTTTGCCCTTTTTACGAAAGATTCCATAATGTGCTGAGTGGCCTTGATGGCTATAGCGGTGCCCCGCCCCCGTTCACCGGACCTGCGAAAGGATTCCGCACCTGCAGCCAACGAGGCCCCCCACAACATTCCACATTGATATCCCTGCTGCAGTATTCCACCAGCCAAGGGATCCGCGGCCCGCTCCTCATTTTCACGTGGAAAACCATATTCGCGGTTTAATAAATAGAAGAATGTCCGGGAGCAGGTGCCTAATTTGAAAAATACCCTCTTGGTATCTCGTCGAATCTTGATTGATTTGATCGCTTTCATCCGCACTCCTCCCTGTTTTCTAAGCCGGGTTATCCGTTCGCAATCGATCCAGCAGATTATTATATCTCGCATCCATGAAATAAGTTCGAAGCTCAAATATTACGGCACCCCACCTGATTTTCCCCATATACACTTTACAAGTCAGGTATTTATGCGAATCCACGATTCATTTTCAACTCCGCCGCTATCCGTCCAAATACCTCCAATTCCGCTCTAAACACGACTCAAGAGTCGACACTCAAATCCGCTGCCTTCTTTGGCTTCGAAGTCGGGAGCCTAATAGACGGATTTAGTCTATCCGGTTCCGATTGCACAAAAGCCGCCCCGGATGGCCAGAATCGCGTCCTGAGGCCCAAAAACCAAAAAAGTGCACTTTTGCAGGACCATTTTTCAAAGATGAAGCCCGCCAGAATGTTTTTAAACAGTTCATGGTTTCACAGGTGATTTTCCGCACATCTTCTTGACATCCTGTTGAAGCCGATCCAGGTCAGCCCGGTTGAAATAGTGACCGCGAAAGAGCACCCCTTCGATCTGGCCGGTATTTCGAATGTCTTCGAGTGGATTGGATCGCAACAGAACCAACGAAGCCGTTTTCCCCTCGGCAACAGCGCCAAGACGAGCGTCCAACCCCATGAACTTCGCAGGGACAATGGTGGCACTGCGCAGTATTTGAAAGGGAGAAATACCTGCCTCCTGCCAGAGGGCCATCTCTTCATGCACCGAATATCCCGGCATGACTCCGGGACAGAGTAGGTCTGTCCCAACCATAAGCGGGATGCCGCTCATTTGCAGTTCCCTGACGACTTGCTGCATTGAAGGTAGAAGCCTGGTGGCAATTTCATTTGCCGGTTGGCTGCCCCAAATCATTTTCCACATGCCCTTTGTCATTGGTGATGCGTATTCCAGCATTGGATAATCGTTTGCGAGTATCTCCTTGAGGTGAGCGCCATGCTTGAAGACAACAAGAGTGGGACAGACATGCATTCCCGTGGCGCCAATCCTCTTCAGTGCCTTCCGAAATTCCTCCCGGTTGACCTCGTTGAACCTTAGAAAAGATGGCGCATCCGTCCCCATGCCTCCGGTTGACAGTCTAACTGGTTCGCCGAGCAGTTTTGCGATGATTTTTCCAAAGCCGAACGGATGTTCGGAGCTTCTTAATCCGGCGTTGGCCGCCTCTTCGATATAGATCGATTCGGGTGTGTGGCCGACCGGCTTGACTCCGAGTTTGTTTGCCTCTTCTGCTATGGCCAGGAAAACGTCTTTCTTCAGGCCACTATATACTTTGATTTCATCCACTCCGGCTGCAACCTGTTTGCGCACCGCCTCCCTTCCCGCTTCGGGAGTCCCGCAAGGTATGGAAATTTGAGGAAGAATGGGTGGGTCGCCGTCGAGAATTGATCCGGTGGTTATCATCTCCGGGCCGAAAATTTCCCCGGTCTTCAATTTATCGCGCAGGGCAACCGATTCCTTGGTGGGCCCGCCCATGTCCCGAACAAAGAGAACACCATGGGCAATCATCATGAGTCCAAATGTGGCCGGGTCAGAGTAATGAACGTGCGCATCAATCAGACCCGGCACCAAGAACAATCCCCTTCCATCGATGATTCGGGTTGAGCTCGTGGGCACATCGGCGTTGCCCTGCTTCGAGATCCGTTGAATCTTGTCACCGGCAACGATAACCGTGCGGTTCACCTGGAGAGTTCCGCGTTCAACATCCACGATCGTGATACCGTTAATAACAAGGGTTGTTTGCGAGGATTGCTCCTGTTGGCTGACTGCAGCCACCAGCAGGACGATAGTCGAGAGAAATAATAATGCTAAAACCAACATGTATTTTTTCATGTGGGGGGATTCCCTTTCTTGATAATTTTATTGATTCCTCCGCACTAAAGCAATTATTGGCGATTTCCTAATGAAATCTAACCTGCCCCCCCTCAAATCGATCCGAACGAGCTTCGCAATCCTCAATTCTCTTCCTTCTAAGCTAGGATGGCCGGTCGCAGTCTGATGTCATGGTTGTCGCGTTACACAAACGATGGCCCGAAAAACGGGCTCGGAGTAGAATGGGTACGAAACGCGGGCGCCGCCACCTTAAGCCGCCCTGTTCCTTGTCCAATCAATGGGGTCCACCCCATTCTCCTCGGTAGTTACCGAAGGATAGGCCAAGGTGACGCCTGATCGAGAGCTCGAAGAGGTTATAAACGGACTTGCAGATTAAATAAGTTGCTGACAATATGGGCAGGAAACGGGGAGCGGGTCAAAAGGGACATCATCCCTTTAAAAACGGTCCTGCTTCAAGACCCATAGCGTGATTCGAGAGGCCGTATTGACTTTCTTTTAATTCCGCAGGATTATAGGACAAAAGGAACGGGTCTAATACCTTTTTAAAGACTCTCGGCTCCGTTCCCAAGAAGGAGGAGATTCATGAAAAGAGCAGAGTTACTCAAAATCTTGGGCGCGGGGACGCTGATCGCCGCCGCGGCAATTCTTTGGTCGGCCTGCAAAAGCTCGACCACGACGCCGACGCCCGCGGATTCGAAGGAGTTTTTTTCGACTACGGTAAACGATCATTTCCACAAAATAACCATTTATAAATCCGATGCTACGAATCCCCCGGCCGAGGGAATAACCAGGGAAACAACGTCCGTAAACGGACACACCCATACATTTACCATGACACAGGCCGAGCTGATGCAATTAAACAATGGCTCCGTCGTAAACCACACGACGTCGGATACGGAAGGTCACCATCACATTTTCACCATTTCGAATTGGTATCGGTAATGAAAACCTAATTCGTCAATCCGTTTCCCGAAATAGGCCGGCCTTAAATGCTAGGGTCGATCGGGCTGCCGATTACCCGATCTCCGGGATTCGATCGGGGGAAGATCACCAACTCCCCTATTCTCTTGCATCTAAGCTGGGATGGCCAATCACAGTTGTTTCAGTTGATTATTCAAACTCGCACCCATGAAAATTGTTCGAAGATCATATATTACGGTGCCCCACCTGATTTGCCTCTAAATTCAATCAGTTTCCCTATTTCTTCTTTTTTCGCTCCTTTACCGTAGTTTCTCCGCTTTTCAATCGAATCCGTGACATAATTGTGACGCGGGAAGAGGTCTATTCGCTTAAATTGGAGCGCCCCCCCTCCTTCTGGCCAGTCAGCACACACCCAAACAACATATATGGATAGGGCTGCCCCATTTGGCCGTCCCCTCGCCGATGACCGGTCCGGCGCGAAACTGGCGACGCAGTTGTTCAGATCCCATATAAACAAAGTCGCTGACAAAAGGGGCTAGAAACGGGGTAGCGTCAATCTGGTTGGGTTAATCACTTCACCCTTCCTCCACCTCTTAGGGTATTGACAGGCGCCGATTCTAGTTCTATCTTCTAACAATTAAGGAGTGTATTATGAAATTTTATTTATCCTTATCTGTTTTGTTCATTTTAATCCTCGTTCCTTCTTGTTCAAATTCATCGACCACCCCAACCCCCCCCGCGCCGACGATCAACTCTTTCGCCGTAAGCCCCACATCGATTGTCCAAGGAAGCGGCGCAACACTCTCCTGGTCAGTTTCAAATGCGACGAGCGTTCAAATAGACCAAGGGATAGGGACCATTGCGCAATCAGGCAGTAAAGCAGTCAATCCAAATATAACCACTACGTATACTCTGACCGCAACGAATTCCACCGGTTCAAAAACTGCAGCGGCTGCGTTAAATGTAATATGGAACCTAGCCGGGAATTGGGCCGGGACCACTCATAGCTCAACGAACGGAACATCCCAAATTGCTTTTTCCGTTAGCCAAACCGGGGATTCATTATCGGGGACTTGGACCCTAACTCACGGGAGTTATCATATTGGAGGAAGTTTAACCGGAAGTGTGTCCGCAAATACCTTATCGGCAACCTTGACCGGCAGCTCCGGATACCAAGCGACATTTAGCGGAACGATTTCAAACAATGGGGCCCAAGTTGATGGGTCCGGGACGGCCCCCACGGGAGATTATACTTTTAGCATCACAAAGCAATAAATTTCGGGTGAGAATGTTTCTTCAATAATTGCCGAGGCGATTGATCAAACGCGTCCAAAAGTCCGAGCCGTTGGTAGCGAAGCCCCTGACTTACCCGTTGAACTCCTAAGGCTCCACTCGACGGCTCAGGCGCATAGAATGGAGGCACCCATGAATCAAATAACCGCTCGCGGGCTTCTTGCGGTTCTGGCAGCTCTCTGCGCAGTCGCGTTTGCGAGTGTTCCCGCCCAATCCGCACCCGAGAATCCGCGCGTTTCTAATGTCACCGTGAGCCCCAACCGTGTGGACGCGGGCTCAAGTCCGGTTACAGGCACGGTAACGCTCGATCGCGCCCCGACCAACAATGTATCCGTCGCGCTCCACAGTTCGAACTCCCAGGCCGCCACCGTGCCAAGCTCGATTGTTATAGCCAAAGGTCAGACACGGGCGACCTTCCCCGTCACGATCGGCAAGCCGTCCGCCACGATTACTACCGGCATATCGGCGATGTATGGGGGTTCGACCCGCGCCGCCAATCTGGTGGTCCAGGTTGCGCTGGTCCCGAAGGTGGTGTCGGTCAATATCAGTACGAAGATTGTTTCTCCCGGGGCCATCGTCGCGGTGCTAATAAAGCTTAATACGCTCGCTCCGGCAGGCGGACAGCCCGTGACACTCACCTACAGCCCGGGCTCGGTAGTCACAGGCCCGGCTTCAGTCATCGTGCCGGAACGCGCGGTTGCTACCGAGGCAATGGTGAAAGCCGGAAGTCCCACCCATCAGACAACGGTGGTGATTAAAGCACAGACCAATCAGGACAGCGCGACGGCCACTCTCACCGTGAAGGGGACCGCGACGATCACTCCTACTAAAGCGAGCATCTATCCGAGCAGGCTCAAGGCAACGGAAACCGGCACGCTTCGTATAGAGCTGTCCGACCCGGCGCCCTCGGGCGGACTCACCATCAACCTGGCCGCTGCCGACACGCATGCATTGAGCGTGCAGGCCACGGCCCGCGTGACCGCAGGCGAGACCAGCGTCCAAGTAAGCGTGAGCGCCCAGATGACAGCAAAGAGCGGCACCACACACGTGACCGCGACCCTGTCGGGCGTCTCTGTGCGCGCTGATGTGGACATCATAGGGACGAAGCAAGAATAGATCGTTGAGATTCATTCCGTAGTTTCCGCAAATTGATTGGCATCTAGACACATTCAATGATAGTAACCGGTGTTTGCAGGACAGTTTGCGCCCGCCCGCAGAGATCGCGGGAACGAAGGGCGGTTAGCCTGGACCTTTCAACTACTTCCAGGTTCAGATCAGGCTCTTCATGAGCCCACTCGCCGATTGTTAGTCAAGATAAACAGTCCACATCAGGATAATTTGGCACCCCACCGATATTTGCCGGTGATGCCAATCGATCTCCCTATTTCTTCGTTTCGGCTCCTCAACCGCAGTTGGCCCGCTTTTCGGGAGAATTAGCCATAAATTCGTGCCAGGAATCTTCAAAACATGTTTGACACCGCCAGGGGACTGGCCATACTCTACCGGCAGAGAAAAGTGGAGAGATTCATTTTCCGGAGATGGATTCGTCGTATGCCGAAAAAAACCATTTTCCATTTTTTGACATGTTGCCTGCTTTTACCCGGCGCGTTATCGCCGGCGTTTGCATCTCTTGGGGACGGCCGGCTATTGCTTTTCCCGTCCGCGGAAAAAATGCTGAGTCCCTCTTTTACCTGGGGCGAAATCCCTCCGCCGACGGGCGTTGCAGGCCTTTCCGGGATCTATCATCGGCTGGCGGTCGTGACCGAACTCAGCGTTTCGGGCGGTCGTTTCATCACGCGCGCCAAACACACCTATTGGTGTTTCTTCCCCGACGGCCGCTGTTATTACTCGATGCCCATCGAAGGGCTGGACAACTTCAATTATAATTATGTAAAGGGGATGAACGACCTGTGGTGTTGCACGTACAAGCTGAAAGGCGACGAAGGGATCATCGCTTGGGGCATGGGGGGAACAACCGTCCGCTTTCGGCGGAGCGGCAGCACGCTGCTCATCGCGCGCGACACGGAAGCGTATGAGCTTCTGGATCCCTGCAATAGTCTCGTGTTGGAAGGCACCTATAGGAGGGAAGACTGGCAGGAGGAAATCTCATCCAAGAAGGGCATCATCTTCTCGCGCGACGGCACCTTCGTGGACGAAGGATTCCTGAGCGGGGCCATAGCGTCGTGGTGGTGGTCCGACCGCGGACTTGTGGACGCCAATTTTTCTTCCGGCAGCGGAACCTATCGCGTGGCCGGCAACTCGCTCGTATTGATTTATGCCGACGGCCGGAAAATGCGGGCCAACTTCCACCTCGCGGATCAGGCGACCAAGGACGAGGTCAGGGGCTTCTTGATCAGCACACGGCGGTTCGTGAGGATCAAGTGAGCGCGCGGTAAAGGGTCCCTCATGTTCCATTGGTTGGAGCGATTGGGGCGGCTCTCGAAGAGGAAGAAGACGATCCGCACTTCCGGGAAGTGCCGCTTTTTCGTCCCGAGCTCCTTTCCGAATGCCTGATTTTTTCGAAAAACTTGCATCCGAAATGGACCAAGATTCGGGATTTAGGTCATTCAGGTATTTTTTTTCATTATACCTAGATCGTTTAAAGTGAGGCAGGTCCGGGGATGCCATCTCCCCGTCCCCAATCCTTCGATATCGAAGGCCCGGCAAAAAATGTTGGGGAAGCCCGTGTAGAGCCTTTAATTGAACAGAGCCCGCTAAGAGGCGTATATTACGAACAAGGGCTAAGCGGAAGGAGAACGGCTTATGGAAAAAAAATCAGCTTGCAGCGCGGCCCGATCAACGGTATTCGCGATCTTCCTCGGTTTCTTTTTAGCCGCCTCGGCGAGCGTCGCCGAGGGCTCTTCTCAGGATAAAAACCTCACCGCCATCCAGAAGACTGTGGAAAAGGAGCTCCAAAAGCACGGTGTTTTGGCCGGGAATGCCATCCAGGTGGGCTTCGAAAACGGCACGATCACCCTCACAGGGACCGTCCAGACGCTCGCCCAGAAAACCCAAGCCGGCCGCGATGCGGCCGCCGCGAAGGGTCACTTCAGCGTCAAGAACGACCTTACACTCGTCAAGTCCGACCTGACCCCCATGCAGGTCGCCGAGGGCCTCGCGGCGGTTCTCGAGATGAGCTCTTTCTATGGTATTTTCGACCGGTGCGGATTCCGCGTCGATCCTGAAGGCGTCGTGACGCTCATGGGGTGGGTCTATCTTCTGGGGCGCACCGCCGAGTATACCAAGCTCGCCGAGGCCCAGCCGGGCGTTACGAAGGTCGTAAACGAACTCAGACCCATTATGCCGTCTGAAGAGGACAATGCACTTCGCCTGCAAGTCGCTCGGCTGATCTACAGCCGCCCGATGGCGGCAAGCTTCGCTCGTCAGACTGGCCCCGTCCACATCCTGGTGGAGAACGGCGTTGTGACCCTGGCAGGGACCGTGTCATCGGAAGGCGATGGCTCCGCCTATATAAGCCGCGTAAGAAATAACACGCGAGCCCTGGCCATCGTGAACGAACTCAGAGTCAACTCGAAATAAGCCAGGAGGCTTAAAAGAGCCGTTGGATATAGTCCCTTTATTTCTTCGCTGGATCGGAGGAAACGACAATGACATCCCTTCATTCGCGACGCGTCTTCGCTCTGTTCGGCCTGCTCACGTTCAGCCTCGCCCTCGGACTCGCCATTGATCCGCAACGTTACGAGAGCGGAGCGGCCGGAGGCCCGCAGGAGGGCCTGCGATTCCGCTTCATGGGTCCGGCCGTGGGCAACCGGATATCGGCCGCGGCGGGCGTCCCGGGCGACCGCAAAATCTACTATTGCGGCGCGGCGTCCGGCGGCGTCTGGAAATCGACGGACGGAGGCGCGACGTGGGCTCCCGTGTTTGACGATCAGCCGGCGATGGCCATCGGCGCGCTGGCCGTGGCTGGATCCGACCCGAACACCGTTTGGGCCGGAACCGGAGAAGCCTGGGCCATTCGCGACGTAGACATGATCGGCGACGGTGTATACAAGACGACGGACGGCGGCAAATCCTGGACGAACATGGGACTCCCCGAGACCGGCCGGATCGCCCGCATCATTGTCCATCCGGCCAACCCCGATATCGTCTTCGTCGCCGCGGCCGGGCGTTTGACCGGGCCTCAGCCGGAGCGGGGGGTTTACAAGACGACCGACGGGGGGAAAACGTGGCGGCGGATTCTCTTCGTCGACCCGAATACGGGGTGTTCCGGCCTGGCCATGGACCCGCACAATCCCCAAGTCCTGTTTGCCGGGATGTGGCAGGTGGAAATGCACACGTATGGAATGTACAGCGGCGGTCCGGGGAGCGGGCTGTTCGTCTCGCGGGACGGCGGAGCCACCTGGAAGCGGCTCCAGGGCCGCGGCCTGCCGAAACCGCCCCTCGGCAAGGTCGATGTGGCCTTCGCGCCGACGGATTCCCAACGCGTTTACGCCCTGATCCAGACGGCCGACCAGGGTTCCATCTGGCGTTCGGACGACGGTGGGGAAACTTGGGCCGTGGGAAGCTGGCAAAGGGCCCTGATCGGCCGGGCGGGCTACTACATCCGCTTGGCCGTTTCACCGGCCAATCCGGACGAGGTGTTTGTGGCCAACAGCAGCTTTCACCAGTCGGTCGACGGCGGAAAATCGTTCCGCACTATGCCCTGGGGCGGCGATACCCACGACATCTGGATCGACCCGGGCGACGCCGACCGCATCCTGGTCACGGACGACGGCGGGATGTTCATGACCACGGACCACGGCAAGACGTCCCGGCGGATCACCCTTCCCATCGGCCAGATGTACCACGTGGCGGTGGACAACGATATGCCCTACCGCATCTACAGCAACATGCAGGACGATGGGACAATGCGCGGCCTGAGTACGGTGGTCGAGGCCGGGCCGAACGTCCCCGGGCTTCCCCTCGCGGGCGGGCCGGGAGGAGGAATGGGCTACGGCGGGCGCGGTTCGGCCGGCGGCACTTGGGATCACGGCCTGGGCGGCTGTGAGTCGGGCTTCACCCTGCCCGATCCGACCGACTCCAACATCGTCTGGTCGACGTGCTACGGCAACGAGGTGACGCGCTACGATTTCCGAACGAAGCTGGCCCGTAGTGTAAGCCCCTGGCTGCGGACGCTCGATTCGGCGCCGAACCAGACGAAATACCGGGCCCATTGGACGCCGCCTTTGGCCATCGATCCCTTCGACCACAACGCGGTCTATTACGGCGCCCAGGTTGTTTTCAAAACGACGAACGGCGGCTCGAGCTGGACGGTCATCAGCCCCGATCTTTCGACGCAGGACCCGGCCCGGCTTGTCTCGTCCGGGGGCATCGTCGGCGACAACCTCGGCCAGTTCTACGGCGAGGTCATCTTCTCCATCGCCCCTTCGCCCGTCCAGAAAGGGCTCATCTGGGCGGGGACGAACGATGGCAAGGTATGGATCACGACCGACGGCGGCGGTCGATGGACCGACCTCACGGCCAATCTCAAAGGCGTGCCGCCATGGGGGACGTTCTCCAAGATCGAGCCGTCGAACTTCGAGGCCGGGACGGCTTACGCCGCTCTCGACTGCCATCTCATGGACAATCGCGACCCGTTCCTGGTCAAGACGACGGACTTCGGCAAGACGTGGACCGCCATCACGGGCGACTTGCCGAAGGGGCCGTTGGCCTATGCCCGGGTCATTGCCGAGAACCCCAATCGCAAGGGCATGTTGTTCGCCGGCACGGGCAACGCGTTGTATTACACCCTGGACGACGGCCGGACATGGAAACGGATCAAGGCCGGACTGCCGGCCGCTCCGGTCTCCTGGATCGTCGTTCAGAAACAGGCCCATGACCTGGTCGTGTCCACATATGGCCGCGGCCTCTATATCCTCGAGGACCTCACTCCGCTCGAGCAGGGCGCCATGGAGGCGGCCAACGAAGCGGCCGCGACGCTCGTGGCGCCGCGCCCCGCCTATCGCCAGCCGCGGGGAGGGCGCGCGTTGTTCCATTTTGTTTTGAAGACGGCGCCCAAGAATCCGGTTCAGGTCGAGATCCTGGAGTCGAACGGAGCGCTCATCCGGCGCCTGCCGCCGCTGCAAGCCAAAGCCGGGCTCAACCGCGGGTCCTGGGACATGCGCTATGATCCGCCGCGCCTCGTCGCGCTGCGCACGACGCCGCCGGAAAATCCCCGCATCTGGGAGGAGCCGCGCTTCCGCAACGCCCAGACGAGGCCGATTACGCACTGGGGCGTTTCGCAGGGTTATGGTCCGAGCACGGCGCCGGGCGCCGCTATCGTGCGCCTGACCGTGGACGGCCAAACCCTGGTCCAGCCCCTCGAGATCGTCCTGCCGCCGGGGAACACCGGATCGAACGNNCGGCCAAGCCAGCGGCATTGAAAGCGATGGAGGCGATTGACGTCAAGATGCGTGACGTTGAATACCGCATGATCACCCGATCGGAAGCCATGAGCGACGATAAATATTTCGTCGAAGCCTACCGGCTCTATTTGAACCTGATGTGGGTCGGCCAAGTCATCGGCCCGGGCGGCGGGGACACATCCGGAAGCGCGGATTTCGGCCCGACGGAAACGTCCATCGGTCTCGTCGCCGAGTTGGAAAAGGAGATCGATTCGGTCCGGGCCGTTTACTCGAGACTTCTGGGAAATGAGATCCCGGCCTATAACGCAAAAATCGCCGCCAGTGGGCTCCCCCCGATTCTAACGACTCCGCCGCCGCCGCCGGAGAAGAGAGTCGAACGATAAGCGGGAGAATTCGGCGGGTTTTTATCGTCCCGGCGCCGCGGGTTTGCCTCGCGGTTGTTTCTTTCCGCCGGATGCGGAAGTTTTGGAGCCGGAAAACTCACATTCTTGGGGGATCGTTTTAAAGGGGTCAGGTCAATTAGCGAAATAGCCGGCCCGGTTGGTGGTCCGGAATCGTTTTTCTTTAGCCACGACCTTAATCTCCTTGAAACTCCCGTCAGCTTTATAATTTTCGGGGACGTAATATAAGAGATAGTAGTTTTCCGTCGCTGTCGCGGCTTTTTGTAAGGCGGCAAGGGGATTCGCCGAAGTCTCGGAGATCCCCCCCGTGGTTCGGGCCATTTCATTGAAGCTTTCAGAAATGGATGCCGACAGGTCTTTGGTTGGGAGCGCGTTTTCCCCCTCTTGATCCAAACCGCCGGCATTCGTTGTGGTTTGCGTCAGGCGGATGAAATGGGCCGTAATGGAGGCATCGGAGAACATCTGTCCGATTGCCTTGGGATTGATGGTCAGGTCCCTCTGCATATCCGCCGCGGCCATATCGGATAGGCCCCTTTCCTCCTGGGGAAGAGACTCGTCGCCGAAGCTTCCAAAGGAAACCGAGTTGATCAACTCCTTTTCATAAAACAGATAGATGTATTTTTGCCCCTTGATGGCCTTCAGTGCCTGGGCCGTCTTCCGCAGGCTCGCTTCGTCGATGCCGACCCGGTTGCGCAGTTGTTCGATAACAGTCTGAAGCTGGTGCAGCTTCTGATCGGGACCAATTTGCAATCTCAAGACATCCCGGAAATCGCGCAACAATCTTTTGTATTCTGTTGCTCCCGCGAGGATATCTTTCCGTAACTTGTCTTTAAGCTGCTGAGCGATTACCCGGCGGGGTAAGCGGGTCATGGCCTCCGGCTTGAAGCGGTACGTTGCTCGGGGACTAATGACTGTCAGCGAGTCCTTCGGCTGAAGAACCTGGCCGAAGAAAAAGTCTATAGCTTCGTCCAACTTAGGCGTTGGGTTCAAAACCTCGAACTGCATTACGATCGTCCTTCCCATCTCCGGAGTGAGCTTGGCGGCCGCTGGTCCTGACGTTTCCTTTTTTTGGATGTTCGCTTTTCGGATAAGGAAGAGGGCGGTGATATTCTGGGGCTTGCCGTTTTCGAAGACTTCGAAGTCCTCGTGGGTCAGGCCGTCGACGAATTTTTCTCCGTCGAAGACACGGACCGGAACTTCGATGTTGGCGTCTCCGACGACATGGCCAAGTTCCTGGGGATGGAGGGACAGGACGAAGAACCCGCATGCTGCCAGGAGGACAAGTATTCCGACGTTCCGGACTCCCCCCCTATGTCGGACAGCCCAAGATTCATGAATTTGATGATGAGAACCGCTCATTTCTTATGTCCTTTTCATAAACCGAGTTCTTCTTCCTATTTATTTCCTTGCCATTATAAGACATGAAAGGCTGAGGGGGCAACGTGCTTGCCCCAGGGAGAGAGGAAGATGGCCGTCGAACGAGTAGATCTGCTGGACCTCATCTCTTAAAACATGACGCCCCCGGCCAATTTTTTTGGCAACGGAAACGCGGCTTTAGGTCGAAGGCTTTACTCGAGTCGTGGACTATTTTCCGGGAATTGACATTTCCGTTTGACCATGTTAGGGAATTGGAATATTCGGCTAAGCGCTGACAGGAGATTCAAGAAAGATGGTATTTCCCGTATTAAAGGCCAAGAGGCAGTCTTTTTTGTTGTTTTCAACAATGTTGTTAATGTTTGTTTTGGGAATGGCCTGGAATGTTGATCCTGTCCCATCTCCCGAGCATTCTCTGAACTTTGCAGCGTTCACGGATACTCATATCGGTCAACGCACGCTGAAAGACAAATGGGGCTACGCGGATTATCTGGATCTTCTTGCCGACGATATCATGGACAACACTCCTCCTTGCGAGTTTGTCGTCCATCTCGGGGACGGAGCGAGGAATAACACGGCGTTCGTCAATGGCGTTGGGCTGCCAAAGACCATGGATCCTTACAAGAACAATTTCAAGGCTTTCCTTGTCTCTCACCTGAACCTGCCCTTTCACTATGTCGGGGGCAACATCGACCTCACCGACTATAGCGACGGGCCGGACTTGCCGCAAAACGACAATGATCCTTTTGTGTTATTGAGGACGTATGTCAATGAAACGGAACTTAACAACTATCCCTATGCGATGATGCGAAACGGCATTCTATTTCTCGCGTTGCCGGAGATGGATTATGAACCTTGGACTCGTCCGGCGGAATATGAATGGATCGAATTCATGACAACTTATTATCGTAACGCGACAACCATTATCTTTTCCCATCAAGCCATCGAGGACACAACGCCGCATGATGGCGACCCCATGTCAACGTATCGAGGTCAGCAGGATCAAGACTGGTGGGCACATCTCTTTCAGAAAAATCCCCAAATCAAAGTGTGGATACACGGACACAATCACATGCCCGGATGGTATATCGGCAGCCAAAGCAGCGGATGGAGTCGTCCAGTTCATGACTTTGGGCACGAGATGGCCTTCTCCGCCCCCTATCCCCAGATGGATTGGGGCAACTACCTCGAGGAAGACACTATTGTCATCTATACGATCTCTGCCACCGGTGTGACGACACAAGCTTGGGAGAATAACGGAGCCGGCGGACACCGGGTCTCCGGATACGATATGACCTGGAAGGTTCCGACGACGTACGACCCCAACGCCGAGGATTGGTACAGTTTCCCGGTTCTCATTCAGGACGGCGAAACTCAGCTTACGGACATGAAGGTCCTTTCTTCAAAAATCACTCTTCAATTGGTGGGAACCGGCCCCGTGGAGCTATTCTACGATCCCCACATGGAAACGAAGGGATCTCACATCAATGAGAACATCCTTGGATTCGATGATGATCCCACATCCAAGGTGATCGCCCAAACGCCCGGTATGACCGTTCACGGGCCTTGGACGCTGACTTTTCCTCCAAAGCATGAGTGGGATAAGTATTGCCATGATGGCCATGGCGGACAGCCCTACCAGTATTTCTCCGTGGGCACCGCTCCAGCCGCCGCACCGGGCGGTTCCTACACGATTACGATGACGGCAAGATCCAATTCCGGAAAAGGCAAGGTTAACCTGTCAGTGAGCTGCAGCGATTGGGGCGCCAAATCCCAGTACAGCACGCTCTCCGGAAGTTCACGTCAGGTGTTTTCACACGGTTTTGGAAGCAGCTACGAAACGGTGTCAGGCACATATGCGGTTCCCCATGATGCCAATGCGTGGTTTATGCAAGGGATCCTCGATTTTGCCGACCCGACCGATTATGACGTGTCATACTTCAGCATTAAACGGACAAGCACACGTGACACCACGGAAGACTTCCGGATGCTCTTGAGCGGAAAATCGTACGATGTTGCCGGAACTCTTCATCGATTTGAAACCAAGGACTTCTCCGTCGATCCTGTAGACCTGGCGAACGGTGCTGGGGTTATCAAATTTCAGGCTTCCATAAAAGGCAATCATTATGGAATGGCCCGCTTGATCTATCATGCCCCTCTCCTCATGGGCAGAAACGCCCGCTATAAGGTGAACAGTGTCAGGGGAAACACTTATGACCTCACCCTTACGGCAAAATTATCCGGCTATTCAAATACCTTCAAAATGTTTCCATTCAGCATCAAATACGGCGGCGTCGAAATCCAGGTGGAGGATAGCTCCGGCGAAAATAATACAAGCAAGAATAGGAACCAGTGGGTGGCCTGCGACTGTTCAAAAAGCGGGAAAAAAGTCCTGATCACCTATCCCACACGGACTCCCCGCCGTTAGGGGCAAAATCGGGCTCAGCGCGAACGGCCTTCGTCATCGAGCCGCAGGCGGGCCGACCGCGCGGCCGAGTTTCGCGTTCGCCCAATCGCCCGTCGCCGACGAAGGTAAATTCGAGATCGTCTCCCTCCTTCGACTTCGGGCTTGCGTCGTCGACGCCCACAGCCGCGGAGAACGCCGTACGGGATCGGCCCAGGCCAGCGATCGCTCGGACCGATCTCCTGCGAGGCTGCGCTTCCGATAAAAAAAGAAGGGCCGAAATACCGCCGCTGCTGACCGTCCGAATCCCTTTTTTCATTGTTCCTCTTTCCCGGGCCCGGCCATGGGTCGCGGCGAGGGCCCTGGCCTTTCGGACCAGGCCGGTCCGGCGAGTTTCAGTCCCAGCCATTCTTCCAGCGTCGCCGTGAAAAGGGCTTTCTGCTCGGGCGAGAAATCGCGGATTCCCGCTCCGTGGTGGCCGTTGCGGACGATAATTTCGATCGCATCCGTCCTTCCGATGAGCGGAACGGCCGTCGCGGCCCAAGTGTCCATCTCCCCGTAGATGTAGATCACATGATTCGCTTCATACAGCAGCTTGTGATAGACCGTCTGCATGGTCGAAGGATCATAAACGATAACCGCGTCCTTTGGGCAGAGGACGAGATTGGTCGGATTCTTCAAGGTTTTCAGGACCGATTTGAAATCCGTGAGGTCGTAATTGTAGTAGCCGATTTCGGTGAAGGCTTGATACATAAACGGCTCGAAGGCAGCCTTGCCTTGATCGGAGTAGAAAAAGATCGTATTCATCCCCATGAGATGCTCGAAAAGAGCCGCCGCGGGGGCATCGGGCGCCGGGATGTCGGCGGGCTTGACCGATCCGTATTGCCAGAAGGCAAGGGGATATTCCAGGACGCCGTATTCGAAAGCCTCGGCCAGGCCCAACGCAAACGTCCAATGCCGCTTGGCGGCCGTTTCCCGGAGGAACGGCAGGATTTCGTCTTCTCTCCGGAACAAGGCTGTTTGATAATCCTTGATCCGGGTCCGCGTCGCGGCGTCGCCGACGGACCGTAGGAACTGAGTCAGGCGCGGGTCTTCCTGAGCCACGTTGATCGGCGCGGAATAGGGAACGGCGGCATCGACGTCGTTGGGGTGGAAGCACTTGTAAAACAGCGCCGTCTGGCCTCCCTTGCTGACGCCCGAGCTGACCCAACGTCCGGAATAGATCTTTTTCAACGCGGTCACGACGCGGTGGAGGTCGTCGGCCGATTGCCGGACGGTCATATATTTCCAGCGTAGCGGCGAGGGGACGGACCGGCCGAAGAAACGGTGTTCGACGATGACCTGGTTTGCGCCGAGGAGGCGGGTCAACTCTCCGGCCCGATTCCAGCCGGCGGCATACCCTTCCGTTTCCAGCAGGACCGGCTTGTCGTAAGCGGCGTGGGAGATAAAGAGCCTTTGGCGGAATTTCTCGCCGTCCGGACGTTGATGATCGAGCGGCTGCTCGATCATCACTTCATAAGCTTCGCGGAAATCGGCGGCGTCGAACCGGGCCTCCTTGACCTCGACGACGCCGGGAATGGAAAGGATTTTCAACCGGAGTTCCGAATCCGCGCCGGCCCAACAGGGAACGGCCGAACGCAAAGAGCACGCGGCCGCGAACAGGAGAAAAAGAAGCTTGTTTTGACGCACCCGGCACCTCTCTTCAGAAAATCGCAAGCAAGCCGGCCGGCCATCGCCTCGTGTCCGCCGCAAACATCTCCCGCGGTTTCCCCGGCCGGCCGCAATCATTCCGCATGCGAAGAAAGACGTTATCTCCGGTTTCCGGACGATGTCAAGACAAAAAACGTTTTTGTCAGACACTGGCTCCCGTCAACTCTAGTGATGGTCAATCCAATTGAGCTGCCCCCCTTAAAACGATCAAGGTATGATGTGAAAAATACCTGGAATTCAGGATTGCAGGGAATTTCTTGATTTCCATATTTCCAGGCTTATTTTGTTCTGGGGACATTTAGATTCTCCTTTGGAAAATTCTGTATTTGCGTGTACATATTTGCCAAGCAAGGAAATTCCGAAGGCAAGGGGATTCTGATAGATCCAATCGACAAAGGTGGTAATAAGCGAGGTCCCTGACTTACCCCAGACCGGAAACGACAATCTTCCTTCGGCCGGTTTTTTTCACGGCATTCCAGGTCGCGCGATCATCAAAAGCATCGAAACTGAGGATTTTGCGCGAAAATAGTTTCTGGTCGGGGAATAGGGCCGCTATTTCAGGAATGAACGGCCCGTTGGATTCCGGGTGAATCGAAGACAAAACCACGGGAATTCCCAATGTGCTGGCTGCTTTGGCTGCCCCCCTGGCCGCTATTTTTATGATGGAATTATCACCGGAAGCGACCCATTTGAACATAGAGGCCTGATAGTCCATAAGGATTAGAAGACTGTTTTTTGCATCCAGAAGCTCCCATCGGCCCGCTCTTGGATCAGCCATTTCTGTTTTCTCCTTATCAATTTCCCTTCCGAACCATAAGCCTCCCCTTCTGGCCATGCGATCAGCATAGCCTCGGCTAAGCGGGGCTTTCAACTCCATGAACTCGTTCACTGCACAATCAAGGCGCCCAAAAGAAATTGGATACCTGCCCCCTGCATCCGGAAGATCAATTAATATGGCGTCAAAGACAAAGACGTTATAGGGCCTATTGACTTTCTACCCAATGAAACGGATTATAGAAACGTTGAAAAGTATTTAATAGTTTTTTCGGGCTCCCGGCTTTGATTCAGGGGAGGAGGAGAGGGTTTATGAAAAGAGCGGAGTTTCTTAAAGTCTTGGGGGCGGGGACATTGACCGCCATCGCGGGGAGTCTGTTATCCGCCTGCAAGAGCTCAACAACGCCGACTCCGTCGACTTCCGATTCGAAGGATTTCGTTTCATCATCCGTCGAAGGTCATTCCCATACCATTACCCTGAAAAAAACCGAGCTGCAGTCTCCCCCGGCGGGCGGAATATCCAGGGAAACTACGACGACCAATGGACACACCCATACGTTTACGATGAGCGCGGCCCAGCTGTCGCAGGTGAACAACGGCAGCGTCGTGGAGGTTGATACGGCGGAGACGAGCAGCCACCACCATCGTTTCACTATTCAAAGTTGGTATTGGTAATCCAGGCCCGAGAATTATTGTAGTCGGCCCGGGCTCGGACTGCAGCGGCAACCGGGTTGATGACTTTTTTATTCATGATGACACAGAAAAGCCGGTTTTGCTGACTGCCTCCGTTGGGCGCCCGGGTCGCCAGTTATATAGA
The DNA here is from genome assembly GCA_003154255.1 of Candidatus Aminicenantota bacterium. Taxonomy (GTDB): domain Bacteria; phylum Acidobacteriota; class Aminicenantia; order Aminicenantales; family UBA4085; genus UBA4085. Next base: position 3,597 of record PMCY01000003.1, on the reverse strand, counting down.
CTGGAGCACTATGTCCCCGGGAACAAGCTTTTCGAGCCGACTGCAAATAGAACGCCGACTTTTGATGATTCCGGGCGGCTTGCCGCGAAGCCGGTTACTTGATGTAGCCCATGCTTCGCAATCGATCCGTTTCTCTTTTTTGCCGCCCCTCCTGCCCTGCCGAGCCTGCCGTTTTTTTCGGAACGAAAGGATCGTAGCGGTCGATATAAATCGTCGGCTGTTCAGACGTCAGCGCTTGGCTCAAGACGGATCCCCCCAGCTCTTTGGAAACAGGGATGCCTAAAATTGAGAGCACCGTCGGAACGACGTCCAGGATGCCCGCTTTTTTCAGGACGGCGCCTTCTTTGGCTTGCGGCCCGGACAGGATGATGACGCCTTCGGGGGAGGAGAAATGTTCATAACCGGAATAGGTCCAGCCATGATCCGAGACGATCATGATGGTGGCCCGGGGAAAGGCCGTCAGGATTTTTCCGATCGTATGATCCACGGCCACATAGGAGAGGAAACAGCGATCATTCTGGTTCTCCAAGACCAGTTGTTCCCAATCTTTCTGACTGAGGGCCCGGGGCAATCTCCATAAAAAAAACTTGCCGCGGGCGTAGAAATCCCAGTTGAAATGCTGAACCGTATCGAGATAATGCGTATAATAAACAGCCAGGTCCGGCGCAAATTGGCGGATGAGGCCGATCGTAAAATCGACCTCATCGTTCAGGCGGTCGCTGGCCTTATGGAAAGAAGCATCCGACAGGATTTTGCTGTCATCCGGTATGGGCTTCGGGTGCCAGCGATCCGCAAGATCGGCCGGGAAAAAACTCCGCTGGACTTGGTCGCTTCCGGTTTCCAAATCGACCATGGCCCCGTTCACCGCTCCCACGGGATAACCCAGAAGGACATCCGAAACAACAACCTTTTTGTTGTAGCGGGAAGCCACGTCCCAGACCATGGCTACGTCGATATCCGAAGAGTCGATATTCTTGGCTTGCCATAGTCCCGGATTGAAAAGACGTGCGCTAAAAAGGCTCAGACCGAAAAATGTATCCGGGCCCGGTTCCATAACTAGAAGATTGCGTAATGTGGTCTTTCCGCCGCGCAGCAGAATCTTTTGGAAACCGTGAATTCCGTGTTCGTCCGCCGTGCGGCCGCTGAAGATCGTCGGCCAAATAACCGCGGATAAAGAAGAATCACCATTGTTGAGATATCCGATTGTGCCATTTTCGATCAGGCCGCTCAAGAACGGGAGCCGACCTGCTTTAGCCAGCGGGAGGAATACGGTCCATTCCATACCATCGATCCCGAGAACGATGAGGGGCGCTGAAGGGGACGCCTCGACCGCCTCGGGGGCCGGCGGGCGCGGCATGGGAGGCAGAACCGCCCTGATGGACTCCAAAGCGACTCTCTGTTGAGTCCTCTCTTCTGCGCGATTCCATTGCAGCAAGCCGATGACGATCAGAACCGCGATCCCGAGGGATAATACCGCCTGAAATAAGGGCCTTGTCCCTGAATTCCAGCCGGCATAGAAAATGACCAACAGCAAAAGGACGAGACCAAGAGACTGCAGCAGTCCGCTTAACGTCATGAACGGCCTTATGGAAGCCCATTGATGCGTCATCCCAAGACGGATCCATAAAGCCCAAAGAATATTGAATCCGATCAGTCCCAGGGCTAAAAACCCTGGCCAGCCCAATCGGAAGTGATCGACGATCCGCTTCAGGAAAAGCTTACGGCCGACATAAAGAAACAAAAATACGCCGCCGTTCAGCCCCAGACTAATCCATCCGGTAAATAAAAAAACCCCGAACCATCCCCCGGGCGATGAAATGGGCCGATTCGCCTTCAATAGAAGCACGGAAAGGATGGCCGTATCCGCCAGGCAAATGAGGAAGAAAATCAAGGCCGCTTTTTTCATGATTCCCGATTGATAATGTAATAATCTGCTTTAAAAATCAAGAATTTCAGGTCAGTCTTATCTCGACACGGCGCTTTATCGGATCCAGGGAGGCCGGTTCCAGCGGATCGACTCGGTTTTCGTCCTCTCCGCGTTCGGCCTCTGCGAAAGATCTTTTGAAGAAGTTCTGAGCTGGCGGACCGAGCCTGACGGCGACGCTCCTTATCCCAAAATTGTGGCCACCGTCTCCTTGACCCGGGGACCGGGAAAAAACGAATCTCCGGACTGCCTGGAGCGAGGGATCAAGCCGCGCCGGGAGAAGTTCTCGGAAACATATCGCTGGAACAAAGCCAAAAACCGCGATACGAACGGGGGCCAAGCGTTCGCGGCCCTGGAACGCTTCAATGAGAAGAACAAGTGACCGCTCTCGCGGCCTCCCTTTCTTATCCCTGATTACTTCGCTACTACGAGGATGGTGAACGAGTCTGGCACCATTTGTCCGCGGCCGCCGCGGCCGCCGGCCGGCGGCGGCGTGGGCGGCGGCGTAAATTCGGCGGCGATGAGAAGAATCCGGTTTGTCTTGGTGTCCAGGGTCAGGGTTTTCGCGCTCCGTTGTGTGGCCACATTCTGGGCGACGACGAAGCTGCTGGGGCTGTTTTCCATGACGACCGTCAGCGTGCCGTCCCCTTGCGAGCTGAAGGCTTCCCCTGTTTCCGGATTGAACACGGCGCCGTCGACTCCGGTGCCGATCGGGAGGGCTTCGAGGATCTTGCCGTCGTTGGCGTCGAGGATCACCATGGTGGCGGGTTTATGGCAGGCAGCAAAGAGAAGATGATTCTTCACGTCGAAAGCCAAGCCGGCCGGTCCGCCGCCCTTGCCGCCGAGGTCGTAATGGGCGGTGACGGCAAGTGTCTTGGCGTCGACGACCGCGACATTGTCCTTGTCTTCGATATCGACGTATAAATGTCCCTGGCCGTCCGTGACGGCCTGTTCCGGCGCGCCCCCCAGGTCGATCGTGCCGACCACGGATCCGTCTTTGGCATCGATCACCGTGGCGTTGGGCGCGCTGTGACTGAAGACATAGACGCGGGCGTTGAACGGGTCGAAAAGAATACCATCCGGGTTGCCTTTTATGTCGATCGTCTTGATCGTGGTCAGGGTCTTTGTATCCCACATCACGACGGGCTTGCTGCTGCAAAAACCGTGGTTGGACGCGGGGTCGACCGCAACCCCGCGGGCGTTGGCGTTCGGGATTTCGCCTACCGGATCGAGCGTGTCAAGGTCGAAAACGGTCACCCGCGGGGTGGTCCCGGTCCGGGGGATATACAACCGGCGCCCGGCTGCATCGGCGTAGACGTAATCAAAGCCGCCGGCGCCGCCGACCTTGGCCGTCTTGATCACCTTGTAGGGCTGCGGGGTCGATGCCGCCTGCGCCCAGCCGATCAAAGCCAGCATCGCGATCATGGCCGCCCATACAAATAATCGTCGCATGGTGTTTCTCCTTGAGGGGTCCATATTTGGAAAAATGATTTTTCCTTTTCGGCACATCAGGGAAATTTTTTCCCTTTCGAATATGCCGATATTTTAACGTTGCGCGTCAGGCAAGTCAACTACCGCAATTATCGGCTTCACTTCGAGGCGGCCTTCTCCCAGCCCTATAACGCAGGAAGTCCGACTATTCATCATGCGTTCAGATTCATCGAGTTAATCTC
>PMCY01000063.1:7648-9941 GCA_003154255.1 Candidatus Aminicenantota bacterium | reverse complement strand
CGGCCACCACATCCAGTTCAACGTCGTCACCGCCGACACCTTGCGCGATGCCCAGAAGCATCCCGAGAAATACCGCGACCTGATCGTCCGGGTGGCCGGCTACAGCGATTATTTCCTGGATTGTTCGGTGGAGCTCCAGAACGAGATCATCAAGCGCACCGAGCATTTGGGATTCTAAAAAACCGAATCGGGATATCCGCGCTCGCTTGAAACCGGCGTTTGAGGCTGCGAAGCCCCCGCCGGCTCAGGCTCTCTTCCAGGAATCTCTCTGGGCCGCCGATCCTCCGGTCGAATATTTTCCCTGATTATTAGCGAATGTCGAGGAGAGAGGTTTGAGTGATTTCAGGCCAATCCTTATAATATTACCCGGGTAAAACAGTTGACATTTTAATATTATCCGGGTAATAATATTGAAAACATGAAAGAGGTCTCAAATGAACTCATTAAGCCCAAAAACTTATACTGCGTTTGAAGGTGTTGCCTGCATCGGCTCAGGTGATATCACACTTGTAGCCGCCCTGGCCAAAGAAGCGATCGACAAGGATCCGCATGCAGGCATTCATATTTTTGATGATATCACTGGTGAATTGCTGGAATTGGACTTCCGTGGAACGGTTGAAGATGTTTTGCGGAGGCTTCGAGCTTCAGACCAGCTCGATAAAATAGAGCCGCGGGGTCCCGGACGCCCAAAGCTGGGCGTCATTGCCCGTGAGGTTACCTTATTGCCTCGGCATTGGGATTGGCTCAATACCCAGCCCGGAGGCGCATCGGTCGCCTTGCGCAAGCTCGTTGAAATCGCCAAACGCGAAAATGCCGGCAAAGATCAAATCCGGCAAGCCCGGGACGCGAGCTATCAGTTCATGTTTATCATGGCCGGCGACATGCCCAATTATGAAGAGGCGCTGCGGGCATTGTACGCAGGCCATCAGGAAAGTTTTGATTTTCAGATCGAACAATGGCCCGCGGACATTAAGGCTCACGCCAAGAAATTGTCAAGGGCAGCGTTTCAGGTTAATCAATAAAATATCGAAGCGAACTTTATTCATATTGAACCCGGCTGCTCAGGCGGAACGAGATCATCAAGCGCAACGGGCACCGGGGTTCTTCAAAAGGCGGGCGCGAGGGGAATCAATCCGCGCCGACATCCGCGCCCGCCAGCATGCCGCAGGCGGCCTGGATGTCCTGCCCGCCGCTGTAGCGCCGGGCCACCGGCATTTTCAGATGCTTTCGCAAAGCATTCCGGAACGCATCCCGCTCGCCGGCCGACGGCGGCTGGAATCGCCCTGTAGCGTCGTTGACGTCGATCAAATCCAGCGTAATCGGCAAGCCCCGAACCAGCTCCGCCAGTCGGATAGCGTCCTCTTCCCGCGTGTTGAACCCGGAGATCATCGGCCAGGCCAGAACGACGCGCTGGCCCGACGCTTCATGATATTCCCGGATCGCTGCCATCAGCTCCGGCAGGGGATANNACCACCAGGCGGAACGGCAGCCGGTCGGCTGTGAATCGCCGTATACCCGGTACGATTCCGGCCGTCGAGATGCTGATGGCTTTGGCCGAGATCGCCATCCCGCACGGCTCGCTCAAAATCCGGGCCGCGCGCACGACCGCCTCATAATTCAACATCGGTTCGCCCATCCCCATGAAGACGATACCGCGCACCGGATGCGGCGAATCGGCCGCGATGCGGANNGACCGAATCGACCATTTCCCAGGCCGACAGGTTGCAAACGAAACCCATCCGCCCCGTGGCGCAAAAAGCGCAGCCCATCGCGCACCCCACCTGTGCGCTCAGGCATATGATGAACTTCTCTTCTCCGGCCCGGTGCACCAGCGGGATCCGTACCGCCTCGAACGGCTCCGGCCCATCGCCCTGGAAAAGATACTTGGCGAATCCATCCCGCGGGGAGACGATCTTGGCCCGCTGGAACAGATGCGGCAGGACGACTTCCTCTTTGATCCGCGCCAGCAATTTATCCGATACTTCCGGAAGGCTCTCGGGAAACGCGTCGCGCCGCAGCACCGCCGCCTGCAGCCGCCGGGCCAAACGCAGAGAAACGCCCAGCGGCGCCAGCCGTGCATGCAGTTCGGTTGCGGTTGAGTCTTTGAACAGGGGCTTCATAGGTCGGAGTCGGATTGTAAAGCAATCCCGATTCCGACACCAGCCTCCCGATCCTGTCCAATAAGCCAGGGAGGCCCGGCTTGTGGCGCTTCCGCCGGCAATCCTGCTATGATGGAGGTCCATTTCCTAGAAGGAGACGCCCATGCCCGAAGATCCCCTGGCGACGATGCGAA
>PMCY01000063.1:6784-7616 GCA_003154255.1 Candidatus Aminicenantota bacterium | reverse complement strand
GCCTCCGCCGCCCTCAAAGATCTGCTCGGCTGAGCGCCCGCCCGCCCAGGCCATGATCGCGCGGCCCCGCGCCGAACCGCCCGCCGGCTCTCCGTTCCCCGGCCGCCCCCTGACGCTCTTCCTCTGCTCCCGCGTCGCCTCCATCCTGGCCTACTCAATGATCGCCGTGGCCGTGGGCTGGCAGATCTATGCGCTCACCGGGAGCGCCTTCTTTCTGGGGCTCGTCGGGCTGGCCCAATTCCTGCCCCAGTTCCTGCTCACGCTGGTCGTCGGTTTTGCCGCCGACCGGTTCGACCGGAAAACACTCGCCCGCCTTTGCCAGGGTCTGGAAGCGGCCGGCGCGCTGGTCTTGGCCCTGGGCAGCCGGGGCGGTTGGATCGGCAGCCACGGCATTCTGGCGGCGGTCTTCCTCATCGGGGCCGCCCGGGCCTTCGAAGGGCCGGCCATGCAGGCGCTCATGCCCCGCCTCGTCGAGACGTCGCAATTTCCCCGCGCGGCGGCCCTCTCCGCGGCCTCCATCGAGGGGGCTTTCATCGTCGGACCCGCGCTGGGCGGCTTTCTGTACGCGGCCGGTCCGACCGCCGTTTACCTCCTGGCCGGGGCGCTGTCCCTGGCCGCGGCGGTGTTCCTTTCCGCGGTCGGCGGCATCCGGGTTTTTCCGGATCGCGAGCCGATCCGGCTCTCCGCGATCTTCGACGGCCTGGGCTTCATCCGCCGGCGGCCGGTCATCTTCGGCGCCATCTCGCTCGACATGTTCGCCGTCCTGCTCGGCGGGGCCACCGCCCTCCTGCCCATCTACGCCAAGACCATCCTGAACGTCGGCCCCGGAGGC
>PMCY01000063.1:173-6758 GCA_003154255.1 Candidatus Aminicenantota bacterium | reverse complement strand
CTGGCCATGCTCGTCCTGCTCGGAAGCGCCGACGTCATCAGCGTCGTCATCAGGGCATCCCTCGTCCAGATGGGCACGCCCGACGCCATGCGCGGCCGGGTCAGCGCCGTGAACTCGCTCTTCATCGGAACTTCCAACCAATTGGGCCAATTCGAATCCGGCCTGACCGCGGCCTGGCTGGGGACCGTGCCGGCCGTCTGGCTCGGCGGCGTGGGAACGATTGTGGTGGCCCTGCTCTGGATGCGGCTATTTCCGCCCCTGCGGGACGCCGATACGCTCGATACCGCGGATCCGGACGTCTGAGGGGGGCCGATTTATGGAAGAGGGAAACCTTTGTCCCGATAAAAACGTCATTAAGGAGGGGATTCCTATATCCCCGCCGGCATAATTTCGAGGAGGAATCCATGGACCGCAAAATCCGACGCATCTTGATCGTCTTCGCCGCCGCGGCGGCGGCCGCGGCCTTCGCTTTCGGCCAGACCGATACCGCCGCGCGCATTGCCCGGGTCGAGAACGGACTGCTGCCCGTCGTCCCGGTCAAAGGCGACCGCGGGATGAACATCCTGGAACGGTTGAAATTTTACAACGTGCCCGGGGTCAGCGTGGCCGTCATTTCAAACTATAAGGTCGATTGGGCCAAGGGCTATGGAATCAAGGACGCCGGGACCAAGGCGCCGGTGACCGACAAGACGCTCTTCGTGGCCGGGTCGGTCAGCAAGCCCGTGGCGGCTACGGGCGCCCTGCGGCTCGTGCAGGAAGGCCGCCTGTCCCTCGACGCGGACATCAACGAGGCCCTGCGCTCCTGGAAGCTTCCCGACAACGAATTCACCAAAACTCAAAAAGCGACGCTCCGGTTGATCCTCAGCCATAACGCCGGGCTCACCGTCCACGGCTTCCGGGGATATGCCGAGGGTGAGCCCGTGCCCAATCTGAAACAGATCCTAGACGGCGAACCGCCGGCCAATTCCGCCCCCATCCGCGTGGATACCGAGCCGGGCAAGATCTGGCGCTATGCGGGTGGCGGGCTGACGATCATGCAGCAGGCGCTCATGGACGTAGAGAAGATGAGCTTTCCCGATATTCTCAAAAAGAAGGTCTTTGATCCCCTGGGAATGACCTCGAGCTCCTATGAGCAGACGCTGACGCCTGAACGCCTGGCGCGGGCCGCCTCGGGCCACTATATCGACGGGAAGGTCATCGAAGGCAAGCGCTACGCCTATCCCGAGATGGCCGCGGCCGGGCTCTGGACGACGCCCACGGACCTGGCCAAGCTGGCGATCGAAGAGCAGCTTTCGATCCAGGGAAAATCGAACAAGGTCCTTTCCAAGGACATGGCCCGCCTGATGGTTACACCTCGGGTCAAGATCGCCGAAGGCCAGAATATGGCTCTGGGTTTCTTCCTCGATAAGAACGACCGCTATTTCGGCCACGGCGGCCAGGACATCGGCTTCATCTGCGTACTGATGGCCGCGGTCGAGGGCGGGTACGGCGCGGCCATCATGACCAATTCGGACGGACGGTCCGACGCCCTGATCGGCGAGATCCTCTCGGCCATCGCCCGGGAGTATGGTTGGAAGGACTATGCCCCCGAGCCCGTCGAAATCATTTCTCTTTCCGAGGATGTCCTCAGACCCCTGGAAGGCCGATACAAGCTGGATTCCGACGCGGTGGTCGCGATCAAGGTCAAAGGAACGGCGTTGACGATCGGCGAGCCCGGCCAGCCGGCCTTCGATCTCTTGCCCGTCTCGAAAACGGAGTTCATCCGCAAGGATCGGCCCGTCCGCTATGTCTTCGAAAAGCCCGGCGAGCTGACCCTGCGGGGGAGCGGCTGGGAGCGCAAGGCCCTCCGCTTGGCGGCCGACGAGAAAGTCCCCCTGGAATGTCTCTTCGCCGGAAAATTCGAGGAGGCGGCCGGGCTCTATCGCAAAATCTTCGCCGCGAATCCCAAAGATCCCGCCGTCGAGGAATCCCGCCTGAACTCCATCGGGTATGAGATCATGGTCCGTAAAATGCCCGCTCCCGCGGTCATCCTCTTCCGCCTCGTCACCGAGTTCTATCCCGAGTCCTGGAACGCCTACGACAGCCTGGGCGAGGCCCTGGCGGCCAAGGGGGATACCGCGGAAGCAATCAAAAGCTACGAAAAATCGGTGAGCCTCAATTCCAAGAACGAAGCCGGGGCCAAAAAGCTGGCCGCGCTCAAAGCCAAGCTCAAAGCGGCTTCGCCGGCTTCGGACCTAAAGCCCGTCACCGTCGGGCAGGCCATGCCCGACTTCACTCTGCCCGTTTTCCAAGGTGGAGAAATGTCCCTGGCCAAGCTCAAGGGCAAGACCATCCTGCTCATCTTCCCGCGCGGACTGGCCGGCGAGAACCATTGGTGCCATGTCTGCAATTACCAGTACGCCGACCTGGCGGCCCTCGAGCAGGCCCAGGCGATCCGCAAAACCGACAACCTGGAAATCCTCTTCGTCATGCCTTATGGCCGGGAGCAGGTCCAGCAGTGGGCCGACAAATTCCCCGACCAGCTGCAGGACATCGAGAACTGGAAAAATCCGGCCGATCCTTCCGCGCTGGACGAAAAAGGCAAGGCCCGCCTGGAGCTTTATCGGAAGAATTTCCCGGCCCGGTATCTCTACGAAAAAGGGAAAGTTCCCCTGCCGTTCCCGATCCTTCTCGATCCCGAGCGGAAAGTTTGCAAAGGCCTGGGCATCTTCACGACGGAGTGGAGCGGATCGAAGGTCGATCAGAACGTACCCACGCTCTTCGTCATCGACAGGCGGGGCATCGTCCAGCTCAAATACATCAGCCAGAACACGTTCGACAGGCCGACAGCCGCGTATCTGCTCCGGTTCATCAAGAAATTGGACAAGTGAAGAAGGAGCCCTCCGCCATGGCCACGATNNGGGGCGCAGTGGATGCGCTTCGACCCCGACTGCCCGATCCATGAGATCATCCGGACCGTGCCCCATGTGGCCTTCGTCGTCCCCGACCTGGCGGCGGCCCTCGTCGGCAAGACCCTGCTCGGCGAGCCGAACAGCCCCTCGCCGGGATTGAAGGTGGCCATGATCGTCCATGACGGCGTGCCCATCGAGCTCATGGAATTCGACAAGGCTGAAGACACGATTCGGGAAAAATAGGCGTTTAAAGCGAAAAATCGACGGCTGCTTTGAGGACCCCGTCGCGGCGTTCCGCGACGACTTTGAAAGCGTGAGGAGCTTCATCGGGCGCAAACGCATGGCTCACCAGCCAGGAGACGTCGATATGCTTGCCTTCGATGAGGAGCAGGGCCCGTTCCAGGCATCGGTTCTGGCGGCGGACGTTGTAAAAAGCGATCTCCTTGCGGCGGGCGACAGCCGTCGGATAGGCAATCCGCTCCTCCAGCGGGATCCCGATCAGGGTGATGCGGCCGCCGGGCTTGATCAGTTGGATGGCCTGCTCCACCGCGGCCGGATCTCCGCTGACCTCGTACACGGCATCCATCCCCAAAGGCCGGCGGTCCAGTATCTCCCGGACGACATCCTGGCGGTCGGGATTTCCCGACCAGGCCGCGCCCGCCTTCAAGGCCGCCTGGGCCCGGGCTTCCGATTTATCCGTGACGTAGATGTCGCGCACTCCGGCCGCCTGCAGGCAGAGGACGACGCAGAGGCCGATGGGCCCCGTTCCGAGCACGGCGATCGCGGGGCCGGGATTGGCCCCGCCGAGCCGGAGGGCGTGCAGAGCGATGGACAAAGGCTCGGCCATCATGGCTTCGGTCATGGTCATCGCGTCCGGGATAGGGAGGAGGTTGCGTTCCGGCAGGACGACGAATTCAGCCAAGCCGCCGTCCTTGTCGCCGGGATGGCCGAGGAATTTGATCGAACGGCAGGTGTGCGGCCGGCCGGCGCGGCATTGGTCGCACGTTCCACAGGAGATCGACGGCTCCACGGCCACACGGTCGCCGGGACGCATGCGCGTCACGGCGGAGCCGACGGCTTCAACCAGGGCGGATACCTCATGGCCGCCGATGACGGGGTAGGGGACGGCTTCGCCGCCGACCCTGTCGGCGATGTAATAATGGAGATCACTGCCGCAGAGGCCGGCCACGGCCGTACGCAAAAGAACATCATCGGCGGCCTGGATCGAGGGCCGCGGCACTTCCCGGATTTCAACCCGCCCGACGCCGGATAAAACGATGGCTTTCATGATTCCATCTGCCTTTAGTAAACGATTTATAAATTATTCATTTTATGAAATAAAGTAAAATGACTCTATCGATAACCCCGATGATATTATACTAGGAAATTCAAAAAACGGGGAAGAGCCGGGCTGAGGTCCGCTGAGATTCCGTTATTTTCCGGAGATAAGCAATTTTCCGACATGGCGACTATGAGGGAAGCTTCTGGCATGAAATCTGCTCATAGAATTGAAGTGGCGGGTTTCAATTCGAGTGAGGCCAGGAGGCGGGAAACCGGAGGGCGACTTCGGCGGCGCTTGCGCGGAAACGGGGTCTAGCGGCTCTCCTTGGGGCCAAAGGCGGCCATGACCATGAAAAAATTACGACGGCAGCAATGGCTGATCCTGGCGGTGTTTCTGCTGATCGCCGGATTCACCTCGTATAAAGCCCTGCATCTCGCCCGCGCGGTGAGCTACTGGAAAGCCCATCGGGACGAGCCGATTCGCGGATGGATGAGCGTCGGCCATGTCGCGCATTCTTATCATGTCCCGCCGTACGTTTTATATCGGGCCCTGGGCCTCCTTCTCACGCCGCCGGACAAGCGGCCTCTGCGCGATATCGCTAAAATGCAGCATCGTTCGATGAACGAAATCCGAGCGATCCTGCAAAATGCGATCATGCACGCGCGTCCGCCGTATTCGCCGCCGCCCGATCAAAGCCCCGATCGAGAGGGGTCGCCGTGAGTCTCACCGATCAACTCCTGGCGGCGTTCCTGCTCTATGGCCTGCCGCTTCTTTTCGGCGTGATCATGATCGCCTCGGTCGGTGTCCCTTTGCCCATTAACCTGATCCTTGTCGCCGGCGGCTCATTTGTCCAACAGGGCGAGTTGAAGCTGGGGCCGGTGATCATCGTGGCCAGCGCGGCTGCCGTGATGGGCGATCAAATCGGTTATGGTCTGGCCCGTTGGGGCGGCCGTCGTTTGGCGGTCCGGATAAGTCGTAAAATTGGCTGTCAATCCCAATTCCGGAAAGCCGAAGCCCTGGCCAAACGATGGGGAGGGCCGGGCATTTTCTTCAGTCGCTGGCTGGTGACGGGACTGGGGCCGTGGTTCAATGTGACGAGCGGGATCGCGGAATATCCCTGGCGCCGCTTCATCCTCTGGGACGTGCTGGGCGAAGTGCTCTGNNTAAGGCTCCGTATTTTTACAATCCGCCGGCCTGGAGCGACGTGATCATCGTCACGTTGACGATATCCTCGACCGAACAGCCGCGGGACAGGTCGTTGACCGGCTTGTTCAATCCCTGCAGGAACGGGCCGATGGCCTGGGCCTTGGCCAGCCGCTCGACCAGCTTGTAGGCGATGTTGCCCGACTGCAGGTCGGGGAAGATGAGGACGTTGGCCTGGCCGGCGATGGGGCTCCCGGGGGCCTTGGACTTGCCGACCTTCGGGATGATGGCCGCGTCGGCCTGCAGCTCGCCGTCGATCTTCAGGTCCGGGGCCTGGGCCTTGGCGATGGCCACGGCCCGCTTGACCTTGTCCACCAGCTCGTGCTTGGCGCTGCCGTACGTGGAGAAGGACAGCATGGCNNTCCTTGTCCGTCGGGTTGGGCACGACGGCGCAATCGGCGAAGATGAACGTCCCGGCGTCGCCGTATTCGCAGTCGGGGACGATCATGATGAAGACGCTGGAAACCAGGCTGATTCCCGGCTTGGTCTTGATGAACTGCANNCTTGTGGACCATCATCGTGCCGTAGAAGACCGTGTCTTTCATGATCTTCCGGGCTTCCTCGATGGTCATGCCCTTGGCTTTCCGCGCTTCGGTATAGGCTTGGGCGTATTCCTCGAACCGGGGCGAAGTTTCGGGATCGATGGAGGGCACGGCGGACACGTCGACGCCCTGCTCCTTGGCCACGGCTTCGATTTTGGCCCGGTTGCCGACCAGGGTGACATGGGCCAGCTTTTCCTTGGTGATGATCGAGGCCGCCTTGACCGTGCGGGGCTCTTCGCCTTCCGGAAGGACGATCTTGCGGGGATTGGCCAGCGCTTTGACTTTCAGCCTTTCGAGTAATGTCATAAGGGCATCTCCTTGAATGATCGAGCGTTGAATTTGTTTATTATGAACGAAATCGAAGAGGTATTGTCTCCCGCCCCCGCCGCAATGTCAAGCCGCCGTTCCGCTCCCCGATTTCTTCCGTCCTCAGGCCGAATTGAAAAAACCATTTAAAAGGAAAAGTGCTCTTTAGTAGGAAATTCATTGATCTCGCGGGCCATATTTTAATCCCTTGTTCGGGGTCAGGACATTCAAGATCATTCGAATTCGCCTGTATTTGCTCGAGTGGCCGTTGCCGGCCGTCCGCATAGGCGAAACGAGACTGGCATGAAAACGGCAGTGGGATAGGTGGTTTCTCCGCAATCGCTGCTTCCAGTCAATAACG
>PMCY01000063.1:0-168 GCA_003154255.1 Candidatus Aminicenantota bacterium | reverse complement strand
TCTTCTGGTCATCGCTGTGATTGTTCTGATCATTCGACTGTTGCAGGGTCGGAGAGTTCTTTAACCGGGAAATGACCAAAATGTTCGATCCAAGGGGCCGGGTCTCAGGACGAATCGGGGGATTCCTGGCCGTCCTGGGGCTCCTGGCCCCTTGTCTCTTTTCCGCCC
>PMCY01000021.1 GCA_003154255.1 Candidatus Aminicenantota bacterium | reverse complement strand
GATGGCCGCCGGTTGGGACGGGGCGCCGGACCGGAATGCCCCCGGTTTCCCGAATAACGGGCGGTGGGTGGTCAAATGGGAGGGCTTGAAGCGCGCTCTTTAGCGCCAACGCCGCGCCCTTACGCGGATTTGAGCTTAAAGCACAGAAGCTCGGCCGCCGACGTGACGGTGAGCGGTTTGAGCGCCGCCGCGCCTGCGGCAGCGGAAAACCTCGCCCCGCGATACGTGACGAGCAGCAAATCGAGAAGCGCCGGTTGATCCAGATATACGGCCAGGCGCGCCGTCTCGTGGGACTCCAGCACAAAGTTTTCTTCGAACGCTTCTGTCGTTAGCCTGACCCGGTCCTTGGCCGTGGCCTGGCCCAGAACGGCTTGGCGCAGCTCGGCCAGGTCGTCGTCCGCCGGCACCGCCAGCAACAGGCGGCCGCCCGGCTTTAAAAGCCTCTTGAATTCCTCGGGGTTCTTCCTGGCGGTGATGGATAAAATGCAGTCAAGCGTCTGATCCGCAAAGGGCAGGCGGCGATCGCCGTTGGCCGCAATCCAGCGCGGCCCCGGATAGCGCTGAGCCGCGGCGTCCACGGCGGCCGTCGAGATGTCCACGCCATACCCTTCCAGCCCAAAGCGGTTAACCAGGGCCGCGAGGTAAAAGCCGTCGCCGCAGCCCACGTCGAGGACGCGAGCGCCTCGGGGAATCGGGATCTTGGCCAAAGCGGCGGCGAGGCCTTCGAGCAGACGTTCCCCTAAACCCGCGTCCAGCAGCCGCCGGCGCGAGCCGACCATGGCCTTGGTGTCTCCGGGATTATTGGCCCGCTTGTCCTGGGGCAGGAGCAGGTTCACATAGCCGCTCCGGGCGATGTCGAACGTGTGGCCGGCCGGGCAGATGCAGGACCGCTTACCCCAATGCAGACCCCGGCCGCAGCGATGAACTGGGCAGACGACGGTCACGGAGCTTCCCGTCTTTCTTGGCCGGTCTCGTTTCAAAATCCCTTCTTTCTCTTGGAAACAAGGATAAGTGAGGGTTCGAGAGCTGTCAAGAAAAACCCAAAGTATCCCGGCCGGCGCCGGGCAAAAAGCCTTATCTCCCTCTGGGGAATTTTATATAATAGACGCTACCATACGAGGAGGAGCCATGATCGAAGGACAGGACACCCTCAGCAAGGTCACCCGCCTCAAATACGCCATGGCCGGGGGCGGCAAGGGCGCCTTCATCGGCGACGTCCACCGCAAATCCATCGCCATGGACGGCAAGGCCGAACTGGCCGCCGGCTGTTTTTCCCAGAGCTATGAGAACACCCTGGAAACGGGCGAATCCTGGGGCGTACCCAAGGATCGGCTTTATCGCACGGCCGCGGAGATGATCAAGGCCGAGGCGGCGCGTAAGGACGATCGGATCGATTTCGTCGTCATCACGACGCCCAATGATTCCCATTACGCGGCAGCCAAAGCGGCCCTGGAGAACGGCTTCCCGGTCGTCTGCGAAAAACCGCTGGTCACGTCGAGCCGGGAGGCCGAGGAGCTGAAAAAACTCGCGACGGCGAGGGACCTCCTCTTCATGGTCACTTACGCCTATCGCGGCTACCCTCTCGTCTATCATATGCGTGACGTGATCGCCTCCGGCGAGCTGGGCGATATCCGGTTCGTGTCCGCTGAATATCCCCAGGATTGGCTGGCCACGCCTCTGGAAAAGACCGGGCAGAAACAGGCCGCCTGGCGGACAGATCCGAAGCGGGCCGGCATCTCCAACTGCGTGGGCGACATCGGCAGCCACGTCGAAAACATGGTCGCCTACCTGACCGGCCTGGAGATCGAATCTCTCCTGGCCCGGCTGGACATCTTCGGCGAGGGACGGGTGCTGGACAACAACGCCTCGATCCTCCTCGAATACAAAGGCGGCGCCAAAGGGATGTATTGGATGTCGCAGATCGCCGTGGGCCACGACAACGGCCTGCGCGTTCGCATCTATGGGACCAAAGCCTCGCTCGAGTGGGCCCAGGAAAATCCCAACTATTGCAAAATCTCTTACACGGACAAGCCCACGGAGAGCCTCTCCCGCGGCCGGGACAAGCTTTCGGTCTTCGCTCAATCGCTGTCCCGCCTCCCCTCCGGCCATCCCGAGGGACTCTTCGAGGCCTTCGCCAATATCTATTCGATCTACCTGGGCGCCCTGAACAAGAAGGCCGCGGGCGAAAAGCTGACCGCCCGCGACCTTGACTTCCCCACGATCGACGACGGCGTGCGCGGCGTGCGCTTCATCGAGAAATGCGTCGAAAGCTCCAAACAGGGCGCGACATGGATCAAGTTCTAACAGACAGGAGAAATGAAATGAGCCGACCCGTGACGTTATTCACCGGACAGTGGGCCGACCTTCCTTTCGAGGAATTGTGCAAGAAGGCCGGCGACTGGGGTTATGACGGTCTGGAGATCGCCTGCTGGGGCGACCACATGGACGTCCGCAGGGCGGCCGCCGATCCAGCCTACGTCCAGGAGAAGCTTCGCATCCTCAAGAAATACAAGCTCGGCTGCTGGGCNNAAAGCGGCCAAGGCCATGGGCTGCGGCGTCGTCACCGGCTTCATGGGCTCGCCCATCTGGAAGGCCTGGTATTCGTTCCCGGCCACGACCGACGAGATGGTCGAGAAGGGATTCGACAAGATCGTCTCGCTCTGGACGCCGATCTTCGACGAATTCGACCGCTGCGGAGTCAAGTTCGGTCTGGAAGTCCACCCGACCGAGATCGCCTTCGACCTTTACACGGCCCAGAAGCTCCTGGAGAAGTTCAAGAACCGGCCGACGCTCGGCTTCAACTTCGACCCCAGCCACCTGACCTGGCAGGGCCTGGAGCCGCATCTCTTCATCCGTGAGTTCCCGAAGAAGATCTACCACGTCCATATGAAGGACGTCTCCCTCAACCTTGACGGCAAGGCCGGCATCCTCGGTTCGCACCTACCGTTCGGCGATGTCCGGCGGGGCTGGAACTTCCGCTCGCTCGGGCACGGTGACGTCAACTTCGAGGACATCGTCCGCGAACTCAACGCCATCGGCTACGCCGGCCCGCTATCGGTTGAATGGGAGGACAACGGCATGGACCGCGAGTTCGGCGCGCCCGAATCGCTGGCCTTCGTCCAAGACATGAACTTCGCCCCATCCACCGTGGCGTTCGACAAGGAAATGAAGAAAGGCTAACACCGTTTATAATTTCTCAAAATAAATTTCGAAAGCAGGTCATAATGTCCAAAACCTCAAAAATTCCTTCCATCCTCTCCCGCCGTTCGTTCCTTAAATCGTCCGCCGCCGCCGGGCTCGGGGCGGCTGTTACCGGCGCTGCGATAGGCCAGCAGTCGGCTGCGCCGGGGGCTCAAACGTCAGCGCCCGCTCCTCTTGCTGCCGCGCCGGGCGAAGAGCTCAAGATCGCCCTCATCGGCGCCGGCGAGCAGGGCCGGGTGCTCATGGAGTCCTGCCTGCGCATCCCCGGCATCCGCATCGCCGCCGTCTGCGACATCTGGTCCTACAGCCAGCAGTACGCCCGCGGCTACCTGCGCAAATACAAGCAGGACCCGGCCGTCTACGAAGACTACCGCGAGCTGCTGGCCAAGGAGCGCGGGCTGACTGCGGCCATCGTGGCCTCCCCCGACTGGATGCACGCCGAGCACGCCAACGCCTGCCTCAATGCCGGCCTCCATGTCTACTGCGAGAAGGAGATGTCCAACTCGCTGGACAAGGCCCGGACCATGGTCGAGACCCAGCGCCGAACGGGCAAGCTCCTGCAGATCGGCCATCAGCGCCGCTCCAACCCGCGCTACA
>PMCY01000269.1 GCA_003154255.1 Candidatus Aminicenantota bacterium | reverse complement strand
GAGTTCATTCCCACTCCGCTGGCCCAGCACGAATACGAGATCTTCAAGGCCTACACCGGCGGCCGGCCCAACGGCATGAGCTTGCACACCCACTGGGCCCGTCTGATCGAGCTGCTCCATGCAGGAGAAGTCATCAAGGAGCTCCTCAACGACCCCGACCTGCAGAAAGACGATCTGACCCGGAAAGGCAAAAAAGCCTTCGAGGGCGTGGGCCTGGTCGAAGCGCCGCGGGGCACGCTGTTCCACCATTACCGCATCGACGCCGATGACCGGATCTCGATGGCCAACCTGATCGTCTCGACGACGAACAACAACGAGCCTATGAACCGGGCCGTCAGCTGGGTCGCCCTGAACGTTATCGACGGACAGGCCAAGATCACCGAGGGCATGCTCAACCGTGTCGAAATCGCCATCCGGGCCTACGATCCCTGCCTCAGCTGCGCCACCCACGCCCTGGGCCGCATGCCGCTCGAGATCGAGATGATCGACGCGGAAGGGGCCATCATCGACAAACGAAGCCGTTAATAAGTCGTGCCGTTTGTATTGAAATGTTTTGGCGCTTCGGGTGAGTCGGGTCAAAACACGGGGATTTTCCCCTTTATCCCCCTCGCGCCTCACCGCTAAATCCTTCGCTCTTTTTAAACTTCCCTAAGAAATATTCCGCACGGGTTTTAACCCGGGTCTCCCGAACCGCCGCACATTTCGATCCTACACAGAAACGGCACTTCGCTCATACCGCCCGCCCTTTCTTGAATCCAATGATATTAACGATTCAGCAGAGCATCGCCCCCCCTGCCCTCGCCTCTCCGGCGGTCTTGCATTAGAATAATGACCGCTCCATGAAAATCCTCATAATTGGCATCGGCAACCCGGGGCGGGGCGACGACGGCCTGGGACCGGCGCTGGCCGCCCGGATGGCAGGCGTCGAGCCCGGCGCGGACCCCGAGGGGGCTCTGGTCGCGGTCCCCGGCCGGTCGGCGGCGGTCGTCTGGAAATACCAGCTCAACATCGAAGACGCCCTTCTAATCAGGGATTACGAGACCGTCGTGTTCGCCGACGCCTCAAACCTTCCCGGCGAGTTCGTCCGGATCGAGGAGCTCGCCCCGGGGGGCGCCATCGCCTTCACCACGCATGAAATGTCTCCGGCCGCGGTCCTGGCGCTTTGCGAAGATCTCTACGGCCGGGCCCCCCGAGGCCTCCTGCTGTCCATGCCCGGATTTTCCTGGGAGCTCGGAGACGGCCTCACCACCGGCGCGATCCGGAATCTCGATAGGGCCCGGGAGCGTCTGGACGAATTTCTGGGATCTTCTCTCCGGGCTTGAGCGGCGTCCGAGCGGCTGACGCCGGAGCCGTTTGAGCCGGCGGCTTCTTTCGCAGCCCTCAAAATTATCATGTTATAATGCCTCGAGGATTCGCCAATGAAAAAGCAGCTCTACGTCCTGCAGGACATACTGGGCACGAACCAGAAAATCGCCAGGGAGATCAAGGCCGCCTGCGAGGATAAGGGCGTGTTGGTCCTCAATCTGATGAGCTCGCCGGGCGCGGGCAAAACGGCGCTTCTGGAAAAGCTGGCCGAGCGCCTCAAGAATCGCTATAAAATCGCCGTTATCGAGGGCGACATCGAGACCGAACGGGACGCCGAACGCATCCGGGCCAAGGGCGTGCCGGCCTGGCAGATCACGACCGGCGGCGCCTGCCACCTGGAAGCCAAGATGATCGCCCGGATCCTGCCCTTGGTCGAAGCGGATATTGATTTCCTCTTTATCGAAAACGTCGGCAATCTCGTCTGCCCGGCTTCCTATGAGCTGGGTGAGCGGATCCGCGTCGTCCTTCTTTCTACTCCCGAGGGCGACGACAAGCCGAAGAAATATCCCAAGGCCTTCTCGACCGCCGACGTGCTCGTCTTGAGCAAGGCCGACCTCCTCCCCTATCTTCCCTTTGACCTGGAGCGAGCCAAGAAGGAAGCGCTCGACCTCAATCCCCGGCTCCGCATCTTTGTCCTCTCCGCCTTGACCGGAGAAGGACTGGATGATTTCATCGATTTCCTGGTCGATGCCCGGAGCGCCTTGAGCCCGGCCGATGCATGAACTGTCCGTCATCGCCGGGCTTATGGAAACGGTCGAAGCCCTGGCCAAGGAACACCGGGCCAAAGAAGTGACCGTTATCCGCATCCGCGTCGGCGCCCTGTCCGGCGTCGTGGCGGAATTATTGGACTCCGCCTTCGATATGGTCAAGAAGGGCACGATCGCCGAACGCGCGGCCCTGGAGATCGAGAAAGTGCCCTTCAAGATCCGCTGCAAATCTTGCGGTGCGGAAAGCGAGCGGGACGATTTCCAATTCGCCTGCGCGGGATGCGCTTCCACCGAGCTGGAGCTCGTTCAGGGGACGGAACTCATCCTGGAGCGGATCGAGATGGATTCCGGAGAGCCGGAAGAATGAAAGGTCGGCGGGTGACCCTGCGNNCGTTTCGTCACCCGCCAAAATTTTATTTATCCGCCGCCATCCAGCCGATGACGTACATCAGACGGGAAACTTTCTCCATCAATTCGCCGCTGACCTTGTCGACGCTGTCCTGGCTCCGCACAAGGCGGCAAAGCCCGCCCCGGCTCCGCGGAGGACTGCGTCTTTTTTTTACTTGTCTGCGGTCAACCAACCGATGACGTACATCAGGCGGGAGACCTTCTCCATCAGTTCGCCGCTGACCTTGTCGACGCTGTCGCTCGTCTGGTGCAAATCCTCGGTGACGGCCGTGAACGGCCAGACCCAGGGGATCTTGACCTCGTCGAACGAGGTGTGGTCGGAATCGCCGAATCCGATTCCAGACTGCTTGGCCGCGCGCAGATAAACGTCGAGCCCGACATACTGGTCGGCGGCCCGGACGATCTCCCCGAAGTCCGACCCGGCGGGGAATGAAAGGGGCACGAAATTGGCCGGCTTGATCTTCTTATTGAATTCCGGCCCGTAAGGGAACCCCATCATACGGCCGGCGAAGGCCAGGGATTTCTCGTCATAGGGACGGCTCATCATGTCGAAGTTCAGGTAAGAGACGATCCTGGCCTTGAGCAGGGCCGGCGGATTGGCCACGAAATACTTGGAACCCAGCAGGCCCTCCTCCTCGCCGCACCAGAGACAGAAGACCAGCGTACGCTTGGGCCTTTGGGAATTGGCGGCGAAGGCCCGGGCCAGGTTGAGGACCCCCACGGAGCCGGAGCCGTTGTCGTCTGCACCGTTATAGATGTAGTCTTCCCATCTGCCCTCATGGTCGAGGTGGGCGCCGATCACCACGGCCTCGTCTTTTAGCTTGGGGTCCGAGCCTTCCAGAATGCCGACGACGTTGATCCCCCGCACGGCCTGCGTCTTGAGCGTCGAGGTCAAGGTCACGAACGCCCCGGGAATGTCCTGCGAGGCGGGTTTCTTGGCCGCCTCGATTTTCTTCTTGAGGTCCTCGAGCTTCAAGCCGGCCGCTTCGAGGATGCGATCCGCGGCGGCCGGGCTGATTGTGGCGACGGCCGAGCGCGACCACGGGGTCTCCTCGATCTCGCCGGGCAGGGAGATGCGGTGGTAAACCTTCTTGATGATCGGCCGCTCGTCGTTGACGTTCTTGGGCGGGAGCTGCGAACGCCAGCGGTCGGCTTCGCGCCCACCCATCCGGACGAGCAGGACGGCCGCCGCGCCCCGTTTGCGCAGATCCTGGATGCGGTCGATCCGATCGCCGGTCGCCGCGGCCGGGACGCCCATCGAAGCTCCGGCAATCGGGTACTTGGCCCTGATCGCCGGCGGCAGGAAGGCGGGCGTATCCGCCAGCAGCAGGACGATCTTGCCCTTGACGTCGATGGCCTTGAACTCATCAAAACCAGCGTCCTTCGCGGCGATGCCGTAGCCGGCGAAAACGACCGGGCCGGTCACCGCATCGCCGACGGCGGCCAGGCCCTGGAAATCGACGGTCGGCCGGAAAACGTGTGTTCGTACGGATCCGCCTTGACGGATCTCCAGGCTCAGCCCGCTCGAAGTCTCGACGGTTTCGACCAGCGGAAATTCCTGGTAGAACGTGTTCTCCAAGGGCCGGGCCGTGGCCGGGGACAGGCCCAGCATCTGGGCCATGCCGAAGGATCGCGTCGGCATGTCGCCGATCGGTTTGAGGTTCCACATCCCGAAGAGCGAGGCCCCGTATTCGGCGGCGATCTGGTAACCGCGGGTGCCCGTCTCCCGGCCTTCGGTGAGGTCGGAGGCGATGAACGCGAGCATGGCCAATGAATCTCGGGCCGAAATGGTTTGGAAACCAGCCTTGAACGCGTCGGGCGGGGGGGCGGGCTTATCGACCAGAACGAGGTTCTTGGCCCCATCGTCGGGCTTGGCCGCGGGGGGGACGACCTGAGCCGAAACGGAAAGGAGGGCGGCGGCCAGGATCAGGATGAACAGGGCGGTTTTTTTCATGCGATGACCTCCGGGAAGCAGGACTCTTAAATTATACGGAAGGACCGGGAGAATGGTTTCGCGCCTCAAGAGATCTCGCCGCTGAAATACGCCTGTGTGCGGGGATCGCGCGGGGCGGCGAAGATCGCGGACGCCGGGCCGTGCTCGACCAGCTCGCCCAGGTAGAGGAAGGCGATATAATCGGCGATGCGGCGGGCTTGGCGCAGGATGTGGGTGACGACGATGACCGTGTAGTCGGCCTTGAGGGCCATGAGGCGCTGCTCGACGATGCGGCTGGACTGTGGATCGAGGGCCGAGGTCGGCTCATCACCCAGGATGATCTCCGGCTCCACGGCCAGCCCCCGGGCCAGGCAGAGGCGCTGCTGCTGACCGACGGAGAGGCGCGCGGCAGGCCCGTGGAGGCGGTCTTTGACCTCGTCCCAAAGCCCCGCCGCCTTGAGCTCGCGCTCGACGATCGCCGCCAGGGCCTTGCGGTCGCGCACGCCGTGAAGCCGCGGGCCGTAGGCGATATTGTCGAAGATGGACATCGGCAGAACCTGCGGCTTCTGGGACAGCAGACCCATCTTTTTGCGCACCCGGGTGACCTCGACCCTGGGGTCGTAGATATCATCGTCGTCTACATAGATATGCCCCCGGATGTGGACGTCATCGACCGAATCGAGGAGCCGGTTGAGCGACTTGAGCAGCGTGGTCTTGCCGCATCCCGAGGGCCCGACGATGACCGTGATCTTGCGGTCGGGGACGTCCAGGCTGACGTTCTTCAGGACCGGCTGGTCGCCGAAAGAGATGCTCAGATCCCGGATGCGGAGGTGCGAAGCGTCGTTCATGGCTGTCTTCCGATCCTTAATTAATTATATGCTTGCGCAATTTGCGGCTCAAAGCCCGGGCCGCCAGGCTGACGATCAGGATGATCAGCGTCAGCACGGCGGCCGAGGCATAGGCCCGCTCCCGGACCTCGGGAAACGGGGTCCCCAACTGGAAAAAGATGGCCAGGGGCAGGGTCGCCGCCGGCTGGGTCAGCGAGGTCGGGATATGGTCGGTGAAACCGGCGGTAAAGAGGACGGAGGCCGCGTCTCCGATCCCCCGTCCGAAAGCGATGAGCATGGCCGTCAGGATGCCGGGAAGGCTCTGCCGCAGGACGACCCGCAAGGCCGTCTCCAGACGGGTCGCGCCCAAAGAGGCCGAAGCGTCGATCAGCGCGGACGGCACGAGGCGGATGACCTCGTCCATGGCCCGGGCCATGATCGGCAGCTCCAGCAGGGCCACGGTCAGGATTCCGGCCAGGAGCGAGGCCCGCAAGCCCAGGAGCGTCATGACGATGAAGCCGAAGGCCCCGTAGACGATCGAAGGGACGCCCCACAGCACATCCAGAAAAAACCGGACCTGGACGGCCCAGGCCTTCGACCGCAGGGAGTACGTGTTGATGGACAGGACGATGGGCAGGCTCAGCAGAAGGGCCAGCAGCGTCGCCCCCGAAGCCAGGTACAGCGAGCCGAGTATGGCGTTCAGGATGCCACCGGCCTTACCCATGTAATAGCCCCCCTGCGGGGTCTTGGTGATCATGTCCAGGTTGATCGCCGGAAGGGCTTTGATGATGACCGTCCCCAGGATCATCAGCAGGCTGCCCAGAACGAGGCCGGTCGAAACCAGCATAAGTGCGCGGACGATCCTCTCTTCCCATTTCCGACGCCGGAAACCCATTATTGGATCCTCCGCTCGATGCGGGTCAGGATGAGCCGGGCCGCGAAGTTGAAGGCCAGAACGACAAGGAGCAATACGAGGGCCGAGAACATGAGCGCCGACTCCGTCTGGGGGATGGACATCATCTCGCCGTAGTTGTTGGCGATCAAGGCGGGCAGAGGATAGGCCGGGTCGAAGAGCGACTTCGGCACGCGGGCCACGTTGCCCACAACCATCAGCACGGCCATGGTCTCGCCGAAAGCCCGGGAGAAGCCCAGCACGACGGCGGCGATGAGGCCCTGGGCCCCCCTGCGCAGGACGACATGCTTAACCGTTTCCCAGCGCGTCGCGCCGAGGGCCAGCGAAGCGTCGCGCAAGTCGCGGGAAACGGCGGAGAAGACCTCCAGACTGACCAGGATGATGGTCGGCAGGATCATGATGGCCAGGACGACGGCCCCGGCCAGGACGGAATAGCCCGAGGAATAAGCCCCGAAGAGCGGGGCGATCCGGGCGACGAGAGGGACAATCAGAAGAACACCCCAGACCCCAAAGACGACCGATGGAATTCCGGCCAGAAGATCGATGAACGGTTTGGCCAGGCTGCGGACGAAGCGGGGCGCGAATTCGGAAAGATAGATCGCAGTCAGGAGGGCGACGGGTACGGCCAGAATCATCGCCGCCAGGGTGACCCACATCGTTCCGGAGAGAAACGCCAGAAGCCCGAATTGGCCCTTGAGAGGCTTCCAGCCCGCGCTGAAAAGCAGCCGAGACAGCGGCTGGAGCGAGAGGACGGCGCCGGACTTC
>PMCY01000219.1:2459-2888 GCA_003154255.1 Candidatus Aminicenantota bacterium | reverse complement strand
CCCCCACCGTCCAAGGAGAATGGCGGCCGTGAATGGAAATGTGTTCGACGAATTGAAAGCCCGCGGATTCATTGCCCAGGTGTCCAACGAGGACGCCGTGCGGAAAATGCTGGGTGAGGGCCGGGTCACATTTTATATCGGCTACGACTGCACGGCGGTGAGCCTCCATGCCGGGAGCCTGGTTCCCATCATGGCCATGGCCCATCTGCGCCGGGCCGGACACCGGGCCCTGGCCCTTATCGGCGGCGGGACGACCATGGTCGGCGATCCCAGCGGCAGGACCGAGATGCGGCAGATGCTGTCGGAGGAGGCCATCCGCGCTTTCGGCGTCTCCATCCAGGCCCAGCTCGACCGCTACCTGAATTTCGACGGCGAGGGAGCGATGGCCGTCAACAACGCCGACTGGCTCCTGCCTCTCAACTACGTGGC
>PMCY01000219.1:0-2417 GCA_003154255.1 Candidatus Aminicenantota bacterium | reverse complement strand
GGCGTCGACCTCATCCGCCGTGTCGCGGGCGCCGAAGCCGAAGCCATGACCTTTCCCCTGCTGACCACTTCGGGCGGGGCCAAGATGGGCAAAACCGCGCAGGGCGCGGTCTGGCTGGACCCCTCGCTTTGCGGCCCCTATGATTTCTACCAATATTGGGTTGATTGCGATGACCGTGATGTGGGCCGTTTCCTGCGCGTCTATACGTTCGTGCCCCTCGACGAGATCGCCCGTCTGGAGCGGCTCCGGGACAGCGAGATCAACGAGGCCAAGCGCGTCCTGGCCTTTGAAGCGACCCGGCTGGCCCACGGCGAGGCGGCGGCCGCTGAGGCCCGGGCCGCTTCCGCGGCGGCCTTCGGCGCGATCGGCGGGAAGGATCTCCAGTCCCTGCCCACCACCGCCTTTCCGCGCGAGCGGCTGGAGGCGGGGATCGCTCCGGCCGAGCTTTTCACCCTCATCGGCCTGACGCCGTCGCGCGGCGAAGCCAAGCGGCTGATTCAACAGGGGGGCCTCTATGTCAACGACGAACGCATCGTCTCCCCCGAACGGATGTTGACGGCCGAAGACCTCGGTCCCGAGGGCATGATCCTCAAGGCCGGGAAGAAGAAGATTTACCGCGTCGTTGCCGGATAGTGCGATGGCTGAACCGCGGGGTTTGTCCGATGCCGGAGGCTTGGGGGAGGGTATTTTCCGGGCTCTGGTGGAGAAGACCGCCGACGGCATTATCGTCGTCGATCCGCAAGGCGCCATCCATTACGCTAATCCCGCGGCCGCCGATCTGTTCGGCCGCCCGGCGTCCGAGCTGGCCGGCCTGGACCTCGGCTTTGCGCTGACCGGCGCGGGAACCACCGAAATCGAAATCACCCGCCCGAGGCAATCGCCGGCCCTGGTCGAGATCCTGTCTTCGGAATGCACCTGGGAGGGGAGGCCCGCGGTTTTGGCGACTCTGCGCGACGTGACCCGGCGCAGAAGGGCGGAGATCGAGGCCCGGCGCCAGGAATGCGAACTGGCCGAGGCCCAGAGAGTGGCCCATGTCGGGAGCTGGACGTACGATCCGGTTACCGGTGCGGCCGAATGGTCGGCCGAGATGTTCCGCATCTACGGGCTGCCCATTCTGGCCGGGCAGGCGCCCCCGCTCGCCGAACGGGCGGCCCGTATTCATCCCGACGATCAGGATTTTTCGGCGGCGGTCGTCGAGCGGGCCGCGAGAAAGGGAATTCCCTATGAAGTGGAGCTTCGGATCCGGAGGCCGGACGGCTCGACGCGGACGATCGTTTCCCGCGGCGAACCCCAGCGGGATGCCAGCGGCCGCATCGTCCAGATCCTGGGCACGGTCCTGGACGTAACGGAACGGAAGCAGATCGAAACCCGCCTGCGCGAACGCGAGCAGGAATACGATGCCCTGTTCAACCAGGGCCGCGACGCCATCCTTGTAGCCGACGCCGAAACCGGGATCATCCTCAAATCCAATCCCGCGGCGGCCCGTCTCCTTCGCCGCCCGGTCGAAGAGATCGTCGGCCACCATCAGTCCGACATCCATCCGCCCGAGAGGAAGGAGTTCTACGTCCGCCGCTTCTCCGAGCGCGGCCGTGAAGGCGCGGCGACGGCGGTCGAGGGCGAGGTCCTCGCCGCCGACGGCGAGCGGATCCCCGTCGAAATCCGGACCAGCGTCGCCCTCCTGCCCGACGGGCGGCGGGTCATGCAGGGGATTTTTCACGACGTCCGGGAGCGCCGGGCGGCCGAGGAAAAGAATCGCGACAACGTCGAGAAGCTGCGACGGGCCCTGGGTGGAACGATCAGCGTCATCACCGCGGTCGTCGAACGGCGCGATCCCTATACCGGCGGCCACCAGCGCCGGGTGTCCGATTTGGCCCGTTTTCTGGCCACGGTCATGGGGCTTCAGCCCGACCGGGTCGAAGGCCTGCGGATGGCGGCGGCCATTCACGACATTGGAAAAGTCAGCGTCCCTGCCGAAATCCTGAGCAAGACGACCAAGCTCAACGACCTGGAAATGATGCTTGTCCGGAGCCATGCCGAGGTCGGCTTCGAAATCGTCAAGGATGTCGCTTTTCCCTGGCCCATTGCCCGCATCATCCTGGAGCACCACGAGCGGATGGACGGCAGCGGTTATCCCGGCGGGCTGAAGGGGGATGCCTTGCTTCTTGAATCGCGCATCCTGGCCGTCTCCGACGTCGTCGAGGCCATGGCCTCGCACCGTCCCTACCGGCCGGCCCATGGAATCGAAACCGCGCTTCGCGAGATCGAGGCCGGGCGGGGACGCTTGTATGACGCCGATGTCGTCGATGCCTGCCTGGCGCTGTTCCGGGAGAAGGGATATCGCCTGATCGATTAGATGAACGGAGGGCCCGGGCCGGCTCAGCGCGGCTTGATGAAGATCTGGGTCGCGTAGAACGAGC
>PMCY01000204.1 GCA_003154255.1 Candidatus Aminicenantota bacterium | reverse complement strand
GCCCGGGGGACGATGCCCTGCTTCTCCCATCCGGCCCAGGACGAGATCGAGATCGGCGGCCTGAAGATCGTCGGCAGCGCCCAGAAGCGGACCGGCGGACGGTTTCTCCAGCACGGATCGATCCCCATGAACCATGACGAAGAGCTGCTTAAGGCCGTTTCGCTGCATCAGGTCGATGGCGGGATCCTGATGACTTCCCTCGGACGGGAATTGGGCCGGGAAGTTGATTTCGGATGGGGTGTCGCCCGCCTGAAGGAGGGATTCGCCGAATTCTTCGGCGTCAGCCTCCAGCCCCTTATCCTCACCGGCCAGGAGTGGGCCCTGATTCATGAGATCGAGACCCGCAAGTACGCCAATCCCCGCTGGACATTCGAGGCTCTCGAAATCGTCTAGCCGTTCCTTCCGCCCCCAGAGCGCCGCTTGTAATTTATAAATCCCGGTGTTAAGATCGACGCGCCGTTTGGAGCACGGTGGAAATGAAAGAAATCGAGGCCTTGCTCAAGCTGGAATCCCGCGATTTGCCCTCCCTGAAGCCGATCGGTTTGGATGATCTGCACCAGAAGGTCCTCAAAAATCTCTATCTCGAGCTGGGCACGGACGCCGTTCTCTACCTGCTATCGCCGGGCTACGCAGTCCTTCATCCAACCTCCAATGATCTGGTCAATGAACTGCTGGCCAAGAAAGAAGGGCTCCTCGATTACCTGAAGGAATTCATCGTCCAGAGCTTGGCCATCTACTCCGTCCTCATCGATGTCAACAGCTACTTCATCGAACAAAACAACGCCTTGGTCATGGCCCGCTTGCGGGAAAAAGATGCCGGCGGGCGGCGATACGAAATCCAGTTCTACACCCACTCGCCGATGGAGCTGCTGACCCATTACGAAGATAAAATCTACATCGGACGGGATTTCGTCGACCTCTTCAATTTCAAGCGCAAATATTTCGGCATCCGCGACTCCATTCTTTCGCTCCGGGATCAATCCGACCGGCTTGTCGAAAGGGCCGAGGAGAAGCTCAAGCGGCCGCTGGAGTACAAAGCCTTCTTCCAGGAGATCCGCGAATCGGTGGGGGAGCTCGATTCCGAGAGCGAATCGATCCTTGAATCTCTTCCTCCGGCCCTCGATTATGCCGAGTTGGGCGAGAAGGATCTCATCGACATCAACGCCCAATACCGGGCCATCAACCATTACCTGATCGAGCTTAACGACGAGGTGGCCGAGTTCGAGAACCTCTTGCGCTTCCGTATGGAGATCGATTTCGTCCGCTATGTCACTAAATATAAAAAAGATCTGACCAATCTCATACTGTTTTTCAACATCAAGATCAACGGCGCCCTGGGCCAGCACATCGCCCATTTCCGGTCCAAAACCGGCACCTGAGCGCCTTCCTTTTTCATCGCGCGGATAAAAAAATCCAGCACCCGGTTCACCGAGGGGTGTGCCGGGCGCTGGATCGGTCTTCAATCCGCTTTCGCTACGTTCGGCTGCTGCCCGGCCCCCTTGACCCGAATGTCCCCATAGGACGTGACGATCGTCACGCCGGGCTTTCCCGCGGCGTCGGGGAAGGCCTTGGTTACGGAAGTCCCATTGGTCTTTTGGAGGGAGGGTTTTTCGGGCAAGTCCCAGGCGATGGCGCCCGAGGTCGTCTGTCCGTCGAACGGGGCGCGCAAACCGGCCGGCCATTCCAGCGTCACCGCGCAATAGGATCCCCGGACTTCAATGGACGCCGACAGTTCGCGCGGCCGCAGGGTCAGATCGCCATGGCTGAGGGAGACCGTCGCCGGGCCGGAAAAATCCAGGATCCGGACGTCCTGATAGGACGTCTGCAGGCGGAGTTCCGGACCGCTGATGGAGCGGCCGGTGACGCCGAGATCCTGGCCTTCGACCCTGAAAGCGCCATGGATGTCATCCGCCTCCACCGTCCCGTGGTCATCGACCAGGTCGACCGGGCCTTTGATGCCGGCCAAGACGATGTCGCAATGGCGGCCGCGGATCTTGGCCGCCGCCGCCCGGGTCAGGCGGATCGTTTCATAGGAGCTTTCGATCTCGGCCTGGCCTTGTATGTCGGCGGCCACGACTTCGGAATGCGAGGCGTTGATGGTCAGCTTCCGGGCCGCTTTTTCGGCCCGCACCGAGCCGTACGTGTTGCCGATGAGAAGGTCCCCCTGGACGTTCTGGACGATCACCTCTCCATGAAGGCTGTCGATATGGCAATCGCCCTGGACGCCATCCACGGCGACGTCCTCGTACGATGTGTGCAGGACGAGTCCGCCGCCTACGGCGGAAGCGGAAACGCGGCCGTGGACGTTGATCAGATCGGCCGTCCCCGTCCCCCGGGCCTTGATCGGGCCGTAGGCGTTCTTGACCAANNCATCTTCAGATCGTCGGCCACGGCCTGGGCGGCGGCCTTGTCTTTGCGCCAGACGTGCTTGCGGAACAGGATCGTCACCGGGCCGGTCCCGGCGGCTTCGATCTCCACCGCCCCATGGCTGTTGCGGATGTCCAGGCGGGCGGGAATGGGGGCTGGGATCTCCTGGTTGCTTTCGAAAACAAACTCCTCGCCCCGGCCGCCGAAGAATCCGTCCCAGCCGTTCCATTCAAGATTCAAGCGGCCGGTCTGGGCATAGTAGAGGAAAACGCCGCCGAATATGATCAGCAGCGCTAGAAAAATCTCCCGGGCCCGCATGGTCAGTCCTGCTTGGGAGCGGCCGGGGGGAGCGGTTCATTCCGGTCCTTGGGTTTCTGCAGGCCGTCAATGAGCTTCTGGGCGCCCCAGAGAATGAGGATGAGCGGCCAGAATTTCCAGGCATAGTCCCAAACCTCGATGTTCATGACGTTCTGGAGGAGGAAAATGACGCCGACGGCGATGAGGATCAGCCCCCAGACGAGCCGGTCGCGGCGGCGCCGCGTGTGATCATGGTGTGACACGGTCGGTCTCCTTTCAATCCTTCTTGCGGGAGTAATCGAAGATCATCTTCAGGCCGATGACGATGACAATGACCGGCCAGAAGTCTCCGATCCGGTCGATGGCGATGACGTCAAAATTGGCCAGCAGGAAAACGACCCCCAGGCCGATGAGGAGCAAACCCCAGAAGGCCGATCCCTGCGCCGGAGCCTTGACCGGAACCGGGGGCGCGAAGGGGGCGGGGCCCGCCGCCGGATCCGCGGTCAGCTCATTCAGGGCCTTGCGGTTGATGGCATGGGCGGTCTGGACGGCCTCGATGATCTGATAGATGTAGAACGCGGCGAAGATGAGCGGCAGGAAGGGGTGCGGGCCGTGTGGCATCATGGAGATGCACCCGGCGAAGATAAGGAAAAAGATCAGGGCTTTGGGTGCCTCGCCGTTGTAAAGCTGGCCGGCGCCCGGGAAGAATCCGGAGAGGATCCCGGCGGCGGCCGGCGATTTGGGCGGCCGGTTTTGAATGATGATTTTGTCGGTCATGGTATTCCCTCCGTGAATATTCTGTGTCAATCCTCGCCGCGGCCCAGGGGATTGATGTCCTTGGCCGAGGCGAACATGCCGTTGGCGAATTCGCCAAGCCGGTCCGTCAGCGAACCGGCCTTGACGTAAAGCTTTTCGATGGAGCTGATGCCCCGATGGACCTGCAGGCTGATCGTCCGGTTGATGGCCCCTTTGTTGGGGCTGACCATGTAGACGGAGAAAAGCATCAGGAAGCCCGTAGCCGCGGCCAGCACGGGCTGCAGGGCGGGCCTGAAGAAGAAGTCGAGGCTGAACCGGGCCCGTTTCCCGGACCGTTCGGGGATTGCCGCCAGGCGGGCTTGAAGGTTCTCGCTCAGATCGATTTCGGGGAATGCGGCGAAGGCGGTCAGGGCCTCCCGGAGCCGGCCCAACAAGTCGGCGCAGTCCGGACAACCCGCCAGGTGGGTGTCCACCTCGGCCCGTTCGGCCGGGGCGAGTTCGCCGTCGAGATAGGGAGACAGGAAGTCCTGGATCCGTTCACAGCTCATGGGTTCCCTCCTTGGCGTCCTTGAGAATCTGGGCCAGCTGGAGCCGGCCGCGGTTGACCCGGGATTTGACCGTCCCCACCGGCACGCCGGTGATCTCGGCCACTTCCTCGTATTTTTTGTCCTGGATTTCCTTCAGAATGACGGCCATGCGGATGTCGGCCGGGAGCTTGTTCAAGCCGCTCCAGAGCAGCGCGCGGGTCTCCTCATCGGCCAGGCCCCGCTCGGGGTTGTCCGCGCCGGCCAGGGTGGGCAGGTGATCCTCGAAATCGTCGCGGCTCTTTTTCTCCCACTTGGTCCGGCGGTATTCGTCGATGAGGTAGTTCTTGGCCAGCGTCAGCATCCAGGCCGTGAAGTTCTTGCCCAATTCGAATTTGTCCAGGGAGCGATAGAGCTTGACGAAGATGTCCTGGGTCAGGTCCTCCGATTCCTGGTAGCTNNCCACCAGCATTTTCCAGGCTCCTTCCTTGCCATCCAGGCAATTTCGTATGATCGCTTCCAAGTTCAATCACCACTCCTATAGACGAGAAGCGGAAGGAAGGAGTTCCATGGGCTCTCGGGAAAAGAAGTTCCCGGCGCATTGAGGTCGAGGCGGGAGGGCGATAATTGAATGCGGGAAAGGCGTTGGTGGGAGGGCCGGACAAGAGTCCGCATGGAATATAAGTCTATTATAATCAATGGATAAAACATGTTCATTCCGGAACTCCGGTATACCGGGGATGGAACAGACGGGAAGCACGGGTCATGGGCGTCTCACGAGGGGAAATCTGCGCCCATAAGTAGCAGAATAGTCCGGGACGGTCAATGGAGAGGCATTCTGACGGTCGGCCCCGATAAACGGGGGGAGAGGTGGATTCTCGAAGGCCTCCGACATTCGGAGAAAGATTGACATTGGATGAATTACAATCATACTATAGGAATAGAGTAATAAACACGGCGCAAGGCTGGGTCATGAGCGATTTCCGCGCGGTTCATAAAGCATTCTCGGGAAAGCCGACCTTAGAGGGCGCCGGCGTTCTGCTTCATCGCGTTTTCGGGTACGCCGAAGTGCCCCTCTTCGATCCTTTCCTGATGCTCGACGATTTCGGTTCCTCCGCGGCCGATGACTATATGGCCGGCTTTCCCTGGCACCCCCANNCGGCATCATCCACCAGGAGATGCCGGAGAGCCAGCCGGATTATCTGCGCGGGCTGCAGCTTTGGGTGAATCTGCCTGCCCGGGACAAAATGAGGGCGCCCCGCTACCAGGGCATCGCCGGCGACGCTTTTCCAGTGGTACGGACGAAGGCCGGAGTGGAAGTCCGGGTCATCGCCGGTGTCTTCGAGAAAGCCCGCGGCCCGGTCAAAGACATCATCATCGATCCCGGGTATCTTGACGTTGGTCTTCCCTCCGGCGGCTGTTTCGAACACGAAGTTCCCGAAGGGCACACTGTCTTCGCCTATGTCTTGGATGGGAACGGCATCTTCAGCCCGGGGACCGATCCGTTGGGCAAGGGGCGCCTGGCTCTGTATGGTACGGGCGGGGCGGTTTCCATCGCGGCCAAAGAAAACGGCTTGCGCTTTATCCTCGTTTCCGGTCAACCCATCGGCGAACCGGTCGCCTGGGGCGGCCCGATCGTCATGAACACCCAAGCCGAGCTGGACCAGGCTTTCCGCGAGTATCACGCCGGAACGTTCATCAAGACGAAGTAAGGCCTCAGCGAGCGGCTATACCCTCCAAGAGCCGCTGCGGACATTCCCTCGATTCATTTCGAATTATAGCGATTACAACTATTTCTTAATGGCCCGAGGACCGTCGGCCTGGCCGTGGATGTTCTCCATCTCGCGGATGGCTCCGGCCGGAACGCGGACGTCGACCGACAGGCCGGCCCGCGCGGCCCGGAAATCGTTTCCCGTGACTATGATATCGCGAGTTTTGTCGCCTTCGATCCCCAGAAATACTCCCGTTCCCGGCAAGGCCCGGCAATTGCGGATCAGGGCGTTGTCCGTCTGCCGGAGAATCACGGCCGGCAGGACGCGCGGGCTTTCCGGGCGGGCCGGGCGGGCTTCCACTCCGTCCAACGTCAGACCCTGGATATCCTCGAGGAGCAGGGCGCTCTCCCAGCCGGCGAACGCAGGCTTGTCCCAGAAGATCTCGACGTTGCGCAGCTTGAGGTTGCGGGCCTGTTTGAAGGTCAAGGCATTGACCGTCTTGTCGTAAGGAGCGGCCGGATCGTGGGCCACGAACAGCTTGACGTTGTCCAGGGTGATCCCATCCAGCCAGCTGTCGGGGTGGCCGTTGCAGACGCTGGGGCCGTAGCCGCGGGCGATGATGTTGCGCAGGAGGACGTTGCGGATTATCCCCGCGGGGTGGTCGTCCTCCTTCTTGGCGGCCTTATGGACTTCGCTTCTTTTCTTGATGTTGAAGTGGAAAGGCTCGCCGTCGCCCCACCAGAACCACTCGAAGCGGACGCAGTCGATGACGAGGTCGGAGATGGTGACGTTCTCGACGACGCCGCCGTCGAAGTTCATGAAGGCCAGGCCGCGGTTGGAGTTGGTGATGACGCAGTTGCTGATGGTCACGTTGCGGACGGCGTTCATGTTGCCGTCACAGAACTTGATGGCGCTGGAGGCCGAGGACAGCCGGCAGTTGGTGACGGTGATGTTCTCGCAGGGCAGCGCCGGGCCAAACCAGTTCATGGAATAGAAGACCAGGGCGTCGTCACCCGTCTCGATGGTCGAGTTGGCGATGCGCACGTCCTTGCAGCCGTCCGGGTCGATGCCGTCGGCCCAGACGCCGTCTTTCAGGCTGGAGTGAATATACACGCCGTCGATGACGACGCGCTCGCAGCCGTACATGCGGACCGTCCAGGAGGGCGAGTCGAGGAAATTCAGGCCGGCGACCCGGACATCCTTGCAGCGGACGAAAAGAATGAGGTGGCCGTATTGGTCCTCCTTGGGGAAGGAGCGCATGAGGGGTAGCCCCCGCTTTTCCATCTCGACCTGGTTGGGATAGATGAAGTCGTCCTGGTGGTCGCCTTTCAGGCGGTGCACGTAGCCGGCCTGACCGTTGACCGTGCCCCGTCCGTCCAGGGTGATGTTGGTGACGTCTTGGGCGTAGAAAAGGGACGGATTTTCCTTTTCGAAGGCGGACTTGTCCTTGATTGAATAGAGGGTCGCGCCGGACTCGATGGAGATCCGGACGTGGCTGCGCAGACGGATGGTACCGCTCGAATACTCGCCCGCCGGAACAAGGACGGTGCCGCCCCCCGCGGCGGCGCAGGCGTCAACGGCTTTCTGGAGGGCCGGTTGGGCGTTGTCCTTCTTGACGCCGGTCGCGCCGTAATCGCGCACGTTGAACGTCCGGTCGGCGGCCCCTGCTACGGCCGTGGCGAGGACGAAAAGGGCCGGAAGAAGGACGAGAAAGCGGGCGGTTCGAGTTTTAGGCATGCGCATCTCCTTATTCGCGTACCCTCTATCTTTTGTATGCCGGGGCTTCTTGTCAACCCGAATCGCGGCGCCTCGAAAGTGGACGCCGCCGCCTTCTCTTGTTAACATGAGGGCGATGGCCGACTTGTCGTTCCTCCGCGAGCTGCTGATCGTCCTGGCCTCCGCCGTCGGAGTCATCCTGCTCAGCCGCCGTTTTAAGCTTCCCGCCGTGACCGGCTTCGTCCTGACCGGCGTCCTCATCGGCCCGTCCGGACTGGCCCTGGTGCGCAACAACGCGGGCATCGATCTGCTGGCCGAAATCGGCATCGTCATGCTTCTTTTTACGGTCGGCCTGGAATTTTCGCTCCGCCGGCTCCGGCCGCTCCGCCGGTATTTTCTCTGGGGCGGGCTGCTCCAGGCCGGCTTGACGACCGCGGTCGGTGCTTCTCTTTTGTATGCGATCGGCAGCGCCCCGGGCGCGGCTATTTTCGGCGGGTTCCTGGTCAGCCTGAGCAGCACGGCCGTCGTGCTCAAGATCCTCAACGACCGCGGCGAGATCGACGCGCCGCACGGCCGCGCCGCTCTGGGCATTCTCCTCTTCCAGGACCTGGCCTTCGTCCCCATGCTGGCGATGATTCCTCTCCTGGCGGGGGCGGAAGGAGAGAGCGTCGGCCCGTTGGCCGCCCGCTTCGGGCTGAGCCTGGCCGCCATCCTGGCCGGTTTTGCCATCGCCCGCTATGCCGTCCCCTTCCTCCTCGACCGCATCGTCCGGACCCGGATCCGAGAGATCTTCGTCATGTCTTCGCTCCTGCTCTGCCTGGCCATGGCCATGGCCACGTCCGCGCTCGGCCTGTCGCTCGCTTTGGGCGCCTTCCTGGCCGGACTGGCCATCTCCGAGTCGCCATACAGCCACCAGGTCGTCTCCGACATTCTGCCGTTCAAAAACGTCTTCAACAGCCTGTTCTTCATTTCGGTCGGATTGCTCCTCAACCTGGGTTCGCTGGGAGCCCTTGTCCCATGGGTCGCGGCGCTCGTCGGAGGCATCATCGTCCTGAAGATCACCACCGGCTTCCTGGCCGTCTGGCCGGTCTCGAGAAGCCCCCGCATCGCCCTCTCGACAGGCATCAGCCTGGCCCAGGTGGGGGAGTTCTCTTTTGTCCTGGCCGGCGTGGGGCGGGTCAACGGTCTCCTGACCGACCGGGCTTTCCAGGCCTTCCTGGCGGCTTCGATCTTCACCCTTTTGCTGACCCCAGTCNNGGCCTCGGCCGCGGGCGAACATATCCTGTTCGGCGACGTCTCCAGCCCGGTCATTCTTCGTCAGGCGGCGGTCGAAAAGGCCAAGGTCCTGGCCTTCGCCATCTCCGACCCGACGTCGACGCGGCGGGGCGTGCGTTTCGCCCGCCAGCTCAATCCGCATGTTTTCATCATTGTCCGCACCCGCTACGCCAAGGAGATCGACGATCTCTACGCCCTGGGCGCGGACGCGGTCATTCCCGAGGAATTCGAAACCTCCATCGAGATCTTCTCCCGGGCCCTCGAGGAGTACCACGTTCCCAAAAACGTCATCGACGCCCAGACCAAACTCCTGCGCAGCGAGCGATATGGCTTTCTGAGGGAATCGGCCGGAGTCCGGCCGTCGATGGAAAAGATCGCCGACCTGCTGACCGCGGGGACGGCCGAGACGTTTTACATCGGCCGGGGCTGCGGCGCGGCCGGGCGGACGCTCAAGGAACTCGACCTGCGGGCCGCCACCGGGGCCACGGTCATCGCCGTCGTCCGCGGCGAGGACTCGTTCGCCGGGCCGGCCGCCGATTTCCGAATCGAAGTGGGCGATACGCTCGTCTGCGTCGCCAGCCACGCGGCCATGGACGCCGCCTTCGCCTACCTGGGGATTTGTGAGGCCAAAGGACCGGGCGGCTGGCCGCTCGGCCGAAAGGATCCGACCCGATGAAATGGTACGAGAATTTCTTCGACGGCGTGGCCATGGATTTCTGGAAGGCCGGCGTTCCGCCCGAATGGACGCGGACCGAAGTCGGGTTCCTCTGGGACGCCCTGGGGTTGAAGTCCGGCGATGCGGTGCTCGATGTCCCCTGCGGGTTCGGCCGGCACGCCTTGGCCCTGGGCGCCCGCGGCGTGCGGGTCCAAGGATACGATATCACCGCCGCCTGCGTGCGCGAGGTCAACGAGATCGCCCGGCGCGACAACCTGCCGGTTAAAGCGGAGCGGGCCGACTTGGCCCGGATTGAGTTTGGAGGGCCCTTCGAGGGCGCCTATTGCCTGGGCAACAGCTTCGGCTATCTGGACGATGCGGACATGGGCCTGTTCTGCCGGCGCGTCGCCGCGGCTCTGCGGCCCGGCGGCGTCTTCATCGTCAACACGGCCATGGCCGCGGAAAGTCTCATCCCCGATTACCGCGAGCGAGAGTGGATGACGGCCGGCGGCATCACCGCCCTGCTGGAGAACGAATACGACGCCGCCCAGAGCGTCCTGCGGACGCAATACACCTTCCTCCGGGGCGGGCGCACGGAAAAGCGGGTTTCCGAACACCGGATCTATACTTCGGCGGAATTGCAGCGCCTGCTGACGGGCAATGGTTTCGCCATCCGGGACCTGTTCGGCGCGCCGTTCGGGACGGCCGAGAAGACGGCCTATAAATACGGCGATGCCCAGCTCTACATCGCCGCCCGCAAGCCCTAACCGCCCGGCGGCCGTCGATGGCCGTGGCGGTGGTGAATGTCCGGTCGGTGCGGATGGCTGTGATCCATTGCCTCATGGACGTGTTCGTGGGCATGAGGTCCGGGTGATGGATTGTCGTGGACATGGGAGTGGTGGCCGTCGGCGTGTCCATGGGGATGGGAATGGGTGAAGCGCGAATGGCGATGGCCGTGGGCATGCCGCTCCAACAGAATGACGAGGACGCCCGCGGCCATGAAAAGGGTTCCAGGCGCCATGCTCCAGCCGGGAGACTCTCCCAGAATCAGTATCGAAGCGCCCGCTCCAATGAAAGGGCCGACACTGAAGAATGCTCCCGCCCGGAAGGCCCCCAGCCCGGCCAGTCCCCGGATATAAAGGACGAGGCTCAAACCATAGCTGAAAGCGCCCAGGAGAAGGCCGGCGGCCGCTGTTCCCCAGCTGGGAAGAGGATGGCCCAGGGCCAAAGCCAGAACGAGCGAGAACAGCCCCGCGGCCAATCCCTTGGTCCGGGCGATGCGGTTCGCGTCTTTGTCGGCGATCGCGCGGGTGAAATTATTGTCCGCTCCCCACGCGGCCATGGCCAGCAGGATGAGCAAGGCCCCCGACCAGGCGAACGATCCGGTCCCCGCGTCCCACGTCAGAAAGATCCCCGCTCCGGTCATGGCCAGAAGGGCCAGCCAAAGTCGGCGGCCGGCGTGTTCCCCGAAAAAAGAGACGGCCACAAGGGCGGTCATCAAGCCTTCCAGGTTGAGAAGAAGGGAGGCCCCAAATCCGCTCATCCGCTGAAGTCCCAGGAGCAGGGCGATCGGCCCGATGATTCCGCCGCAGAGAATGGCCCCGGCCAGCCAGGGAATATCGCGGCCGGTCAGGGCCGGAGATATCGCCTCCGGTCCTCGGCGCAGGAGGCGGCGGGCGGATGCGGTGAGGGTCAATCCGAGGAAGGCGCCCAGATAGAGAAGCCCGGCCAGAACGAGTGCATCGGCGTCCCTCAGGAGGAGTTTGGAGAGGGGAGCGCTCAGGCCGAAAAGCACCGCCGACAACAGGACGTCGAGAATCGGCCTGAAATTCAAATCAGATCCGCCGGGATTGGACTTTCAGGTCGCCGCAGGAAATGCCCCGGGGATTGAAGCATTTGTTGCAGGAGATGCAAGAGGATCGGGCGATCTCTCCGAGGCGGAACTGCCTGACCAGATGCGGCTCGCGAATAAGCGGACGGCTCAGGGAGATCAAATCGACGCGGCCGTCCCGGACGAATCGCTCCAAGACGTCGAACGTCCGGTTGCCGCCGAGGCCGAAGACGGGGATGCGGACCGCCGCCTTGATCCGTTCGGCGGCGGGCACGAAGTATCCTTCGTCCGCCTCGGCCCGCAATCCGGCCCACATCGAGCCCTTGCCCGCTTCCGCGGTGCCGCCGCTGACCTCGATGCCGTCGAGGCCGGCAGCCTCGAGCAGTCGGGCGATTTCGATGCTCTCTTCGGGGCGCAGGCCGCCTTCCAGGAAATCGTCCGAATTGAGCTTGACGATGATCGGGAATAAATGGTGGCGGTCCCGGATCGTGCGGATGATCTCGACGACGATCCGGACGCGTTTTTCCGTCGAGCCGCCCCATTCGTCCGTCCGGCGGTTGGTATAGGGGGAGAGGAAGGCGCTCAACAGATAGCCATGGGCGGCGTGAAGCTGGACCCCGTCGAAACCGGCTTCATGGGCCCGCCGGGCGCCCTCGACGAAGCTGTCGATAATGCGGGCGATGTCCGCGGCGGTGGCTTCCCGCGGCATCAGCTTGACGGTGGGCTCGAAAACAGCCGATGGCGCGATGGGCGTTCCCTCGATCAAATTCATCTTGGTTTGACGTCCGGCGTGGGCCAGTTGGGCGAAGATGCGGGTCGGGAAATCATGAACCGCCCGGGGAAGGGTTTTCAATCCGGCGATGAAGCGGTCGTCGAAAATGCCGGTCTGGCGCGGGCTGGCCTTGCCTTCGGGCAGGACGTAGAAATGTCCGGAGATGAGCAGTCCGATCTCTCCTGCCGCCAATTCCCGGTAGAGGGCGGCCAGGCGCGGGGTCACCGTTCCGTCCTCGTCGGCCATGAATTCGTGGGTCGCCGAACGGATGAAGCGGTTGGGGACGAGGAGAGTTCCGATTTTAATGGGACTGAAGAGGATCGAAGCGGAGCGGTCTATAGGCATTGGGCTTTCCTGATAAAAGATATATCGAATTTAATTTTTCAGTTCATTTTCCTATAATCTATTAGTCGATGCAACGCCTTAGCCCCTCTTACGGTTTATTTGATTGAGCATGGACGAACATCAACTGATCGCCCTGGTCAAGGACGGAGACCAGTCTGCCTTTGCCCAGATCGTCTCTGCGTACAAGGACAGAATCGTGAATTTTCTCTACCAGATGACCGGCGACTACCAGAAGGCGGTCGATCTCTCCCAGGAGACGTTCCTGCGGGTCTATTTCAAGGCCGATAAATACCGGCCCATTGCGCCGCTCTCCTCCTGGATTTATGCCATCGCCGCCAATCTGGCCAAAACCGACATCAAAAAGCGAAAGCGGATGGCCCTCATCTCCCTGGAGGAGCTGCCCCCGACTCTGACCGTCAGCACCCCCAGCGGTGAAGCCGGGGACTCCGGCCTCTCGGCCAATCTGAAAGAGGCCTTGGAGGCATTGACCCCGCGCTATCGCATCGCCATCGTCCTCAAGGATATCGAGGGCTACTCCCAGGAGGAGATCGCCCGGATCATCCATCGCCCGGTGGGGACGGTCAAGGCCCGCATCAGCCGGGGGCGGGCCATGCTCAAGATCAAGCTCGAACGGGCCCGCCTGGATGTCAAACCGCGGCCCAAAACGGAGATGCTCGATGAACGACTCTGAACTGTTGAAAAGCCTGCCCCGCGTCGCCGCGCCTTCCAGATTCGAAGGTCTCGTCCTGGACGCACTGAGGGCCCGGATAGAAGACGAACCCGGGCGGAGCCGGGTCCGGACATTCCGTTGGGCGATGGCCGGAACGGCGGCCGGGGTGCTGGCCCTGTTCGCCGCTCTCAATCTCTTCGTTCTCCGCGGCCCCGATGCTTCCCTTTTAAGCTCTTTGCGCCCGGACGGGGCGGTCGCCTCCGGGACGGTTTCGCTCAACGAACGCGTCGATTATCGCCACGAAATCCGTACCGCGTCCGTCGAACCGGGAACGGTCTATATCCTCGAACGAGTCTCCGAGGCTTCCAATACAGTCTTCAAGTATTAAGGAGGTTTCCGCCATGAAAGTCCCGCTTAAAGCTATCATCCTCTTCGCCGCCGCTCTCGCTTTCGCCGGCGCGGCCCGGGCCGAGACCGGAAAGGCGGCGACGATCGATGACCAGAAGATCGAGGACATCACGCGCCTGATCGCCCCTTCGGTCGTCCGGGTCGAAGCCCGCGACGGCATCCGCAAGGTGGCTACGGGCGTTGTTCTGGACAAGGATGGATTCATCGCCACGACGGCCCTCATCTCGCCGCGCGACGAGGAGATTTGGGTCATGACGGCCGACGGCCGGACGTTGAAAGCCGAATTCAAGGGCTTCGACACGCAGACGGGGGTGGCGCTTCTCCAGGTCAAGGACAAAGGTTTGGCACCCATCGCCTTGGGCAAGTCATCCGACATGAAGCCCGGCGCTTGGATCGGCGTCGTCGGACTCTCGCCCGAGGCGACGCCGGCGGTGACGCAGGGCATCGTCAGTTCCGTTTCGCCCACCGGCCTACGGCTCAACGTCTGGGTCGTGCCCGGATCGAGCGGCAGCCCGGTGGTCAACGCGGACGGCCGGATGGTCGGGCTCCTGCGGGGGACCTACCAGGACGATCAGCCCGTCTTCTTCGAGTTCCGTGAACGGACCACGGCCGGATCCGGCTTCTCCTTCAGCAGCGGCCAGGCTCCCTCGGCAGGCCTGGCCCTGGCCGTCCCCATGGACGTCGTCGCCTCGGTCGCCGCCGACATCAAAAAGAACGGCAAGGTGCTGCGCGGCTGGATGGGCGTTTCCGCCGTCGATACGGACGGAAAGATCGTCATCGCCGAGATCGAGCCCAAGAGCCCGGCCGATGCGGCCAAGCTTAAGGAAGATGACATCATTTTTAAGATCGACGGAAAGGACCTGACCACCGGCCAGGGCCTGACTCAGGACATCCGCTCCCGTAAGCCGGGTACGGAAGTCACGTTCAAGATTGAGCGCGATGGGAAACCCATGGATGTCAAAGTGAAGCTGGGCGAGTACAGCGAAGACAACGCCAAGCGCGAACTGGAAGTCCGTTTTCCCGGTCTCTTCCCTCCGATCATGCCGCGCCCGCCGAGGGGAATGAATCCGCCGTCCTCGGCCAAGATCCCCTCCGAGGCGTTCCGCTGGGAGAAGCGGAAATCTATCGGCACGTTTTTACAACCGATGAATAAAGAGCTGGCCGAAGCCTGGGGCGCCAAGGAGGGATATGGCCTCCTGGTGACCGCGCTTGACGGGGAAGGACCCGCTAAAAAGGCAGGGCTCAAGGTCGGCGACATCATCTTTAAGGCCGACGGCAAGAAAGTCGAAGCGGGCGAAGATCTGAGCGGCCTCCTCCAGGACAAGAAAAAGGGCGACAAGGTCAAACTCGAAATCGTCCGGGACAAGAAAGTCCGGACTGTCGAAGTCCCCGTGGCCGAAGACGAGAAGAGCAATTCGGCCGTCATCCGTGATCCGGAGGACTTGGCCGCCTTGATGCAGGAACGGACGGCCAAGACACAGGTCCAAATCGATAAGATGATTCAGGATTACCGAAAGTCCGAGATCATCGAACCGCAGGACGATTATTTACGGAAGCACCAATGGGAATTGCCGGACGGCCTGTCCGACGAGCTGATAAAAAAAATGAAGGGCAACCGGGTGATCACCAACATTTGATTGGAAGCCGGGACTTGTTCCCCTCGGGCCGGGCTTACGCCCGGCCCTTTTTTTGAAGGGGACACAATACTGTGTCCCCAATTATAAAAAAATATAAAAAAATATTTCTAGGGACATAGTATTGTGTCCCCAAATCATAAATCGGACCAGCGGTCCAAATAATCCTCGAGCTCGTCGGGCGAGAGCCGGGGGCGCTCGAAAAACCCTCCGGACATGCGCTGGCGGACGGCTTCATAAAGGATGATGCCTACCGAGACGGACAGATTGAGGCTCTGCACCATTCCGAACATGGGAATCTTGATCTTGGCGTCGGCCCTGGCCAGGGCCTGGGGGGAGATTCCGACGTGCTCGCCCCCGAAGACGACGGCCGTCGGCCGGGAGAAATCGAATTGGGTATGGGGGATGGCGTCATCCCCCAGATGGGTCACCGCGATAGCAAAGCCGGCCGCGCGCAGACGGTCGAGGCATTCCTCGGTGGTGGCATGATGATGCAGATTCAGCCACTTGTCCGCCTTGGTGGTGATGGCGTTATTGATCGGCAGGGGAGCATCGCCCGACCCGATGACGTCGACGTCCAGAACCCCGGCCGCATCGCATGTGCGCAGGACGGCGCTGGCGTTGTGGGGATTGATGACCTGTTCCAGAACGATGCGCAGGTCGGGTTGGCGGAAGGAGAGGACGCGGTTGACCTTGGCTAATCTCTCGGCGGTGGGCATGGCGGCTTTTATCGAAAAAACAGCATTTTGGCGATAAGCAGGGCCCAGACGAAAGCGGTCCCGGCGAGCGCCCGGGGCTCCCGGTTTTTCCGGTATATCGACCAGCGGAAGCGACCCGCTCCGTATCCCGAGAACGGCCGCAAGCGGGGGAAGAAGAGCGGAACGTGGGCGGCATAATCGGCGTATTCGGCCGGGAAAAGACGTTTCATCCGCCTCCGCTCTTCGACGATCACCGGCGGGTAAAAGATTCCGAAATAGAACAGGAATAAGCCCCCGCCCCACCAGGAATTGGTGGCGGCGGCAATGCCGATGCCGAGAACGAAATTGCCGAAGTAGAGCGGGTTGCGGGTATGGCGATAAGGTCCGCTGACGGCCAGCTTCTTCTCCTTCTGGATGTGGCCGGCGGCCCAGGCCCGGATGGCCAAGCCGACGGCGGCGATGCCCAGCCCGACGGCCAGAGAACACCATGTCGGGCGGGCGGCCAGGAAGATCCCGATCAACAGGAGAGGGCCGATGCGGACCCGCAGCCCGTAGATGACGCGGGCGAGCTTGGATCTAGACATGTTCGGCCAGGGCCCGTCGGATGCTTTCAGCGACCTCGTCCGCGGTGATGGCTTTCAAGCAGGACAGTGATTCGCAGCCCCGCTTGTAGCAGAGGCTGCAGTCGAGCTCATGATAGATGACCCGGTCCCGGGCCATAAAGGGACCGTTGCGCCGGGGATTGGTCGGTCCGAAGATCCCGACCACGGGGACGCCCAGGGCGCAGGCCATTTGAAGGGCGAACGTGTCGCCGCTGACGAGGAGGGCGGACTCGGCGATGAGGGCTGTCGTTTCCTGGATGGACAGGAACGGCACGAACGGCACCCCGGTTTTTTCCCAGATCTGGGCCGCCAGGGCACGCTCGTCCTCGGTGCCCCAGAGAAGCAGAGGGAAGATGTCGAGCGGGACCATGGTCCGAAGGACCGCGCTCCAGCGGTCTGGGAACCAGCGCTTGGACGGCCAGGCGGCCCCGACGTTGAAGAGAACGATACGGCGCGCGCCGTCCCAGCCGAGCTCCCGGGCCTTGTCTCGGATTGCCCGACGCTTCTCTTCGGGGACCCGCAGGGGGAATTCCAGCATCGTATCGCGGATTCCCAGCGGCTCGAGCAGATGAATATTTTTTCGGATGACGTGTTCGGTCTCGGGAAACTCCTCCGCCTGGCGGTTATAGAAGAAACGAGCCAACGGCTCGCGCAGGTTTTTCTTATGGAACCCGATTCGCACCCGGGCCCGCGACTCCAGGCCGATCATCCCCGACTTGAGAAGGCCCTGGAAATCGAGGGCCGTCTGCTCCCGGCCGCGCAGGGATTTGATCCAGCCGGGCTTATCCATAGTGACGAGGCCGTCCAATCCGGCGACCCAGTCGAGGATCTCCTTGCCCTTGCCGCCGACGACCCAGCGGATCTCGGCCTGGGGGCGGTGTTTGCGCAGGACAGCCAGGGCGGGGAGCGTATGGACGATGTCGCCCAGAGAGCTCGTCCGGATGATCAGAAAGCGTTCCATGGGCTCAGAGACCGCCCGGCGCCGCGGCGCCCGCTTTCTTGAGCTTGGCCAGGATGCGCGGGATGACCTCCGAGGTCGAACGGATCTTGGGCCCGCCGGCGATGGCGATGCGGCCGCCGTAGCCTAGAACGGTCTCCCGTTCGGGGACGGTCTTCTTGGAATAATCCGAGCCTTTGGCGTGGACGTCCGGCTTGAGGGCCCGCAGGATGCGCTCGACGTTAGGCTCGTCGAAAATGGTTATGTAATCGACGAACTCGAAGGCCCCGATGATCTCGGCTCGCTCGTCCTGGGGAAGAATGGGGCGGCCGGGGCCCTTCAGGCGGCGCACCGAGGCGTCGCTGTTAAGGGCCACGAGCAGGACGTCGCCGCAGGCTTTGGCCGCCCGCAGGTAGCGGACGTGGCCGGCATGGACGAGATCGAAGCCGCCGTTGGCCAGGACGATCGTCCGGCCCCTCCTCTTTTCCAGGGCCATGATACGGCGGAGTTGCGGGAGGGTTTTAAGCTTTTTCACGATGGGGCGACGATGGCCTGTTTGAGTTCCTGCGGCGAGACGACCGCGGCGCCCTTCTTCATGACCACGA
The DNA here is from genome assembly GCA_003154255.1 of Candidatus Aminicenantota bacterium. Lineage (GTDB taxonomy): Bacteria > Acidobacteriota > Aminicenantia > Aminicenantales > UBA4085 > UBA4085. Next base: position 1,130 of record PMCY01000204.1, on the reverse strand, counting down.
TGCCGCCGGCGTGATTGGCCAGGCGGGCGGCGTCGGTCAAGTCCGCGCCGCAGGCCAGGGCGGCGGTGAAGACGCTGATGACCGTGTCGCCCGCACCGGTCACATCGACGATGTCCGTCGGGCCGGAGACCGGAAGGACGAACGGCGGGCGGCCCTTCTCAAAGAGGGCCATGCCCTTGGAGCCGCGGGTGACAAGCAGGGCGGGAGAGCGGAGCTTTTTCAGAAGGGAGGCCCCGGCCTTGAGCACGGCGACCTCGCTGCCGCCCACGGGGACTTTCAGGGCTTCTTCAACCTCCGGCTCGTTGGGTGTGGCGATAGTCACTCCGGGAAATTGGAGGAGGCGGAAGCGGGAGTCCAAAGTAACAGGTTTGGCGGCCTTTTTGAAAGCGGACAAGGCGCCCGGAAAAAGGTCGGTTTTGACCGTGTCGTAATGGTAATCGGATATGAGCAGCGCGTCGCAGTCGCGGGCGGCCCGGGCCAGAGCCTGGGACAGCTTCTTTTTCACAGCGCCGGATTCGGAAACTCGGCCTTCCCGGTCAATGCGCAGGATCTGCTGTTTTTTAGTGTTCTCCTCGCCGGCAAGGATGCGGGTCTTGAGCGGCGTGGGGTAGCCGGGCTCAGGGAGCAGGAAAGCCGCGTCGATTCCGGCCGACTGGAGGATCTTGCGTGCGATGCGGCCCGATTCGTCCTCGCCGAGGACCCCGATGGGAACGACATCGATGCCCAGCGCTTTGAGGTTGAGGAGGGCGTTGCCCGCGCCGCCCAAGGCGTACTCTTTTTTCTGGTAGGACAGGATGAGGACGGGAGCTTCGCGCGAAATGCGGCGGGTGAAACCGTAAATATACTCATCGAGGAGGATGTCCCCCCAGACGGCGATCTTCAGGTGGGGGAATTTCTCAATAATCGTAAGCAGGCGGCGCGTTTCTTCGTTCATGGGGTCAGGCGAATCATTGTAATCGGATTCGCCGCCGCAGGTCAATCGCCGCCGGCCTGCGGATCGTCCGCTTCGGCCCGCTTAAGAATATCAAATGGCCTGCTTATATAGGCGTGCCGGTTGCAAAAAAGGGGGAAATCGTCTATATATACCGCGGCGCCGGAGTGGCGGAACTGGCAGACGCGCGGGACTCAAA
>PMCY01000273.1 GCA_003154255.1 Candidatus Aminicenantota bacterium | reverse complement strand
CCGAAATAGACATGGACGGTGGTCGGCAGCAGGTTGATGCGGTATTTGCCGCCCTTGGTGGTGGGCCGGCCGTCGATGGCCTCGAAATAGGCTTCGAAGATCGTCTTCATAATCGCATCGGCGTAGTCGTCGTCGTTGCCATACTTGGGGGTCTTGTTGAGCAGACGCTGGCGCAAGTCTTCTTTTCCGGCGAAATTCTTCTTCAGGGCCTCCAGGAGGTTCTTCATGGAGACGGCCTTTTTGTCGAAGACGTTGAAGCGGACAGCCGCCAGGATGTCGCTCATCGAGCCTAAGCCGACGCCTTGGATGTAGTTGGTGTTGTAGCGGGCCCCGCCCGAATGATAATCCTTGCCCTTGGCCACGCAATCGCTGATGAGGATGGACAGGAAGGGGGCCGGCAGGAGCTTGGCGTAGAGCCGTTCGATGATGTTGTTGCCCAGGATCTTGATATCCACGAAATGGCGGACCTGCTTCTTGAATGCGGCGAACAGCTCGTCGTACGTCTTGAACTTGGCCGGATCGCCGGTCTTCAGGCCGATCGTCTTGCCCGTGCGCGGATCGACGCCGTTGTGGAGGGTGATCTCGAAGACCTTGGGCATGTTGAAGTACCCGGTCAGGGTGTAGTTCTCCTTGCCGAAAGCCCCGGCCTCGACGCAGCCGCTGGCCCCGCCGTCGCGGGCATCCTCGGCGGACTTGCCCTGCCGGACGAGCTCCTTGACGATGGCGTCGGTGTTGAAGATCGAAGGCTGGCCGAAGCCGGTCTTGACGATCCGCANNTGCAGGATGCGCATCTCCTCGATGACCTCGAGGAGGAGGAAGGACAGCGGGTTGACGCCGTCCGTGCCGTCGGTTTTGAGGCCGCCGACGTTGATCAGGGCGAAATCGGTATACGTCCCGCTCTCCTCGGCCGTCACGCCGACCTTCGGAGGGGCGGGCTGATTGTTGAACTTGACCCAAAAACATTCTAAAAGCTCACGGGCGGACTCTTCCGTCAACGAGCCGTCCGCCAGGCCCTTCTCATAGAACGGCCAGAGGTGCTGGTCGAGCCGCCCGGGGTTGAAGGAGTCCCAGGTGTTGTATTCGATGATGACGCCGAGATGGACGAACCAGTAATGCTGGAGGGCTTCCCGGAAGTCCCGCGGGGCGTAGGCCGGGACCCGCTCGCAGACTTCGGCGACGCGCAGGAGCTCTTTCTTGCGGGCCGGGTTTTTCTCCTTGGCCGCCAGCTCCGCGGCCCGGGCCGAGTGGCGCCGGCCGAAGACGATGAGGGCCTCGGCGGAGATGCGCATGCCCCGCAGCTCTTCGCGCTTGTCCAAAGCTTCGGGATCGTTCAGGAAATCGAGGGCGGCGATGGCCGCGTCGATGTCGGCGATGAAGTCGAGCATGCCCTTGCTGTAGATCTTGTTGTCCAGGACGGTGTGCCCGGGAGCCCGCTGCTCCATGAACTCGGTGAATACGCCGGCTTCGTAGGCGTCCTTCCATTCCTGGGGCAGCTCGGCCATCATCCGGTCGCGGATGGAGCGGCCGCGCCAGAAGGGGATGATCTCCTTCTCATAAAGGCGGATCGTGGCGGCGTCGGCCTTGAACCAGGTCTTGGGCCGGGAATCGAGGATGCGCAGGTCCTCGGCGCTATGGCAAGTGACTTCGGGGTAGGTCGGCGTAGCCTTGGGCCCCGTGCCCCGCTCGCCGACAACGAGCTCGCCTTCATCCATAACGATGGCCTTGTGCTCCAGGATGTGCTTGAAGGCCAGGGCGTGCTGGACGGGCGGCGAGACCCGGTTGGCTTCCGTCGTTTTATAGAATTCGGTGATCAGCTTGGCCCTCTCACCCGTGATCGAGGGGACCGCTTTCAGGCTCTTGTCGCGCAGCTTTTTTACCCGGGGGGTCATGTCATCCTCCTATTGTTACGCTGAAACCGGCGTCCGTGAAAGACCGCCGGATCTCCTCCATCCGTTCCTCGGACGGGGGAGCGAAAATACGAAAACACAATTCCTGTCCCAGATTGCGGTACTTCTCCTGGCCGCCCTTGTGGTACTTGAGCAGGTCGACTCGCCGGACGGCGGTCAGAGGGCGNNTATTTCTTATGGGCGGCTTCGTCCATCATCTTCAGGTCATAGAGAATCAGGTCGGCCGCCGCGGCGACCTTGTTGAGGCTCTCCCAGGACGCCAGGCCGGAGGTATCGAGCGTCGTGTGCAGGCCGGCCGCCCGGCAGGCTTGGAGAAGAGCCAGACTGAACTCCGGCTGGGCCAGGGGCTCGCCGCCGGACAGGGTCACGCCGCCGCCCGATTGTTCGTAAAAAATGCGGTCTTTCTCAATTTCGGCAAGGATATCGGTGACGGCGTCCTTTCGGCCGGCGATCTCAAGCGCCTCATACATGCAGGCCTCGGCGCATTTTCCGCAGGCGTCGCACTTGGAACGGTCGACGACGACCGGCCCTTTATCCGGACCCTCGGAAAGAGCCTTCTTCGGGCAGACTTTGAGGCAGGCGTAACAGCGGGAGCAGCGGGAAGAGCGCAAGAAAAGCTCAAAACCGCGCCCTATGCTTTCAGGATTATGGCACCACAAGCAATGCAGGGGGCAGCCCTTGAGAAATACTGTCGTCCGGATGCCTGGGCCGTCATGAACCGCGAACCGCTTGATGTCGAAAATCAGGCCTTGCGGCGCACGGGCCGTTTTCTTTTGTTCCGCGCGTTTCATTGGATGGCCTTTTTTGCCTATGAAATCAGTATGTTACAATTCATAAGCAATGGTAATATATCACATATCAAAGTTGGCGTCAAATCGCCAACATCTTTTCCCCTATGGCTTTCCGATCCATTATCTGTAGCTAAATGGGCCTTGTCGATGAAAAAACAATCTCCCTTCCGGACCAAGAACCTCTCCTCGCGGCTCAACAAGCCGGCGGTTCCCGACCGCAATCCGGCATGCCCTACTGCTTTTGCCGGGAAAATGCACGAGGTCTCCCCCCAAAGGCCTTGAATGGAATTTCGGCGCTCCGGTCTCGGCTATTCCTTTCGGACGAGATTTTCCCTATGATAAGGGCGGAGACCATGATCCCCCACCCCAATCTCGCCGATATCCTGGCCGCCGCCGGGCGCATCGCCCCCTATGCCTACCGCACGCCTGTCTTGACCTGCGCCGCGCTCGACGCCCGGCTTGGTGCGCGCATCTTCCTGAAATGCGAGAATTTCCAGAAAGTCGGCGCCTTCAAGTTCCGCGGCGCTGCCAACGCCGTCTTCTCCTTATCTAATGACGCGGCCGCTCGCGGCGTGGCCACCCATTCCTCGGGCAACCATGCCCAGGCCTTGGCCCTGGCCGCCCGCCTGCGCGGGATCCCCGCCTTCATTGTCATGCCCGACAACGCCCCGGCGGTCAAGAAGGCCGCCGTAGCCGGCTATGGCGGGCGCATCACGTTTTGCGAATCGACCTTGAAGGCGCGCGAGGCGACCCTGGAACGCGTCGTCCAAGAGACCGGGGCCGAAATCGTCCATCCCTACAATGACGACCGCGTCATCGCCGGCCAGGGGACGGCCGCCCTCGAGCTTCTCGAGGACGTCCCCGGCCTCGACGCCATGCTGGTTCCGGTCGGCGGCGGCGGCCTCCTGAGCGGCACGGCCATCGCCGCAACCTCGCTCCGGCCCGGCATCCGCATAATCGCCGCGGAGCCGGAGGGCGCGGATGATGCGTTCCGCTCCTTCCAGGCCGGCCGGATCATCCCCTCGACCGCCCCCAGAACCATTGCCGACGGCCTCCTGACCTCACTCGGCGACCGCACCTTTCCCGTCATCCGCGAGCGCGTCGAACGGATCGTCACGGTGAGCGAAACGGCGATCATCGCGGCCATGAAATTTGTGTGGGAACGGGCCAAGCTGATCATCGAACCGTCGTCCGCCGTCCCTGTGGCCGCCCTTTGGGAGAAGAAGATCGACCTGGGCGGGCTGCGGGTGGGAATCATCCTTTCCGGCGGCAACGTCGACCTCGACCGCCTGCCCTGGACGGCCTGACCGCAACCGTCGAAAATTTAATCAGGCGCCGAGAATGTTGTGGCCTTCACGGATGAGGATTTCGGCGGCCCGGCCCAAATTGTCCTGCTTGACCAGAAGGTAATCGGTATCGAAGGTCGACAGGGCGAACAGGCTGATGCCGGCCGCGGCCAGCGGACCGGCCAGCCCTGCCAGGACGCCGACCAGGGAGAAATCCAATGGCCCGCGAATTTTTAAAACGCGGAAATCCCGTTCGCTCCGGACCTGGTCGGGGACCTGGTCCTGGGGACAGACGATCGACAGCTCATCGGTCGTCCGGGTTATCGAGACGAGGTCGCCCTTTTCCGCCCAGGCCGGAACGGGCAGGCCGGGCGCCAGGCGGCAGACCGCATAGGAAGCGGAAAGCAGATCGAGATCGAGGTTCATGGAGGGTCAGTATACGTCAAGATGACAAGTCCGCGCGAGGCGGATGAAACGGAGACGTCCGGCGGGCGGGCTTGACAGGCGCGGCCGCCGCACATAATGTCATCCCGACCGTCTCGAGGAGTCCCACCCATGAAAAAGACCGTCATCCGCGCACTCGCCCTTTGGGCGTTCGTTCTCCTTCAGATCCTGCCCGCCGCGCTGCCCGCCCAAACGATTTACTGGGGCGATTCCGTTCCCAAGGGCTGGAACGGCGCCTGGCCGGCCAAATACCTGACCGTCCCCGAGAAAACGATTTACACGCGGACGGCTTCGTCCACCGAAGTCCTGGAATTCCTGGACACGATGCGCTGGAACAGCGACAAGGTCACCGTCCTGAACATGTTCGTCACCAGCCTGCGGCGGGTCGGCGCCGCCGTCGTCTTATCCAGCCCCCGCGTGGTTTCGCCCGAGGAGGCGGCCAAATCCGGCAAAACGGTCGTCTACTTCCAGGGCAACATCCACCCCTATGAACCCGAGGCCAAGGAAGCCCTGCAGATGCTGATGCGGGATATTCTGTTCGGCAAACGGGCCCGCCTGCTGGACAAGCTCATTATCATCATGTGCCCCAATTTCAACGTGGACGGCGCGGACACCCTGACCTTGAGCGAGGGCACGCCGCATCTTCTGGGCAACGCCAACAACGCCCAAAACCTCAATCTCAACCGCGACGCCGTCAAGCTGGAGACGCCCGAGGTCAATGGCCTGTACCGGACGATCTTCAACCGCTGGGACCCGACACTCATCTACGACGGTCATCTGATGGGCCGGGTCCAGCACGGCTACGCCATCGGCTACGCTACCTGCACCGTCCCCGCCGCTGCTCCGGGGCCGCGCGATTATGTCTTCGACAAGCTCTTCCCCGCGGTCCGGGAAGCCACGCGCAAAGAATTCGGGCTGGAAGTCTTCACCCATTGCGGCACGGACAACAAATGGCCGCCCACGCTATGGAGTCCGGAAGCAGCGATGTGGACGACCGAGGCCAAGTTCGTGGCCAACGCCTACGGACTGCGCAACCGCATGACGATCCTGGCCGAGACGCCCGGCCACGAGGGTTTCGAACGGCGCATCTACGCCCATTACGCGCTCATGGCCGCGGTCCTGGATTACGCGGCGGCTCATGGCGCGGAAATGCGGGAGATCTGCAAGGCCGCCGACCGCGAAGTCGTCGAAGCGGTCAGGGCCAAGGCCGAAACGGGCGACCTCAAGAACTGGGTGGCCGGAAAATACGGATCGTACGGCAAGGTCGACATCCTGATGTACAAGGACCGCAACGTCTCCGAACTGATCCCCGGCACGAGCGTGCGGGCGAAAATCCCGGCTCATATGCTCCGGGCGCCGGAGCTGATCAAGGGGGTCGAGTTCATGGCCAAGCCGGTCGGCACCGTCGAAGCCAAAATGCCGCGCGGCTATCTGATTCCGGCCGAATTGGACGATGTGGCCGAGAAGCTCCGCACCCACAATGTGAAGGTTGAGGTCCTNNGCCCCTCCGCTCAAGCTCGAAGGCGGGTTCGCTTCTTCGCCGGTCAAGGAATTCCCGGCCGGGACGTTCCGCGTCGACCTGGCCCAGCCTTGCGCCAACGCGGCCTTCTATTGTCTGGAGCCGCAGGCGGCCGACGGGTTTGTCGGCTGGGGCGTCTTCGACGCCTGGTTCAAATCCGCCGGGGCGGACAAGCGCAGCGTCGTCTATCCGGTCTACAAGTATTTCAAGATCCTGGAGTGAGCGGAGCCCGGCCCGGGCCGGCGCTCACTTCACCAGGACGGCGTGCAGGCGGATCTCCGGCCCGGTCAGGGCCTTGGAGACCGGGCAGCCTTTTTTGGCCGCTGCGGCATGCTTCTGCAGATCTTCCTCGGTCAGGCCGGGGACTTCGGCCTGCGTCTGGAGCTCGATCAGGGTGATCGTAGGCCCGTCGCCCAGGTGCACCATGGCCGTCGTGGCGATGCGCGTCGGCTTGAAGCCGGCGCCCGTCAGGAGGGCGGACAGGAACATCGAGAAGCACCCGGCATGGGCGGCCCCGAGAAGCTCCTCGGGATTGGTGCCTTTGCCCGATTCGAAGCGCGAAGCGAACGTGTACGGTCCTTCGTAGGCGCCGCTGCCCACTTTCATCGTGCCCGCTCCTTCCTTGAGCGTGCCTTTCCATTCCGCGGACGAGGTTCGTATGGCCATTTCATTCTCCCGTTTCCGGTTATTTACGGAATAAAGCCTGATTATACCCGGCTCCCGGGCCGGTTAAAATCCCCCGTTTGATTTTTTCCCGGACGGGTGATAGGAAAGGGTCATGATCAAAGTCGTCATCCGGCACAATCCGTCCCTCGGCAAGGACAAGGTGTTGGAGCTCTTTGAGCGGCATTTCGGGGACCGCTACCAAGTCTACGCGACCAAGCTGGTCGGCATGGACCTCGTGGTCAAGAAGAGCGGTTCCACGGGAGTATCGCTCAAGCTCGTTCAAAAATCGGACGAGACATTCGTCCGCTTCGGCGCCTTCGCTCCGTCCCCGGCCTTCCGGCTCTTGCTCTATGGGGTGATCCCCTATTTCATCTTACGCCGAAGATGGAGGGAGATGGAAGCGGAAATCAAGGCTTATATCGAAAGCGAACCCGCGTTCAGGTGAACGGCGGGCGGGGATACTAAGCCGAAAGAAAAAAAACGGCGGGAGCGCCCGAAAGCGCCCCGGCCGGAGAATGCCGCGACCGCACCAGGATGATTCGCCCGGCCCGAAGTCAATTCAGCGGACAGAATTTCAGGACCAGGTTCTCGATGAAGAACTCCATCATGCGGTCCTGGCGTACCGCCGTGTGGCCCATGTCGGGCCCGACCTGCACCTCGAAGCTCTTGCCGGCCTTCTGGAGCGCGGCGATCAGCTGCATCGAGTTGGTCGGATGGACATTGTTGTCGGCGGTGCCGTAGTAGAGCATCAGCCGGCCCTTGAGGTTGTCCACGTACTTCATGGCGCTGCCGTTTTCATAGCCCTCTTTATTCTCTTCGGGAATCCACATGTAGCGCTCGGTGTAGATCGAGTCGTACTGGAGCCAGGTGGTGACCGGAGACTGGGCGCA
>PMCY01000017.1:2421-2605 GCA_003154255.1 Candidatus Aminicenantota bacterium | reverse complement strand
GCCTCGCCCTCGACCTCTTCGGCCACGACGACGAGCGGCTTGCCCATGCGGGCCACGTTTTCCAGGAGGGGCAGGAATTCGCGCAGGTTGCTGATCTTCTTTTCATGGAGCAGAATGAGGGGGTTTTCCAGAACGCATTCCATGCGGTCCGGATCGGTAATGAAATAGGGGCTGAGGTAGCCGC
>PMCY01000017.1:168-2400 GCA_003154255.1 Candidatus Aminicenantota bacterium | reverse complement strand
CGCCGACCTGGGCGATCATTTCGCCCGAGACTTCGCGGCTGAGCTTCTTCAGGTCGCCGACAACGGCCTCGACGGCCTTGTCGATGCCCTTCTTGATCATGGTCGGGTTGGCCCCGGCCGTGACATAGCGCAGGCCCTCGGCGTAGATGATCTGGGCCAGGACGGTGGCCGTCGTCGTGCCGTCGCCGGCCACGTCCGACGTCTTGGAAGCCACTTCCTTGACCAGCTGGGCGCCCATGTTCTCCAGGTTGTTCTTGAGCTCGACTTCCTTGGCCACGGTGACGCCGTCCTTGGTGCTCGTGGGGGAGCCGAACTTCTTGTCGATGACGACGTTCTTGCCGCGCGGGCCGAGCGTCGACTTGACCAGGTTGCTTAAAATATTGACGCCCTTGAGCAAATGCTGGCGGGCATCATCGCCTAAAAGAATTTGTTTCGCCATGGGATTGTCTCCTTGGTTTCCTTGCTTACTCGACGATGGCCAGGATCTCTTCCTCGCGGAGGATGAGGTGCTCGACGCCGTCGACCATCACTTCCGTGCCGCTGTACTTGCCGATCAGGACTTTGTCGCCCTTTTTGACCGACAGGGGGATCGTTTTCCCTTCATCCGTCATTTTGCCCTTGCCGGCGGCCATGATCTCGGCCTGCTGGGGCTTTTCCTTGGCGGTATCCGGAATGATGATTCCGCTTTTCCGCACTTCCTGATCCTCGATTCTCTTGACGAGGACGCGATCGTATAACGGGGAAATCTTCATAAAAACCTCCTATTACGGTTTGGAAATTAGCAGTCTGAAAAGACCTCTGCCAATATAGGCTAAAAAAGACCATTTGTCAAGCGGAAAAGATATTGATCTGGCAGACCCTAGCGTCGTCTGCTAAATTTTCTTGATTTTGAGGGACTTGGCTCGATTATGGAGTGTGTTCCGGTGCAAGCCAAGGGCCTTGGCCATCTCGGACTTGTTTCCTTTGAACTTTTTGGCCGCCGCCTCGATATAAAGCTTCTGGAATTCCCTCTGGGCGTCTTTGAAGCGGACTCCCTTCTCCAGGAGATCGTCGATCAGAAACTCCATCTTCTGATGAATATTGAGCTCTTTAAATTTCTTTTCCATGGTTGGTCCCGCTCTTGGAGATGTTCTCATATGCGTCCCGGAGCTGGTCCTTCAATTCCTGGGGTATGAATTGGACGACGGTTTTGGTGAATCCGTAGATGAACGGCGCCAGTTGGGAGCCGTTGATGGCGTTCTTGTTGATCGGGAAGGCGAGCATGGCGAAGACGATGGCCCCGGCGGCCAGGATGCCTTCGATGAGCCCGATAAGGCCTCCCAGCACATGGTTGACGAAGCCCAACCCGCCTTTGGTCAGCTTGGCGATGAAGCCGGCTAGAATCCCCCCGAGGATGAGCACGGCCAAGAAGACGAGAAGGAAGCCGACGAAATTGGCCGTGGTCGTATTGGAGATGAATTTCCCGGCGAAGCGGGCCACCGGGCCGAAGAAGCGCGCGGCGATGATGATCCCGGCGATGATGACGATCAGGCCGATGATCTCACGCACGAACCCTTTGACCAGACCAACGATGATCGCAGAGAGGACGGCAAGGGCTAAGATTATGTCCAGCCAATTAAATGCCATGCGCTCCTCTCCGTCTCTTCCGTAATGCCGATATCATTCCATAATGCCCGTCTTTTATCAAGCCGAAGGGAACGTGGGGTTTGACCCGGCCGTGGAAATCCGAGCCGGCCGTGGCCACGAGATCCAGCGCCCGCGCCTGCTCGCCGAAGAATCGGGTCTGGGCTTCGTCGTGGTAGGACGTATAGACTTCCAACCCTTCCAGGCCGCGCTCACGCAGGTCCTTCAGGTCTTCGGGCGTGGCGTTTTCGAAATAGGCGCCGGGATGGGAGAGGACGGGCACGGCTCCCGCATCGGGAGCGGTCTCCAGGACTTCGACAAGCGGGATATGCTGCTTGGGGACGAAGGCCGGCTTCCCTTCGAGAAAGAAATCGAGGTAGAAGTACTTGGGCATGAGCGGCCGCCCCGCCGCGTCATAATATTTGGATAGGCGCGGATCGCGTAGCGATTCAGGCTTGTCCAGAAGGACCTGGGCGATGAAGACGCCCAACGGGGGAGTCGCGCCGGCCCGGGCGGCCACTTCCTCCCAGGACAGATCCAGCCCGAAACGCCGCAGGAGAGCGACGCGTTCACGGGCCTCGATCCAGCGCCCCTCGCTGACGTGCCGGG
>PMCY01000017.1:0-132 GCA_003154255.1 Candidatus Aminicenantota bacterium | reverse complement strand
TCTCTCGGGCCATGACGGCGATCTGCCGGGGGCTGAAGTCGCCGTCGCTGGAGAACGTCGAGTGGATATGAAAGTCGACGGGCCCGTCCTTCACAGAGCGGCCTTGTCGGTCAGGAGACGGAAGATCTCCAG
>PMCY01000098.1:4107-4755 GCA_003154255.1 Candidatus Aminicenantota bacterium | reverse complement strand
ATGGATTTCGAATACGCCCCCGAAAAGGGCTATATTCCGCGTCTTCAAATCCTTCTGACGCAGACCTTCGGTACGGCCACCCTCTTCAATGACGGATTCGCCGGCGAACTGACCGGGGAAGGCGTGGTCCGCATCCCCACGGTGATCGCCAACCGCCAGGCCCGCTATCTCCTGTTGCTCGAGGGGACCAACGACGTCAAGTTCCTGGATGTCCCGGTCGACACGGCGGTTTTCAACCTTAAAGAGATGCTCAGAATATGCCAGGGCTCCGGGGTTTTTCCGGCCATCGCCACGCTGATTCCGCGGCGGGACTGGATCTGGTATTTCGACCAATATACCGATCGTTTTTTTGCCCTGAACGCGGCCATTCCCATCATGGCTTCGGAGAAGAGCGCGCCTCTGCTCGATCTCTTCACCGTCTTCGATACCTACCCCAATGGAGGAGCGGACCTCCTGATTTCAACGGATGGCGTTCATCCCAACGAGCGCGGATACCAGGTCATGGCCGAGCAATGGTTAAAGGCCATCAAAGCGTTTCCTTTCCCGCCCGTCCAGATCAAAATCCAAAAAGCAGAGGACAAAATTCTGTTTTACCGGCAAACGGGGAATATGCTATCTTGGCAAATGAACTCGAAAATCGCCGACGCC
>PMCY01000098.1:0-4058 GCA_003154255.1 Candidatus Aminicenantota bacterium | reverse complement strand
GCCGCCGCCCTGGCCGCGGCCGCACCCCTGACCGCCCAGACCGCCTCGACGCTGAAGGATGTCACCTTCACCCGGGAGGAAGGCAAGGTCGTTGTGGCGATCAAGATCGACGGCAAGTTCAGCTATGAGACCTCGACCCTGACCATGCCCCGCCGGCTGATCGTCGACCTGACGCCGGTGGACAAGATCATGGTCCAGACGCTCATCCCCGTCGGCGCCGCGGGTGTGGTTTCCGTCCGGGCCGGGCAATATAAGCCGCAGACCGCCCGGCTGGTCTTTGATCTGGCCGAGCAGAATCCCGCCCAAAGCGTCAGCGCTTTCGAAGGCGGCATGAAGATCTCCTTCTGGCTGGAAGGCGAGGCCGCGGCGGCCAAAGAGCCGACGCGCCAGGCGCCGGTCCGGATCCGGGAAATCCCCAAAGAAGAGATCCATAAGGCGTTAGAGGAACAGCCCGCGGACGAAAGCCGGCTGGGCTATTTCTTCCGGGCGGGTGTGGGCCTCAGCATATTCCTCAAACCCGAGATGCTTGTGAACCGCGAATTCTCCCTTTACGGCGAGACGGGCTCCGTCTCCGAGACCTACACATTATCAAACGGAGTGTCCTTCGAGGGCAGCCTGGGCAAATATTTCCGCCTGGGCCGCTCGCGCCTGAAAGCGGGGATCGGGTTTACATACTGGAAGCTGGCCCCCGAGGGCCTGTTCACCCTGTCCATCCCTCACCCCCTTCTGAGCAACGCCTTCCGAACCGTCTCCTTCAGCGAGACGACGGCCTTGGAATCGTCAATGCTCAGCTTCTACGGATACGCCCTGTTTCCCTTCCTGGATACGGAGAGCTTTTCCATTTTCTTCGGTCCCCTGGTCGGGTACGTTTCAGGCAAATTTCTTTCGCTCGAGGACTGGGACATCTCGGATAAGGCGCCGTTCAGCAGCGCCGACGTGACGGTCTCCAATCCAACCTACTTCGAGGATACCGTTTCGGAGCTGCTCTTTGGAGCCGCGCTGAACATGGAGCTGAACCTGGGAAAGTCGTTCGCCTTGATTCTGGACACCAAGATCCTCTATCTCAACCCAAAGGTGACGAATTTGGGCAAACGGACCAACCTCTTCCACCTCCAGCCTTCGCTGGGGTTGCAGTTCAGCTTCTAAAGAGAGGGATATGAAAAAAACGGCGCTGGCGCTGGCCGCGATGCTGGCTCTGCTGGGAGCCCGGGGATTCGCCGCCGACCGCCAGGGCACGATTGAGATCCTCTACGGCCGCTATTCAATCAACGACGCCCGATTCGCCAAGATCTACGCGTCGGGCGGCAGCGTCGAGGGTCTGGCCCTGACCGCGGCGCTGTTCTATAATCTGGATTTCTACCTGGAAGCCAAGATCTTTACCCAGGCAGGCCAGCTGACGTACACCAAAGACAAAACGAAGTTCGTCCTGCTCCCGTTCTCCTTCGGCATCCGCTGGGGAATTCCTTTGGGCATCCTGGAGCCGTTCGTCGGAGCCGGACTGGATTATTATGTCTATTACGAGAGCAATGTCATCGGCACGGCCGTCGACTATGCTAGGGGCGCCCACCTGATGGGCGGCCTCCGTCTCAATTTCAGCAAAGACATTCCCTTGTCCCTAAGCGCACGGATCAAGTACACTGCGCTCAAAGCCACCCGGGGGGCCTTCACCGTCGACCTCGGCGGCCTCGAAATCTCGGGAGGGCTGGCCTTCGTTTTTTNNGCATGCCAGACCCCTGTAATGCCGCCATTTCCCCCCGGCGCCGTGATCCGCTCCCGCCCAGGAGCCGGGTCGCGCTCGTCCGCTGCCCCGATTATGATCCCGGACGCCTGAAATCGGCGGTGGAACGGGCTCTCGACCTTCTCGGAGGACTTCCCGATTCGATCGGCTCCCGATCCCGGGTATTCCTCAAGCCCAACGTGATGATGCCGAAACCCCTCGGATTCCCCTGCAACACGCACCCCGAATTCGTTCGTGCGATCGTCGAGATTTTCGGGGCCCGGAACGCCGCCGTTACGGTCGGGGAAAGCTCGGCCGGCAGCCAGGCCGGCTTGACCTTCACCGGCCGGGCCCTGAAGCAAAGCGGGATTGAAGCCGCCGCGCAGGCCGCGGGGGCCGCGGTCCTCAATCTGGACCACGATGATGTCGTCGAGACGGTCCTGCCCAACCCGATCGTCCCCCTCATCCCCATCGCCAAATCCGCCCTGGACACCGATCTCCTGGTGCTTCTGCCCAAGTTCAAGACCCATGCCTTCGCCAACATCATCACCGGCGCGGTCAAACTCTGCTATGGGACAGTGCCCGGCCAGATCAAAGCCGAGTTCCACCGGCGGGCTCCCAAGCCCGAGCCTTTTTTCTCCATCATCCGCGACCTGTTCGGAGCATTGGCGCCCGGCCTGGCGATCATCGACGCCGTGGTGGGAATGGAGGGCGACGGCCCATCCGCGGGCGAAGAGCGGCNNACCACCCGGCTTTGCGATGCCGCCGGATTGGGACACGGCCGTCTGGCCGATATCGATATCGCCGGGGAGGACCTGTCGGGCTCGGTTGTCCATGATTTCAAATTGCCCAAAACGGCCGTCCCCCCGGCCTTCCTGTACCGATTCCTGCTGGGTCTGACGCCGACCGAGCCGGACATCAACCCCAAGCTCTGCACGCTCTGCCGGACCTGTTCCTCGTCCTGTCCCATGGAGGCCATCACCCTTAAGGACGGCCGGATGATCATCGACCGCAAGCTCTGCATCCGCTGCTTCTGTTGCGCCGAGGTCTGTCCCAGCCAGGCCATCAAGCCCAAGCACCGTTCCCGGCTGGGCAAAGTCGTCGCCAAAATGATCAGTTCCCGCTGGTGAGCGGAAGCGGAATGGGCATGAAAAAAAAAGGCGTTCTGCTCCACTGCCCGGCGGAAGGATTGTATCTGCACGACTATTACACCAGCTATTCGTCCAAGGCCAACTATTACTGGCCGCCCACGGACCTGGTGCTTTTGAGCGGCGTCCTGCGGGAGTTTGATCTGCTGGTCCTCGACGCCATCGCCGAGCGGTTGAGCGAGGACGAGTGCCTGCGCCGTCTGGACGATTTCGGCCCGGACTTCGTGGTGTTTACGACCGGCACCGCCACCTGGGAGAACGATTTCCGGTTCATGGCCCGGGTGCGGGCCGCGCTTGCGGCGCGCTTGATCGGATCGGGATCGGTCTTCTATTTCGAGGCCGAAAGGTTTTTCAAGCGGGCCCCTTTCCTCGATGCGGCCATCCTCGACGTGGTCAGCTCCGAGATCGCCGCCTATATCGAAGCCCCTGACAAGCCGACGACGGCCTTGGCCGTCCGGCGCGGGGACCGGGTGATCGTCCCGTCTCCGACGGAAGCCTGCTCCGATTATCGCATCCCCCGGCCCCGCCACGATCTTTTCCCCCTGCGGGCGAATCGCAGTCCGCTGGCCCGCCGCCTCCCCTTCGCCCTGGTCGTCGCTTCGATCGGCTGTCCTTTCGGATGCCGTTTCTGCGTCGCCGGAGCCATGGCCTACCGTTACCGTAATATCGACAACGTTATCGAGGAGCTCGAAGATCTGCGGGCCATGGGAGTGCGCGAGATCATGTTCAATGATCCGACTTTCACGGTCTCCAAAAAGCGGGTCCTCGAACTGTGCGGCCGGATGGTCGAACGCGGATTCAAATTCTCCTGGGTCTGCAACGCCCACCTGGCCACTTTGGACGATGAGACGGCCGCCGCCATGCGGAAAGCCGGCTGCCACACGCTGATGATCGGCGTGGAGAGCGGCGAGGAAGACATTCTAGCCGCCTCCAACAAAAAAATAACCACGGCCAAGGCCGTAGAGGCCTTCCGGACCGCCCGGCGGGCGAAACTGCGGACGCTGGCCTATTTCATCATCGGGCTTCCCGGCGAATCGCCGGAATCCGCGCGCCGGACGATCGCCTTCGCCAAGCGATTGAATCCCGATTTCGCCTCGTTCACCGTCCTGACGCCCGATATCGGCTCGCCCCTCAGGCAGGAAAGCATCGAGCGGGGCCTGCTCAATCCCGAGATCCTGACATTCGACAGCACC
>PMCY01000111.1:9387-9987 GCA_003154255.1 Candidatus Aminicenantota bacterium | reverse complement strand
GCGCCGGCGGGTTTGAAACGGTCCTCCCGATTGGGTTATAAAAGAAGGGCTTTGAGCTTCCACCCGAACCCGTCGAGGAGAACCCCATGGACAAACGCCTTCCCCTCCGCCTGTCTCTCAGCCTGTTTCTTCTGGCTTTGGCCGGGCTGTTTCTAGCCGCCCAGGAGCCCTACAAGCTACCCCCCAAGAACGTTCTGGATATCCTGAACGCGCCGCCGACGCCGCGCGTTTCGATGAGCCCCAACCGGGAGATCATGCTCCTCGTCGAATCCGAAAGCATGCCGTCCATCGCCTATATCTCCCAGCCCTTGCTCCGGATCGCCGGAATACGCATCACGCCGGCCAACAACAGCAGCCAGGTTCTGAGTTTCAGCACGGGCCTGACGCTGAAAACGATCAAGGACGGGCAGGAGCGCAGGATCGATCTGCCGGCCGGAATCAAGTTCACCGGAGCCTCCTGGTCGGATGACGGGAAAGCGATTGCATTCACCCGGTATCTTGAAGACGGAGTCGAGCTCTGGATCGTCGACGCCGCGACCGGTCAAGCCAAAGCCTTGACCCCGCCCCGGCTGAATATGGTCGCCGGCAACGTGGCCTGGA
>PMCY01000111.1:0-9343 GCA_003154255.1 Candidatus Aminicenantota bacterium | reverse complement strand
TCTCCCGACGGCGGTTATATCCTGGTCCACCGGATCAAGAAGCCCTACTCATACAGCGTCTCCATGGACGGGTTCGCCGGCTCGACGGAGGTCTGGGACCGCTCCGGAAACCCCATCAAGATCGTGGCCGATCTGCCGCCGGCCGAGGACGTTCCGATGAACGGCGTCACGGTCGGACCGCGCTCGGTCAATTGGCAGACTCTGAAGCCCGCCACCCTGCTTTGGATCGAAGCCCTCGACGGCGGTGACACCGACAAGGTGGTCCCCTTCCACGACAAGGTCCTGACCCTCCCCGCGCCCTTCAGCGGCGATCCGAAGGAAGTCTTCAAGTCGGAAAACCGGTTCGGCGGGATGACCTGGTTCGGCACCCCGGGCCTGGCCATCGCTTCCGAAATGAACCGCAAGAAATTCCGCCGGATCTCCTGGCTCGTCGATATCGACAATCCCGCCGTCGCCCCAAAAAAGCTCTTCGACCTCAATACCCAGGACGCCTATGGCGACCCGGGATTTCCGGTGATGACCATGAAAAACGGCGACCGGATCATCCTGCAGGACAAGGACCGGATCTATCTTGCCGGAGCGGGCGCTTCGCCGAAAGGCGATCACCCGTTCCTGGACGGGATGAACATTAAAACCGGCGAAAAACAACGCCTCTTTCAATGTCCCGGCGGAAAATACCAGTCTTTTGTCGGATTCGCCGGCGAAAGCCGGGACTCGATCATCATCAGCCAGGAATCCAAGACCGAGGTCCCGAACTATCACCTCTATTCGTTAAAGTCCAAAAAGTCCCGGCCCTTGACGGCCTTCACGGACCCCGCGCCCCAGATGACCGGCGTCAAGAAGCAGCTCATCAAGTATAAGCGGAACGACGGCATCGAGCTCTCGGGCACCCTCTATCTTCCGGCCGACTATATAGAAGGCACCCGCCTGCCGGCGGTCATTTGGGCCTACCCGATGGAATACGGCGACGCCGCCACGGCCGGCCAGGTCCGCGGTTCGACGGATCGTTTCACCTTCTACCGCGGAACCTCCGAGCTCTTCTTCGTCACCCAGGGTTATGCCGTTCTGGACAATGCCACGATGCCCGTCGTCGGCGACTCCAAAACAGTCAACGACACCTTCGTCACCCAGATCGTGGCCAACGCCCAGGCGGCGATCGATGTGCTGGACAAAATGGGCGTGGGCGACCCGAGGCGGGTGGGCGTCGGAGGCCACAGCTACGGCGCCTTCATGANNGCCAACCTGCTGGCCCACTGCGACCTCTTCGCGGCGGGAATCGCCCGCTCGGGGGCCTACAACCGGACCTTGACGCCCTTCGGTTTCCAGAGCGAACAACGGTCGCTGTGGGAAGCCCCGGACACTTACCTCAAGATGTCGCCTTTCATGTACGCCGACAAGATCAAGACGCCCCTGCTCATGATCCACGGCATGGCCGACAACAACTCCGGCACCTTCCCCATCCAGTCCGAGCGCNNGGGCGTGTTTTCCACAAAACCTGTGCAAAAGATTGTGGAAAACCGTCCGGGCGGAGGTTATAATGTCGATCAATTCCGACACTTGCCGGAAGATGCACATGTTTTGGTCGGAGGCCTTTCGGAAAGAATGATTAAAATATTTCGAAGCGCCGTACTTGGACTTTTTTTCATTATCAACCTATCTTTTCCCGCCGGAACCACTCCGGCTTCCGGACGGGAAAACCGGCTTAGGGTTCTGAACCTCGAGGGAACGCCGTACCAGATGGGGTTGATCCACGGAACGGCACTCAAGGCCGAAATCACCGAGCTTGTCAAACGCTGGAAAAAGGATCTTGCCGAAAGCTATGAAACGCCCGCGGAGGATTTTATCCGAAAATTCCTGAGCCATACGGATTTCCGGCCGTCCAGCGAGCGTTGGACGCCCGGACTCCTCGATGAAGTCCACGGCATTGCCGACGGCGCCGGCCTGGACTTCGAGACCATGTTCGCTTTTCAGTTGATCGACGAAATCTGGACCATGCGTAAGGACCCGGAACTTCACAAGTGCACGGCCATCGCCGCGGGAAAAAGGGGCTCGTTTTCGGCCTTCACCGCCCAGACCATGGATGTTCCAGGCTTATATCATGGTTTTCAGACGGTCCTTCGGATCCGGGACAACGGGAATGAATTGGAAACCCTCGTCTTCACGATCCCGGGCGTCATCGCTTTGAACGGGTTGAACAGCCGGTCGGTCGGCGTTTGCGTCAACGCCGTCCCCCAGCTCGCCTATTCCCCGAAAGGCCTTCCCGTGGCGTTCGTGATCAGGGGGATCCTTCGTCAAAAAACTTATGAGGACGCGGTGAAATTTCTCCGAGATATTCCGCCGGCGGCCCCCCAGAATTATGTCCTCGGCGGCCTATCGTCCTCGGCCTGCTACGAACGATCAGCGGGGCGGATGTGCCGGTTTCTCCCTTTTGAGGGGGCCGAATTCACCTACCACACCAATCATCCCCTGATCAACGATGACTTCAATCCTCTATTTTCGGCGAAGCCGAAAGGGGAAGGAACAACCCTGGCCGATTTAAAAAACACATGTCCGCGGTTCAACTTTCTGGGGCGGAAGCTCAAGGACAACTCCATAGTGATCGACCTCGCCGTTCTCCAGGCCCTCTTCGCCGATCGCGCCTCGGGGATCAATAATGAGGGGACCTATGGATGTACGATCATGATCCTGGGCGAGAAGCCGGCGCTTCATATCTCGCCCGGCCGCCCCGATGAAGAACCTTTCCAGGTTCTTGATTTTTCGTCCCGGAAGATCGAATGATCGGGGGGCCGTTCAGAAGATGTGCCCGAAGTTGAAATAGAGGCCCATACCTTCTTTGCCGAATCCGACGTCGACCCGGACGACGAAATCGGGCAGATAGATGCGCAGGCCGGCGCCGGCATCAAGGGCCAGCTTGCCCAGATCGATCTTGTCGAAAGACGGCCAGACCGTTCCGGCGTCCACGAACAGATTGCCGCCCAGCTTGATCCCCAGCGGCAGATCGGCATTCCAGATGATCGGGAAGCGGTATTCGAAATTGGTCAGGATCTTTCCCTTGTCCAGGAAACGGTTGAGGCTGAAGGCCCGCATGGCCTTGAGCGGGTCTCCGCCGCCCAGCGAGGAATAATCGAAAAAAGGGATCTTGCTGCCGTCCACGTATTGAACCATGGCCCGGACGGCGAAAACATCCACGTCGCCGAAGACGGCCCAGTATTTCCGGACCTCGGCGGTGACCCGGTTGTACTTGGCGTCGCCTCCGGAAGCCAGGTCATCCTGCAAGAGGAGCCGGATGCCGCGCGTCGGATGGATTTGGCTGTTGGACGTGTCGTAGCGCAGGACCAGGGAGGCGTAGGGGACCCATTGTTTGGAGAACCGGCTCAGCTGATCGTGGAACGGCCCGGGCTGAAAATTTTCGTAATTCAGCCAGCGCAGGACGTAGCTGAATTCCATGGCGAAATTCGGGCTGAATCCGTGTCCCAAAGTCAGCTGGACGGACTTTGTTTCGTGGGTAAAGACGGTCTTGTCGTCCTTGCTTGAATCCGGTCCCAGGCCGTAATAATTGTATTTCAGGTATTTGTCGTATTCGAGCTTGGCATCGAAGGACAGTCCGTATTTCTTGTTCTGGCGGATTTCCAGATCGGGGAGGGAAAAGGTGAAGACATACCAGCGTTCGCCCTTGCTCGAATTGAAGAGAATCAGGTCGAAGGATTCCTTCTTGCCCAGATAATCGACAAATTTGACCTTGCCGCCGTAGCCGACACCGATGTCCCCGTCATACATGATGATGGGCATGGGGCTGAAGGATTTATACGAACGTTCCGGGATCGACCCATCGCCGGTTTCCTGGGCGGCGAGTCCGGCCGAAAGGACGGCCAAGGCCGCCGCGGCCGAAAAAAGAATCAGCAATCTTTTGGTTTTCATGAGGAGCTCCTGTCCGCGGCGGAGTCGCATTCGTTCATTTCAGAAACTTGTAGCCCGACCAGGGAACCGTGATCAAATGCCGGGGCTGGCTGGGGTCCGTTTCGATCTTCTTCCGCAGGTTGTGGATGAAGGTGTCCACGGTCCTCGTCGTCGGGAAATGCTCATACCCCCAGACTTCGTTGAGCAGGGTGTCGCGGTCGACGACCTCTCCCTCCCGGCGAATGAGGAGTTTCAAGAGGTCATATTCCTTGGCCGTCAAATAAACTTCGATCCGGCCCTTCACGGTCAGGTGCTTCTTGAAATTGACGCATACGTCGCCGAAGGTAAACTCCTCGATCTGGGGAGGTTCCGGGCGGCCCCGGCGCAGAACGGCATGAATGCGGGCCAGCAGTTCACGCTGACCGAACGGCTTGGTCAGGTAATCGTCGGCGCCCAACTCCAGACCCAGGACTTTGTCGATCTCGTCTTTCTTCTCGCCGGAGATGAAAATGATGGGGACGAGAATCCCCTTCTCCCGCAAGGCTTTGCAGACTTCTATTCCGCTTTTGGCCGGGAGCATCATATCGAGAAGGACGAGATCGGGTTTTTCCTTCTCGGCGGATTTCAGACCCTGGACCCCATCAGGGGCCTGGAGGATGCGAAATCCCTCGGCCTCCAGAAAAGCGGTCGTCGTTTCCCGCAGCGCCCGGTCATCTTCGATGATCAGGATCTTTTTGCTCATGCCTTGCCTCGCTTGGGAAAGATCAGGCGAAAGACGCTTCCGCCGCCGACTTCGCTCTCCAGGAGGATGGTTCCCCGATGGGCCTGGACGATGTGTTTGACGATCTTGAGGCCCAGGCCCGTCCCCCGGGGACTCACGATGCCGGCCTCGGCCGTGCGGTAGAACCGCTCGAAAACCCGCGTCTGGTCTTCGGGCGCGATGCCGATGCCGTGATCGGTGATGCGGATTTCCACTTCCTGGTTTCTTCCCTCGACGTCGATTTCGACGTTTTTATCGACGGGTGAATACTTTATAGCATTGTCAATCAGATTCATCAACGCCTGTTTCAGCGCGTCTTCGTCGCCGTCGATGACAAGCGGCTCGAAGGGAGCCTTGATCCGGACGGATGCGCCTTGAGAATCCAGGAGAAGGCCGAAGGCCTCAACCGCCTCGCGGACGACGTCCTGAACGCAGATCGGGCTCAGGCGATAGGACTTGACCTCCTGTTCGATCCGGCCGAAGTCGAGGACGTTGTGGAGGAATCGCGACAATCGGCCGCTTTCAGACACCATCAGGGTCAGAAATTTCTCCCTCTGAACGGCATCCCGAATCTTGCCGGACTGAAGCAGCTCGGCGACCCCCTGGATCGAGCTCATGGGCGTCCTCAATTCGTGGGAAACGGTGGAAATGAATTCCGTCTTCAAACGGCTGAGCTCGTTCGACTTTTCCTTGGAGGCCCGCTCGTAAATGACCTCTTCCTGAAGCCGGATGCGGTCCAGGTTGGTCATCATTTCTCCCGCCAACGTTCGCAGAAGGGAGAGATCTTCCCGGCTGAACCGTTCGCCGGACCGTTTCCGGCCCAGGGCCAGCCAACCGCAGGCCTCGGTGCCGGGCAGGACCAGGGGCTGGGCCAGTTCCAAACCATCGGCCGCCAAGGCCGCCTCGTGGGTGAAGGAAACGTCATCGGTGCTCCGGACGGCGTTGCGGCGGGCCCAAAAAGGCCCCGGCATGCAGGACGATCCGGAGAAGATGGACTCATCGAAGGCGTCCCCCCGATGGACCTCTCCTTCGCGGGAATCCGTGGGCCTGCCCATCGGCCGATCGTGGACAAAGATCCCCGCTTTTTCAGGCGCCCAGACGGCCCGCAGCGCCGAGAGGAAGAGATCGAGAAGGTCTTCCCGCCCGGCCGCCAGCTGGACTTGCCGGCCGAAGGCCAGGACGGCTTGGCGGTAGTCGTACTTCTGCCGGAAGAAGGCCCGGTCGACCAGGTCCTGGATCCGGCGTTGGGCGGGATGGAACGCCGCCGCGGCGGCGAAAACGGCGATGACCGAAAACAGCGTCCGCTCGCCCGAAAAGACCTTCTGGAGGACCTGGATGACGATCAGATAGAGCCCCGCCGTCATGATCGTCAGAAGCGAATAGACCAAGCTGCGGTTGATGATGACTTCGACGTCGAAGAGGCGGTGTTTGATGATGGCGATGGCCAACGTCACCGGGATGATGAGAAAGCAGACCGCGGTCACATTCTCCGAGAGGACGGCCCATCCCAAAAGAGCCTTGGGTAATTGATAAAGAAAGAGAAACGGGGACATTCCGGCGGCCAACCCGAAGAAGACCCATTGGGCCTGGGCTTTGACGTCGTCATCCAGAACGCGCAAGCGGATGCGGGCCAGGCGGACGATGGCCGCCACGAAATAGACAATCATATTGACGCGCAGGAGGACATAAGCGTCATCAAAAAAATAAAGGGCCCGGACGGAAGGCCGGGCATACGAATAAGCCAGAAGCCCGGAAAAAAACGAAGCTAGGATCGCGGGAGGGGCATAGACAAAAAACAGCTTCCGGGCGCGGTTAGGCCCGGGAAAAATAATCGAAAAATGCAGCAGGAAGGCCGGGGCGAGAGAGGTCAAAACAACATAGCTCAATCCCGGAAGGAGCGTCGTCCAGGCCGCCTGCAGGACATACGTATCTCCTTGAACGGCCACGGCGAAACCGAAGGCCATGCAGAGCCAGAAAAAGATCCGGACGAGCCGGTCGTTTCTTTTATAGAGCAGGGCCGCGATGGCAAGCCCCCAACTGAAGACGGCGATGAAGAGATCGATGAAAAGCGCGGAATCGCCGTAATAAGCGGCGATCAGTCCGCTGACGGACGACAGCTGGCCGTCATCCCCGCGGACCTCCAACTTGACCGGCTGGCCGACGGACTTCCTCCATAGAAAAAAATCGATGTCCCCGGGAAATTTGACGGCCTCACCGTCCATGGCCGCAACGCGCGCCCGGTCAAGCGGGTGCTGGTCGCNNAGGATGACGAGGCCTGAGCCCAAGGTGAGCCAAACCGGTTTGATGGGAGCCCTATCTCCACCCCTCATGATGACGAAATCTATCAGAGCGGCGCGCGGCGTGTCAAACGGAAATCGGACCCCGGCAGGCTTTGACGCAGACGCCGCAAATATGCTGGCTGACGACATGGCGGCGGCGGAATTCATCCAATTTTTGGTAACAGGCGCGGTGGTCGAAAGCCTCCGGCGTTTCGTGGATGGCCGCCGCCGGGCAGTGCGCCAGACAGCGGACGCAGGCCCCGCAGGAGAAAGGAAGCGGGCTCCCGGCCGGCCGGAGCGGGGCGTCGGTGAGCACCGTGACCAGGCGGATCCGCGACCCGAATTGGGGGCTGACCAGCAGATTATTCCGGCCGATCCATCCCAATCCGGCCAGGCGGGCGATGGCTTTGTGGGAAACATGGGCCCGCTGATTTTCCCAATCAATGATCTGGGACGCGGCCACGGGAAGGGCTTGGAAGCCGAGATCCTGGACGAAGGACGCCAGAAGGAAGGCGCCCCGGTCAAGGAAGAAATTCGTCTGACGGTAGTGATGGAAATAGAGGGGCGTCGGCTCGTCCTCGATATCCTCGAGAACGCCGTCCGTCAATCGTTTGGCCAGGGCCAGGGCTTTCGGGAGCTTGGCCCGAAGCCCGACCCGCAGGAGGAACTCCTCTCGCATCGAAGTGATATCGGCCACGCCGAATAGGGAGAACCCCAGTGCAAGAGCATAATTGCGCACTTCCTCCAATCGTTCGTGGTCCATGGGAGCGGGCTCATTCTATAGTCGAGGCAAGGGAGTGTCAACGCATGCCTCCGGCATGGGCTTGCGGCCGAGCCGGTCAAGGGATGAGCCTTCGCGGCGGAAACGGAACCCCGGGCAAAGCCCGGGGGCGCCGGCCGCCGTTGACGGAAAAGATCGATTACGCTATATCTGATGGCGAACGGACAATCGAGGAGAGCCCCATGCCGAAGACGCTGGCCATCATCAAACCCGACGCCGTCAAGAAAAATGTCATCGGCAAGATCATCACCCGCATCGAGGACGAGGGCTTCAAAATCGCAGCCATGCGCCAGATGCGCCTTTCGGCCGACGAGGCCAAGGCTTTTTATATCGTTCATAAAGCCAAGCCGTTCTTTCAGGGCCTTTCCGCCTTCATGTCCTCCGGACCGATCGTCGTTCTCATGCTTGAGAGAGACGACGCCATCACCCGCTGGCGGGACGTCATGGGGGCGACGGACCCGGCCAAAGCCGCGCCGGGCACGCTCCGACACTCCTTCGGTTTCGACATCGAGCGCAACGCCGTCCATGGCTCGGACGCCGCGGAGACGGCCGAATGGGAGCTGAATTTCTTTTTTAAATCCTAGCGCCCGCCGCTCCTGCCGGGAAAATCATTTTTCTCGGCTTGACATTTCCCCACGGTTTTTTTAGTCTTTTTTCGCGCCTTGGAGGTAAAACGGAGTCCGCACCGCTGCCAATTTGTTTTCGACCGTATTTTTTCGGGTGAGTCTCCGTCTGTCTTTCAGGCGCCATCTCTACTTTCAGGAGGGCGTCATGCCTAAGAATTTCTTCGTCCGGACCGTCGCGATCGTATTGGTCATCGGGATTCTCGCCATCACCGTGCCCGCGCTGAAATCGGCGGAACGGAAAACAGCAGCCAAATCGACCGTTTTTCAAATCTTTAAACAGCCCATGCTTTTACTGGCCTCTCTGTTCCCCGCTTCCACAGTCATCCAGATATCGGCAAAAGTCGCGGCGGGCAGCGGCGTTCCGGCCGGCCGGGTAAGGCCCACCGGCGATTCGCCAGTNNATTTTGAGAATCGCGCGCCGTTTACTGTTATTTATACTTTTCCCCATTGGTACGAGCGCGTTCGTTCCCTTAACGGCCCAATCCAATGATCAACAGAGCCGGATTTTCCCTTTATATAGCTGCGCGGAAACACTTCGTCTTCAAGGCGATTTCGACTCGGCAATGAGGTGGTATGTTAAAAGCGCCGAGCAGAGTCACCGTCTCGGTCTCCCGCGGGACGAAATCCGCGCCCGCCTGAAAATCGGCCTGATCAGCTGGAATACCGGCAAGGTCAGCGATGCCGCCGGGCAATACGCGGCGGCGAAAGCGATCGCCGACCGCATCGCCGAGCGCAAGTTTTCCGAGGACGCCGGAAAAACCCTGGCCGTCATCGATCACTACCTGCAGGGCAAGAAGCTTCGGGACGAGCTCGGCCTTCTCGATCAGTCCATTGTCCAATTCGACGAAGCCGTCCGGCTCGCGGATTCGCTGGATTCCCCGGATCTGAAGCTCAAATGCCTGCGGCAGGAAAGCGTCGCTTTTTATTACAATAACGATCTGGTCCCTTATTTTCGTCTTAATATCGAAGCTTTGGGTCTCGCCGAACGGACGAAAAACGA
>PMCY01000091.1 GCA_003154255.1 Candidatus Aminicenantota bacterium | reverse complement strand
CCGGCCGTCGAGCCGCTCCGTGCGGTCCTCGCGCCGGATGGCGTTCGGATCGGCCAGCGTGTTGCGCGCCTGCAGGGAATCCGCGGCCAGGGTCGATACGGCCGCCCGGCGGGGCGGGAATCCCAGGGCCCCGAGATCGAATGCGGCATCGATGCTATCCGCATTGAAGTTGATGATCTCCAGGACGAGCCGCTCCTTGTTCTTATCCCAGGCCGCCTGGCTCAAGATTCCGGGTTGCGCCGCGCGGACCATTTGTTTCAGCGGCCAGGCCGCGGGCGAAGCGGTCATAAGTTCGATCGCGCGCCCGGCGGCCGAAAGCCAGACGCCTTCCTTGGCGCATTCGATGACGTTCTGCCCCCAGGTGTTGGCCATGTTGTTGAAGTCGGCGAAGAGAAAATCCCCGCCCAGGCGCTGGAAGGTCAGGAGCTCCGCGGCGGCGTTCAGGGCATAGCCCCAGCGGATCTGGCGGTTTTGCAGAGTCCCGGAAAGGTCCTGGGCCGGACGGTTGAGGGCGCCGGGAAGAGCGCCCTTCATGTCCGTGGCGGCCAGCCATTCAGTGTTGCAGAGGAAAAGAGAACGGCCGTGGGCCTTGTTGTAGGCGGCCAGGACGTCCAGGTCCTTGCGCAGGGCCTCCTCGGCCGTGGCCCGGTCGGTGACGCCATCGATCCATTCGCCGGCGACGTCGAGCATTTCGGCCAGCGAATCGTTGAAGGGCCAGTAGCCGACCATGACCAGGTGCGCCTGCGGATCGACGGCTTTGACGGCTCGGGCGAATTCGACGCAGCGCCGGGCATACTCAAGGGCGCCGAAGCGCCGGTAGGTTTCGTTGTCCAGCTCGAAATAGCGGATGCCGAACGGCGCGGCGAAGCCGTGGCTCGCGCGCAGGCGGCCGAGCGGATGCTCAGGGCCTGCGTTGGCGTAAGCGACGAGGTCGGCGGCTTCCTGGGGCGTCCCGGTGAGAAGGTTCAGACAGTAGAAAGGCTCGGCCCCGATCTCCCGGCAAAGCCGGACGAGCTCGGCGACGCCGACGTCGTTATTCTCCAGGCCTCCCCAAAAAGCGCTGGGGCGGGGCCGGCGGTCGATGAGCGGGCCAATGCCGTCGCGCCAATTATAAAAAGACGCGAAGCAGCCGCCCGGGAAGCGGACGATCGGAGGCTTGACCCGCTTGAGCGCCTCGACGACGTCCTTCCTCCAGCCGCCGACCGCGTCCTGGGGCAGAAGCGAGAATCCGTCCGCGCGGATCGATCCGCCGGGTTCGACGCTCAGGGCGAAACTGGCCCAGCCCTCAAAATCGCCGACGGGAAAGTCCGTCCCATTGATTTCAAAAGCGCCGCTCTTGATCCGGAATGTCTTCTCGACGATCGGCTTGTCGAAACGCTTATCCGGATAGAAGCCGATTTTGACCTGGACCGGTTTGGCCGAATGAAGAACGGCCGTCTCGCCGCCCGTGGCCATCCAGCCCGAAAAAACGTAGTCCATTCCCCGGCGCAGCCAAAGTCCGTCCTGGGCCAGGACGGCCCAGCGTTCCTTGGACTTGTTGGCGATTTCAACGGCCCGGATCCCATGGCGGAAGCCCCAGTATGATTCGGGCGTCAAGGTCGCCTGCGGATTGGCGGGATCGAGCCGCCACTCATGCTCTTCGTAGCCCGAGTGCCACCACGGCTCCCGGGTCAGATCGTCGCCGGGTTTTCTCTCCAGCCACTCCCAGAGCGGGGCCGAATACGGAGGGATTTCTTCGAAGCTGCGGTTCCACAGCATCTCCGCCCACATCCCGTCGACCTGATGGGCGAAGCCCGATTCGATGAAATTGCCGTAAATCCAGGGACTGACGGGTTTGGAAACGGTGATTTCGGCCCTGATCTCAACGGCGAAGCGCGGGATTTCCGGCCCGGCCGCCGGCAGGAGTATGGCGGCCAAGGCCCCGAGCGCGGCAACAGACAGGGGACGAAGAGCGTTCATGATTCGTTGATCTCCTCATTCAAGACCCGGCCCAATGTACCCCCGACGGCGCCTCCGTTTCAACCGGTTCGCGGGAGGATCCGGATCGGATTGCGGTTCCGCGTCCTGAAGACTATAGTAAAAGAGTAGACTTTATGCGGACCGGAGGTCCTCATGGCGTCGCCTGAAATAGCCGGATGGAAAACGCTGACGAACGGATATCCCTGGTTCGCCGGGCAAGGGCAATACCCGATTCCCGCCTATTCCGAATTCATGCCGCCCCCGCGGCTGGGCCGCAGCCCCTACGGCGATTTCGATCCCTCGCTTTTTGCCGAAGACGACCCGTTTGGCTGGCGCGTATCCGAAGCGGAAGAAGAACTGGAGATCAAGCCGGGCTTCGAGCATCTGGCCGGAAGGATCGTCCCGGCCCTCGGCCGATTGGCCCGGGGTGAAACCGAGCCTCTCATCGCCGGCCACCTCGGCCGCAACCTCGTGGACAATCCTTACTGGCCTCCCGAGCTGNNTCGAGTGAGCAAGGCCCCGAGCGGGCCTTTTGGAAAAGCTTTTTCGCCGCCCCGGACCGCGAGGTCCCGGAAGGCGCGGCCTTTGATTTTTTGGCCGGCCTTCTCGCCTCGGCCTATGGAGAAAAAACTTCGGGCCGCGATGGCCTTCGCGCAGCCGGCTTCCGCATCCTCCCCACCGGGCCCGAACCGCGATTTCCCTACTGGTCCTCCGATCCGCTTCCAACCTGGACGCGCCCTTTTCTTGTCGATGATTCCGCTTCCTTCGAGGACGCGCGCTATCTCCTGACGTTTCGGCCCTTCNNTGCAGATCCCGCTTCAAAAGCTCGTGCCGCGGCGGGAGGGACCGGGCGGACTTCGCGTCCCCCAAACAGGGTGGCTCCACGAAGCGGGAACCGGAAATATCGCGGCCGATATCCATAAGGACCTCNNGCCAGGGAAAGCAAGGTCGAGCGGACCTTTTTCGGGACGTCGTCCGAGGACCTCGGACTATACGGCAAGCCGATGGCCCGCAACGGCCAGATCTGGACGTCCGATTCGCGCCTCTTACTGAACGGGCCGCTGGCCACCGCGGCCCAAATTGCGGCGGCGGAAAAGGTGATCCATCGCGGCGGGCTGTTCCGTTATCGGTTCCAATTTCCGGCCATGCGCGTCGGCCTCCAGGAGGTCTATTGGCATCGGCCGTTGGCTGCCTATTGGAATGCGGAGCTGGGCCGAGCGGAAATAATCCCGGACGCTCCAAAGGGTTACCTGACGGCCTATGACGCCGCCGCGCCCGATCCGGCGAAGGCGGCGTTTCTCTGGCCGAGACTTCTGCGGCGCGCGCCTTACCTGGCCGCCCTGGGTCAATTCGAACATTTGCACGAGCACTATACCCACCAGACGGCTTTCGACGTTCTGGCGCTCTTGGACGCCTCGGCGGCCGGGGCGGGGAAGCCTCTCCCGCGGGATTTCGCCCGGGCTCTTCTTCGACTGGCGGAAGACGAGCGGCTCGAGGACTGGCTGGCCGCCCTTCCGGCCCGGGCNNCCGGCGCGAGAAGCGGGCGCGGCGCGACCCATATCGGACAGCCCGGCGTCGGTACCGGCGCCGTCAACGGCGTCTTTGACGTTTGACGTCACGGCTACGCGTGCGTTCGAAGAGGGCTGGTGGAAGGACGTCGCTTACCTTTCCGCCGGCGCTTATCCCAACTCGGACAATGCGGATTGCATCCGCGATGAAGCCGCGCCCAGCCGGCCCGGCCATCATCGCCGGGACCTCGAGGCCCTGGGAGATTATCTGCTCGAACGCCACCGCGGGACGATCGCCAGGGACGGCGTCGGGACGGGGGCCGTCTGCGGCGAGATCCCTTTCCAGTGGAAGAC
>PMCY01000323.1 GCA_003154255.1 Candidatus Aminicenantota bacterium | reverse complement strand
GAGGCCGAAGAACTCGCCCCTTTTGTAAAGATCCTCGACGGTATGGTAGCGCTTCATGGCCGCCTTCTGGGCGGCGACGACCGCGGGATCTTTGGCCGTCCCCCCGATGCCCAGGTGCCGGCAGGTCGAGGCATACCACCACAATACGATGGCGTCTCTGTTGTCGCCCCGCAAGTTGACGTGGAGATAGAACGGAATGTTGCAGGACAGGTTGGAGTAATANNNNGCGGACCGGATTGCCGCCCGAGATCATGTCGTGCATTTCGATGAGCACCCGCGGGTACTTGGCGTGGACGCGGGCGGCGAGGTCGACGTTGGCCCGGATGTGATCTTCGAACGTGTAAGGGACCGGATGGCCGTGGTCCGGATTCAGGCAGCCGCCGTTCCAAAAGTTGCCGTCGAACATCAGGAAGGTGACTCCGGCGGCGCAGAGGTCGAGGAGCCGCTTCTCGGCGACCTCGAGGTATTGACGGGAGCCCAGGCAGATGGCCGGTAGTCGTCGGGCAGCGGATTTCGCACCCGGCTCCGGCGCGGGCGGCGGGGGAGCGAGCAGCCGGGCCGCGGCGGGATAGGTGTCGATCGCGGGAGGGCCCATCGGTATGTCCAGCGACATCCATGTGGCCAGGGGTGTGTGGAGGGAGACTTTCAGGCCGTACCGGTCGTTCATCTCCTTGACGAACGCATCCATCGGTCCGAGCCAGGCGTCGCCCCAGATGAACGAGGCGAATTTGGTATCCCAACCGGGGTCAAGGTAGATCGCCTCGCAGCTGTAATCCCGGCCTTTTTGGGCTTCCCGCTCGATGGCGGCCTTGGTGTATTGTGTAGCCCGGTGGTCCCAGGCCCCTTCCATGTCGTAGAGTTGTTCCCAATGGACCGGGGGATCGTAGGAGGCGGGAAAACGGCAGCTTCGTTCGTCGAGGAAACGGCGGAAGCCGTACATGGCCTCCCTGGTGCCGCCTTCAAAGGTTTCGTATCGGGTCAACCCCAGGTCGGCCGTCTGGCCGGGCCGAAGGCGGGTCAGTACCGCCGGCTCGCCCATGATCATGGCCGTCCCGCCGAATCGGAGCAGGATCCGCGCCTCGCTCTTGATCGTCGACAGGACGCTGAAGAGCATGGCTTCCTGGCTGTACTTGTAGACGCCGAGCGTGGAATTCCCGTGGGTCCAGGCCCAACCGTCCGAGTAGCGGTGCCGCGAGGGGCGGTAATGCGGATCCTGGACCGCGTCGGGATGGGGTTCGAAGCCCGGTTTGTCGGCCATGTCCGAGGCGGAGAAGTCGAGGAATCTCTCCTTGGGGTCCTCGGCCCGCTTGCGGTGGGGGACGGACACCCATCGGTCCCCGGCGAGATCCGCGGGGATGGTCCCGCTCTCGTCCTTCAAGGACCTGGTGAATCCGCACTCAAAATCGGGGAGCGAGACGAGGCTCGCCGTTGGATTGGTCAAGCGCAGGTTTTCATCCATCACGGGTTTGTCGGGAGGGAGTGTGAAGGTGTGCTCGATCCGCAGCCCGGATAGCGTCCCGCTGATGACCAGCCTCTGGCCTTCGATCGCAACGAACGGGTCGATCAATTGGAAGAGCGTCGCCGGGTTTTCGCGGCCGGCGGCGTCGGTCCGATAGACGAGCGGGCCATCTGCCAGCCGCAGTCCCGACCGCTTGTCGTCGAGAACGGCGCGAAGGCCTCCGGAGGCCGTATCGATGGTTAGCCGGTAGGCGGCATTCTCGACGGCGTATGAAGAAGGGCGGGCATGGGAACACGATGCCGAGACGGCCGCCAGAACCAAGATGGTTCCCATCGCATATATGATTGATCGGACGGACATGGACTTGCCTCCTCCCTTCAAGAAGACGACTGATCGCCGAAGCAGTCCACCATCAGCTCATCTTCCACGGCTTTGTCGAGGTCGAGCAGATGGACATAGGTGACGATCCCGGTGGGATCGACGAATTCGGTGAAGGTCAGCGTGAGAGCGGGGGCTCCCCGGCTCCAGGCGCCCGGGGCTTCCACCCTCGCCTTGACCGTCACCTTCTTCCCGTCTGGACGGATCGACCGGTCCGGTTCAGGATCACCAAGCTGAGTCGGATCGATCACGATGCCGTTGAAATTGGGGTATTTCTTCAGGATTTCCTCGTTCTGCGCGGTGCCCAGGCAATACACCACGGGGCCCCGGGCCAGAGCCGTTTTGCCCTCTTGGAGACGATGGCCTTTAATGAAACGCCAGACCATCGGCATTTCTAAAGTCACCGTGTCGCCGGCTTTCCATTGGCGTCGGATCTCAAAAGGATACGCCCCGCTCAAAACGGCCGCCGGGGGCTGGCCATTGATGCTGATCGTGGCATTGCGGCACCACCGCGGAATGCGCGGCCGGATGGCGAAAACAGCCTCCTTCGACGGGGTCACGCGGAAAACCACATGCCCGGAGTTCGGGTAATCAGTCTCCTGGGCCAGTGTCACCGACAGATCCTTGTCCAGATCCACGGTCGTTCGGGAGGTCGTATACAGGTTGACGGCGATGGTCCTGTCCGCATACCGGTAGTAGACCTTTTGCGGCAACTCCGCCATGATCCGGCGGAAATTCCCCGGGCAGCAGAAGCCGTCCTGATCGAAATAGACGCGCGCTCCCGTGAACGGCGTGAAATACCGGATCTTTCTCCCTTCCGGATCCTGCGCGGCCAGGAGCGCATTGTA
The DNA here is from genome assembly GCA_003154255.1 of Candidatus Aminicenantota bacterium. Lineage (GTDB taxonomy): Bacteria > Acidobacteriota > Aminicenantia > Aminicenantales > UBA4085 > UBA4085. The sequence continues at coordinate 18,329 of PMCY01000323.1, read as the reverse complement.
GATCGTGCGCTCCATGATGTCTCCGTAGCGGAGATCGCCTTCCAGGCGCATCAGGCTATCCAGCCNNCGCCGCCCGTCCGCAGCAGCTCGTGTCGCATGTAAGACGACATCTCCAGCAAAGACGGCAGCCCTTTTTGTCGATAAAGTTCCGTCTGGGCGTAGCATCGGGCCAGCATCACGTATACGTGTGCGGCTCCCGAATCAAACGTCTGCTTCCAATCCATCAGCGATGCGCACTGGACCTCGCCTTTCGAATTCCCGTGCCGGATTTCGGCGGCGAATTTCAGATACCGCGCGTCGCCGGTGGCCTTGTAAAGGACGAGGAAGGCTTCCGGAAGCCCGGCGGTGCACACTTCCTCGGGCTTGGTATCCCGGCCGAAGGTCCTGATCACATAATCGGCGAGTTCCCTGGCATACCGGAGTGAAACGGCGTTGCCGGTAGTGAGAGCGTGATGGGTCAGTCCGAGCAGCAAGTACTCCTGCTCGTGAAGCGCCCAGTTGCGGTGGTTCTGATGGGCGCCGGGTTCGGGCTTGAACGTGCCGATATAGCCGTCGGCATCACGCGTTTTCAGGATGCCGTCGATCAGATGGGCCGTCCGTTCGGCCACCTTCGGATCGCCTGTATACGCCGAAAAAAGACTTCCGGCATCGATCACCTTGCCCACTCCTACATAATGATAGTCGTCCGTGAAGGGGCGGGATCGGAATGGTGCGATGAAAAAACCGTCGATGTCGAGCATCATATAGTTCTTATAGATGAGATCATTGATCCGCCGGCCGATCTCGCCCGATAGCTCCGCCTGTTTCAGGGTCATCGGCCGAAGCTTATCCTGCTCATCAGATTTCTTCGATTGCGCGTTCGAAAAAAAGGCGCCCGCCAGAACCACGACGAAGAAGATCGATATCAGCCCTCGGCTCTTTGGACTCCGCTTTCTCGGCTTGGACATGGGCCCTCCTTCTTTTTCCTTATGGGCCATGATATTTCCCGTACCATCCGGGAGTCAATGGCTCCGCTATCGAAGGCGGAAGCCGTCGGCCGTGAGTACGCCGTTGACATCCCTCGAGACCGAATTTATGCTTGTTCAACAAGTCGTTGCGAGAAATCGGCAGGCGTTCCTGGACACGAACGGCTTATACCGAAAGCCCCGTTGTTGCGCTGGGGGCATGACAAGAAAGGTCGGATTCATGAAACGAAATCTCGCTCTCATGTCTCTTCTGGCCGTATTCATGGCCGCCAACGGCCAAGATAAAACCGAATTTCCGCTGACGGACCTGCATGTGCATCTCAAGGGAAAGCTGACCATAGAAGATGCGGCCATAAAATCGAAGAAGGAACACATCGCCTACGGAATCGCCGTGAACTGCGGGCTGGGTTTCCCCGTACACAGCGATGCGCAGATCGAGGCCGCCCTTCAGGTCTTCAAAGGCTACCCCCAGTTCTATATCGCGATGCAGGCCGAGGGCAGGGAGTGGGTGAATATCTTTTCGAAGGAATCGATACGGAAATTCGATTACGTCTTCACCGACGCCATGACCTTCACGGACGAAAAAGGCCGCAGGAATCGGATCTGGATCAAGGAAGAAACGTGGATCGATGACGAAGAGCGGTTCATGGACAACCTCGTCAAAACGCTGGTGAAGATACTCAATACGGAACCCATCAACGTCTATGTCAATTCGACTTTCATTCCCGCTTCTATGGCTGACCGGTATGGCCATTTCTGGACACCGGAGCGAATGGACAAGGTCATCAAGGCGGCCAAAGACAGGAAGATCGCTATCGAGATCAATAACAGGTACAAGATTCCCTCCGCCGACTTCATTAAAAGAGCCAAAGCCGCGGGCGTCAAATTCACGGTCGGGACGAATAATGCCGATGAGAATTTCACCGGCGCGGAATATGCCCGGCAGATGATAAAGGAATGCCATCTGACGGCGGACGATTTCTGGCTTCCGGTCAAGAAGCAGAGATAGGAATAACTCGTTTATATAAACACCTTTCTTTCCGATCGGACTCTACGGCGACGCGGTTTCGATCGGCGAGTATTGAACGAGGACCAAGAATTTTCGAGGGGGTTAGACAAAAAAGCGAAGCGGGGCGGTCTATTCAAGTGAACGAACGGAAAACGATGCAGTTGGATGAGCTCTATGATGCCTATGGAGACGCCTTGTACCGCTATTTGACCCTGAAGCTGGGCTCCGCGCACGACGCCGAGGACGCCCTCCAGGAGACGTTCGTCCGGCTGGCCCGCTATGTCGGCCGCCGGCGGTTCATCCGCGATCCGAAAGCCTTCGCTTTTCGCTGCGCCTATAACGAAGCCAATCGGTTCTGGAAAAAGCGGCTGCGCCGCCGGGATGAGGAAATCGCTTTCCGGCCGGATCTGGCTTCCCTGATTTTCCAGGGGCCCCACGAGGCCTCCGAGATCCGCCTCGGCGAAGCGCTGGCTGCCTTGTCGGCCGAGCAGCGGGAAGTGATTCTTCTGAAAGATTTTGAAGGATTGACCTTCAGGGCCATTGGATCGGCCTGCGGAGTCTCCACTCATACGGCCGCTAGCCGCCATCGCTATGGGATGGACCGTTTGCGCGCTTATTTCGGAGAGAAGAAATGAACGAGGATGATCGAGGCCTTCCGGAGGCGTTGAAGGACTTCGTCCCCCGGCCTGCGCCGCTGCATCTGCGGCAAAAGATTCTGGCCGCGGCCACAGCCATCCCGCCGGCAGGCCGGTTTCTGACCGCCGCCCAATGGGGAATGGTGGCCGCCTGCGCGTTGCTCGTTATCGGGTCCTTGGCCGTCGATGCCGCCCTCTCGAGAACGATGGTCAGACGGCTGGATGTCCTTCTCAATGAGCGTCCGGCAGCGTTTCCGGTCACCGACGCAGACCGAACGGGCTTCGAGGAAATCTTAGGCGCCGCTCAAGCCCGCGCCCTGTACGCTCCATCGGCGCGGCTTCGGCAGGATCGGACCGTCTCGATGCAAGGACGGACGAACTGGGATGAATCAGTCATGGAAGACAAGGAGAACGCCGATGTCCGTGAGAAAAATCCTCGGTAGAACCGGTCTTATTCTGGCCGCCCTTGTGGCGCTGCTCCTAGTTGCGCGCGCGGCGCTTAATTATACGACCGGAAAGAAGCTTGAAAAATTCCTGGCCGCGGAGAAAGTCAAGGGTGTTCCATTGAGCTACACGGACCTTGGCCCGGCCTGCCCCGGACAGGACAATGCCAAGCCTCTCTGGAAAGCCGCCGCGGCCTTATTCGACGAGCGGCTCCGGAAAACGACGGATTTGAACCCCGCGTTGACGAATCTGTTCAATTCCAAGCCCCTCGATCAGAAATCGCGATTAACGATTAGTGAGGCGATCGCTCGGAATCGACGCTCGATCGATCTGATTCTCGAAGCGGCCAAGTGCCCGTGTTATCGGGAAGTGGACCCTCGCGTCATATCCAATGACCTCAAGGTCAATGATGAGATCAAATTCCTGCATCTTGTCAGAATGCTCGGCTTCGAAGCCCTTTTTCAGGCCGAAGGCGGCGATATCCGCGGCGGCCTTGATGAATGGATCAAAGGGTTCCGGTTTATTCGGCTGACTCTCCAGGAGCCAGAACTCATCAATGCCCTCATTGCCATTTCCAACGCCAGGAGCCTGCTCCTCGTGCTCGATCGCATCATCGACGATCGTTCGGTCGAAGTTGATGATTTGAAGGCGGTCCTCAAGGAATTGGATGTCGAGTCCTGGCGTTTCGCCGTGGCTGGATCTTACAAAGGAGAGAGGATTCTGTGGATCGAGACCGGGAGAGACGTTCTGGTCGGCCGCTTGGATTCGCTTGGGGTCGCGTCCAGCAGGCACTTTGTGCTTTGGCTGCTCCGTCCCTTGGTCCGGACGGGATTCATGAAACAATATCCCGCGTACGATGAGATCACGGCGCTATCCGGGAAGCCCTATTATATAAGCAGGCCGGGCATGCACGCGTTCGATTCCCGGCAGAAAAGCTTGCCTTGGTATCGGCGTCTTCCCGAAAACGGCATTTCCAATATCTCGGCCACCGGTTTGAAAGAGGCTTCTCTCGAGGCTCTCATGGAGACGGCTCGGATGGGCTTGGCGGCCCGGATCTATCGGGCTCGGGAAAAACACTTCCCGACGTCCATCGCCGATCTTGTGCCGGGCGAATTGCCTCGGGAGCCTTTGGATCCGTTCACCGGAAAGCCGTTCGTATATCGAGTCGATCAGAACGGTTTGCTCGTTTATAGTCTCGGCTCCAATGAGAAGGACGACGGCGGTCGGGGAACATACAGCATCACCCAGCTGGTCATGCCCAAGGACGACGATTGGGCCTGGCGCGACAGGACCCGTTGAGCTTTATAAGTCGAGCAGGCGGTGCTCGCCTTCGAGGGCTCTAATCTTGCTGATTTCCTGCGATACCTCGATGACGCCCTTGTAAGCGCCCGCGGTATCATAGACCGGAAAGTAGCGGATCAGCACAAAAGCCCCGCCCCGCTGGATCCAGAAATCGGCCGAGTCCCTGGTTTTGTCCTTGAACGCCTGAATGATGGCGTTGACGATATGGACGCTTTTCGGGGGATGGCAGTTCTGGACGGCCCGGCCGATGATCTCAGGGCTGCGGGGGAAGATGCGCTCGGCCGTGTCCGAGTAGTAGCGGACGCGGTCGTTCTCGTCGACGAAGGTGATGTCGAAGGGCAAGCTCTTGAGCATGAGGTCGATCTGCTCGGGTGTTAAACGGCCGCGAGACAAGTTGATGGCCCCATCGTCTTTCTCGAGGCGGATCTTATCGATGTTTTCGTTCATGAGAGCCTCCTTATAAGAAGATGATCAACGATAGCGTAGCGGAGGCCGCCCGCGGCGTCTTTGATTTCAGTCAAAAGCTTCGTCGCGGAACAAACACGCTTCTGCCCGCCGTCGCAGTGGACTAAACGCTTATCGGATGCGTCTTTCTTGAGGCCCTAGCGCGACACGATGAGCTTAAGGGTGGGAACGATCCGCACCGGCCCTAACAGCCCTGATTCTACAAGCGCATCGGTCTTGTGCCAGAGCCGCCAACTGGTGAAGGTTTTTCGTCCCGTTGGACTGGCCGCCCCGTTCGTCAGCCATGGGGGCCAGACTTTCAGCGTTCCTTCTGGGTTCCTTTCGCTATCCTCGGGCAGGAATTCGTCGCCGATCTGGCGGTTGATCCAGAGGTTGACGACTTTGATCTCGAGTGTGTTGTCGCCGGCCTTGGCTGCTTCGCCGATATCTACCCGATAAGGCGGCTTCCACAGGATGCCCAAATCCTGGCCGTTAAGGCGGACCTCGGCCATGACCTCCACCCGGCCCAAATCGAGCCACAGGCCATGCTTCGCGGCGAGCAGGGCCGCGGGAATCGGCACGGTTTTAATATATGTGGCCGCGCCGGAATAATACTTGATACGCGGGTCGGGGTTATCGCTCCACGAATTCAGTGTCTGTAGCGATAGAGAATCCGGCGCCCCGCCGCCCGGCGCGAAATGGACTTCCCATGGGCCTTCCAGCGTTAACGCTTGCGGGATTGGGGGCGCTTCAACCTGATGGATTTTGCCGTCGGCCGTTTTGAGGGCATAAGATCCGGGCTCCCGGATTTCGGCCGTGAACCCCTCTTCGGGCCTGGTCAGGAGATCGATCGGAGGCTGAACCATTGCTCGTCCGTTTTTGCCGCCTATGCCAAGAATCGGCTTCCCGTTGAGTTCCGCGGAGACGATCCGATCGGCGGTGGAATCCGCTTCCTCCGCGAAAATAACGAAGACCGAGCCATAGGGATCGAAGGAGATCGGGACGCGGACAAGTCCGCCGTCCAATTCATACGCCGCGGGCTTCTCGATGCGTCCCGTATCCGGATACCAAAATTCCGGCCGCTTGCCCCGGACCCTGAAATCGCACACGGCCTGTTCCGGCTGCTGAAGCTTATTGGCCAAGAAATAGATCTCCGTCCCGGCCATCGTCCGATGGATGTAACGCAGACTCGCCGTTCCGCTTGAGCTCCGAAAGCTGAAGTCTGGGGCGAGGCCCGTTTTTTCCAGCACCTCAGCGACGCGTTCCTGGCGGGGATAGATCTCAGGATCGGTGCCGTCAGGGCTGATGTTGCCCCAGGGCTCCATGCCCAGGGAGCCCAGCTCTTTGGCCGCGGTCCAGGGACCTTGGGCGGTATCAGCCGCTTCCCAGCTTTTGTCCGTGGCCATCGTCGTTATCCGTCCGTCGCGATAGGAGATGGTCAAAGCGCCGATCAATCCGGCCGGACTGGGCGTAGCCGCTCCGTTGCGGGCTTCGATGCTGATCTGGTTGGACCCGGGTTTGAGGAACTTCGCCGCGTCCATCATGGCGACTTTTTTCCACTCGTCCCCCGATCCGATATCCTGACCGTTGATCCGGCAGGTGAAGGCATTGTCGGCGGTCATCGCCATCTGGGCCGCAGTGATCGGTGATCCGGAATCGACGACGATCGATCGGCGGAAATAGCGCACTCCGGGGGGGGCAGCCTCGGCCGGGTCGCCCTCCGGAAACCATATCCATTGGGCCGCTGTCAGGGGCAGGGAAGCCGGTCGGACCGGCTCGATTTTCTTTTGAAAGGCTTTTGACCAGAAGATCCGGCCTTGGCCGAGCCGGCGTTCGGTCAGTTGGGCCGGTGGTTCGCCCGCACCCCAGATCTCCGCGGCCAGATTTTTTACGGCCGCGTCGCTCTGCGGATGGCCGGCCAGGCCCGGCGATTGAACGGGACGCGAGCCGACAACCGTCGCTCCGGCCTCGATCAATTCCTTGATTTTGGCCAGAAGCCGCGGCGTCATGGTCTCCACGGAGGGCAAAACCAGAAGCCCGTAGCTCATGCCGTCCGGAAGGACGAGGCGGCCGTTTTTCACGGACATCCGCTCGAGGACCACTTCGGGCGGGCACGTGTCGAAATTATAGCCGGACCGGTCGCGCGGCATGTTCTCCTGTCCCGGTGTATTCGAAAGAAACGCTTTCTGGGCGTTCAATGTCTGCGGCGAGCCTTCCGGCCCCAAATAACAAATATCGGCGACGAAAAGACCCTGGCGCAGGAGATACTGGCAGCGGGCCAGATAGCGGTGCCAGGCGGACGATTGCTCCCACCACGTCTGGGTCCGTTCGTAGTGCAGCCCCCATGGCCCCATGGACATGCCGGGCTTGACGTCGAGCCAGGGCTGCAGGGCGTAGCGGTGGAAGACGAAGCGGTTGATGCCTTCGCAGAAGGCCCAATCGCCGATGTCCTTGATGTTGGCCGGATGGCCCTGCCAGCGTTCGGAGTCGGTGGCCGTGAAGGCTTCGGCCCCTACGATGGGTTTACCGTAGACGTGCGCGGCCGAGGCCATCTCGGTGACCGTCCAGGCTGATCCATATCGTTCCCAGGACCAAAATTCGGCCATCGGCTCGTCAGCCCGGCCGGCGTAGGCCATCTCGTCCGTGGGGCAGTTCGAATAGGCCTCGATGCTGAGCCGGATGCCGCGCCGGTTGGCCAGCTCCCGCATATATCCGGCGTAATTGGCCAGCAGCAATTCGTTGATGGTCTGCCGCAAATCCCAGAGAAACCGTTCGGAAATTTCACGGCTGTCGACGAGGCGGCCGGTGATCACGGGCAGAAAGGGAAGAAGATCGTAGCCGCGGCGATCCCGGAATTCCTGGCTGAGTTTGGGCGTCCAGTTCTGCGAGCCGATCTCCCAACTATCGATGTGCGTGGAGACCAGCGATTTTCCGGCCAGCGGGCCGACATCGGAGATGAGCTTGCCCATGAGCCCCTCGAAATGGGCCTCGACGGCGGTCCGGCTCAGCTTGTCGCATTCCAGGCCGCGCCCGGATTCCGGAGCGGGGTGATTGTCCTTCCCGGTTGTGGTGTGGCCCAGCCGCAGAATGGTCCACGATCCGGCCGGGACCTCCCAAACCAGGCGCCCGTTCGAATCCATGTGTTCAGAGAGATTCACCTGACGGCTGCGCGCTATCGCCTGGCCGGCGGGCTCGGGCAGCCAGGCCGCGGGCACGGCCGGGTTCACGTCCATGGGGATATCCGAGGCTTTTTCCCGGAAGCCGGCGATGCGGGCCTGGCCTTCCGGCGTTGGAAACGCCAGTACGGCGATGTCCCGATAGTAATTCATGACCGCGGCGGCCTGGGGGAGCGGGGCCGCGAAATGGACCGGGCCCTGGACCTTCGTTTCCGTCCAGACGACCCGCTGCATGGAGAGCTCCGGGGTGATCCAGGGGCCGCCGCTGCCGCACCAGCCGGCGTCNNCATGTTGACTTCCAGGCCCAGGCGGGCGGCCTCGGAGCAGACATGCTTAAAGAGGTCGCGCCATTGGGGACCGGCGAAGGGGACCGGGCCTAGGGGAGCGCCCTGGTCCACCTCCATGATGAGGACGCCGCCGATGCCCACCCGCTTCATGGCCTCGAGATCGGCGGTGATGCCCTCGCGGGTGATGTTGCCGTTGAGCCAGAACCAGTAAACCCAGGGACGGGCGGCCGCAGGCGGGGATTGGAAACCCTTGATCAGGTCAGGCTTGGTCTGGGCGGCGAGAGGAAGGACGGCTAAAAGCAGCGGAAGGAAAACGGCGGAAAGGAAACGGCGCGGGGACCGGGAAGGCATCGACATGATCGGCACCTCTGCGGATAGGGGATGGCCCTTCCAATACCACCGTTCGCCGCCCGCGTCAATGCGGGAACGGTCCGTCCGCACGGTTTGGCGGTTTTGACGGCATGGAAGGGGTTGTCATATCATTGACGGGAGGAATAACCGCCATGCCTCAACCCCAAAATCCCGCGCCTCCGCCAAGCCGCCAGCCTACACCGGCCGAGCTCGTTCGGATGCCGGTCGTTTATCGATTGCCCGGCATGGACGATGTCCAGGTCCGATCGAATATCGTTTATAAGCGAGTGGGAAACGAAGAGTTGATGATGGATGTCTATTCGTCCCGTGCCGAGGGGGCCGCCGAAAAGCGGCCGGCGGTCGTTTTTATCCACGGCGGCCCGATTCCCAAGCCGCCCCTTCTTCAACCGAAAGACTGGACGGATTACATCAGTTTCGGCAAGCTGGCCGCGGCTTCGGGCTTTGTCGGCGTCACATTCAATCACCGGTTCTTCGGGTTCGACCGGCTTTCCGACGCCCAGGGCGATATCGATGCCCTCGTCGACTTCATCCGCGGGCAGGCCTTGGAGCTCGGGATCGATGAGGGGCGCCTGGCCCTCTGGGTCTTCTCTGGAGGAGGCTCCTTTTTAAGCGATGCCGTTCGCCGTCCCCGGGATTATGTCCACTGCCTGCTCGGCTTTTATTCGATCATGGATCTTCGGCCGTTCCGCCCCCAGGCCCCGGCCGGATTCAGCGAGGATGTGCTGGCCCGTTTTTCGCCCGTCGTCGCCATCGCTGAAGCGTCGGGGAAAGTCCCGCCCGTCTTTATCGGCCGGGCCGGCCTCGATAACCCGGTTTTAAACGCGGGGATCGATGAATTCGTGGGCCTGGCTCTGAAAAAAAACGCACGGCTTACCGTCAGAAACCACCCCGAGGGATATCATGGGTTCGATGTCCGCAACGATGACGCGACCAGCCGCGACATCATTCGCGAGGCCTTCGCCTTCCTGAAGGCGAATCTGCTTATTTTCCCTTCATTCGTTCGTTGATCGCTTTTGCGGCCGCGTCCGCCTCGGCTTTGACCGCGGGGTCGGCGCCGATTGTCTTGGCCAATTCGAGCGCCTCCGGCCCGGCGAAGCCGGGAAGAGCGGCCAGGATAAGCCGTTTTTCTTCAGGACGGCGGGCCGCTTCCGAGGCGATCTTCAGATCGCCGACGGCCGCTTCGGGCAGGCGGTATTTCGCCGCCGCCGTCAGCCGGATGAATCCCTGCAGGGCCAGGAGCTTGTGCGTCTCGTTCATTGAAGTCTTGGCGATTTTCCAGATATCCTCGAGCGGCGTTCCGGTCGGCCAAGCGGACAAGGCCCGGACCGCGGCGTCGACGACGCCGGCGTCGGCGTCGATCAAGCCGGCCCGCACCTGCGGGAGCGCGCTGTCGTCACCGATGCGTCCCAGGACGGCGATCAGCCGTGCCCGGGCGGCGGGGGATTTCTCCTCCGCCAGCTTGGCCGCGACTGCGCCGGCGCGGCCTTCGGGGTTGGCGATTTTCAGGGCCAGCGCGGCAGCCGTGGTTTGCGCTTCCAGGAGCTCTCCGCCCTCCTCGCACTTGAGCATCCGGTCCANNGAGACGGCCAAAAGAAGCTCGGATTGGATGTCTTCGCCGGCTTTTTGGCCGAGACGTTCGAGGATGGCGGCGTCCACGTCCTGGCCTTTGATCGAAGCCAGGGCACCGCGGGCGGCGGATTGTTCGGCGCCGCGGGCCTTGGCCCCGGTTTCGGCCAGGAAGGGAACGACCGTGGCGTCGCCGGCGATCTCCAGGGCTCTGATTGCGGCCAGACGGACCGCCGGGGCATCGCCTCGGGCCGTCGCCAGGATCACCGGAAGCACCGCATTTTTCGGATAGCCTGACAGAACCGGCAGCAGGACGATTCGGACGCGTTCCGGAAGAACGGGATACAATCTGCAGATCGGCCCGATCGCATCCGGCGGGATGACGTCGCGGATCTTGAGAACGGCGGCCTCCTGGCGGGCCGCGTCGTTCCCTTGCAGCGCGCTCATGAGAACATCCGCGGCTTTATCGCCGGCGGCGGAGATCTTGCCCCCCATGGCCGCACGGTTCATCGCCGGAGAGATGGCGGCGGCGAGGACCTTGTCATAGAGAGCGGCGGCGGCGGAGGGGTCCTTGTCCTTGATAAACTGTTCGCCGCAGGCCAGAAGGGAAGCGGCCAGCACGATTTTGAGATCGGCCGGGGCGGCGCTGAAAGCCTTACTCAAGGCGGCGGCGGCTTGAGAACCGCCCAGCCGGCCCAGGACGTAGGCAGCGGCCTTGGCGGCCTCCGACTTTGTTTGTCCCAGGAAGGGGATCAGGACGGGGACGGCCTCCTGGGAACCGCGCACGCCGAGAGCATTGATTACGCTGATTTGCACCGCGCCCGACGAGTTCGCCGCAACCTCCCGCAGGGCTTTGTCGGCGGCCGGGCCCGGGATCTTGGCCAGGGCATAGAGGGCCATATCGGACGTCTCCGGCGTCCTGAGCATCTTGGCCAGGATGGGGACGGATTTATCCCCGCCGATGAGGCGAAGGTGCCGGCAAACGGCCATCTTGGCGACCGGCGTCGCTTTGGTACCGAGGAACGCCAGGAGAGCATCCTCGCATTGGGTTCGGGCGGCGGGATCGTCCTTGCGGGCGTAGACGTAATCGCGGAGCGCCCAGAAAGGGGCGGAATCGATGCCGCCATTGTACGATGCCACAGCCTTGAGAATCTGGTCCAGTGAAGCCGGTGCGGCCTGCCCGGCGATCGAAACGCCCATAGCGAGGGCCGCGAGAAGAAGCGCCGTGCCGAGGGATTTCAGGAGCTTGGGGGTTTTCATCTTCGTACCTTTCCTCAGGAGGGGAGCACCCAGGGCTTGCGGTAGGAACGGCTGAGCAGACGCTCGGCTTCGGGATCGCCGATGATCGTCTCCGTGCCCGGGTCCCATTTGATCTTGTGCCCGGTCTCGATGGCGATGACGCCGAGATGGCCGACGCTGGCCGAACGGTGGGCGACCTCGCAGGGCGTGATGGTCAGGGCCCGGCTCTTTACGCAGTCCAGGAAATTCTGGTAGTGGTCGCGGCTGTGGTAAAGCTTGATCTCGTTGGGGCCGATAATCTCGTTGACCAGATTGGCCGGCTGGGTTTCGAATCCGCCGCGGTCCACCCAGATCCAGCCGTACTCGCCTATCCACTTCGTGCCGCCCTGGATCTCGGGATAGCCGCCGGCCAGGACGATGGGCGTGCCGTCGGCGTAGCGCGCCTCGACCCAGTAGCGGGTGGCGCTGTTATAGATGCCGGTCGTCGGCCACTCGCCCTTGCCCCAGACCTCGACGGGTCCGGTATAGTCGTAGCCCATGCCCCAGTGGGCGATGTCCAAATGGTGGCCGATCCAGTCCATGAGCTGGCCTCCGCCGTAGTCCATGTTCCAGCGCCAGTTCATGTGGACGCGAGCCGTGCAATACGGGGAATAGGGCGCCGGTCCCAGCCAGGTTTCATAATCGAGCTCGGCCGGAGGCGGAGTGATCTTCTCCAGGCCGAAGGTGCGGGCGAAGTCGTAGTGGCCCGCAGGCAGGCCGACTTCGACCCGCCGGATCCTGCCGATGCGGCCGTTGCGGACGAGCTCGCAGGCCCGATAAAAATTGTCCACCGAGCGCTGCCAGCTTCCGGTCTGCCAGACGCGGCCGTAGCGCTTGACGGCGTCGCAAAGGGCCCGGCCCTCGCGCAGGCTGTGGGTCAGCGGCTTCTCGCCGTAGATGTCCAACCCGGCCCGGGCGGCGCTGATGGCCAGGATGGCGTGCCAATGGTCGGGCACGGCGATAGACACGGCATCCAGATCACCGCGGGCGAAGAGCTTGCGGAAGTCCTTGGTCGTGGCGCAGCCCGTGTTGCCGTACTTCCGGTTGACGATGCCTTGGGCCTGGGCCAGGTGCTTGTCGTCGAGGTCGCAGACGGCCACCCACTGGACTTCGTCCTTTTCCAGGAACGCCTGCATGTTGGAAGGGCCCTGCATGCCGAAGCCGATGCCGGCCATGACGATGCGGTCGCTGGGCGGGACGGCGCCGTTAAGGCCGAGTGCCGAACCGCGGACGATGGACGGGAAGGCCGCCGCCCCGGCCAAGGCCAGGGGCACCTTCTTGAGAAATTCGCGGCGGCGCATGGGGGAACGTTTTTTCATTGCATTCTTCCTTTCTTATAAGCGGGGCCGAACCCTCAAAAGGCCGGCTGAGGAACAGGCCTTGGGAGGATGCCGCCTCCATCTCGTTGCAGTCCCATTCACATTTTGACGGCGATGTCGATAAGCGCGGGCAGCTTATGGGAGAGGAAATCGACGATATCCTTCTCGCCTTTCTCGAGGTTGTAATAGCGGTAGGTGTCCGCGAGCGCGTTGTCCTTATTGAAATCATGCTTTCCGCGGTTTTCGCCCAGGTAGCCGTTGGCCGCGCCGAAGAGCCGGATGTCCTTGGTCTTGAGGGCCAGGAAACGGGGATTGATCTCGGCCATCGTGGCCGCGTATTTGCCGTATAAGGCGGCCAGCTTGGGCTTGAGTTCGGCGGGTTCGGGCTTGTCCCTGGTCAGCCCGGCCGCTTCGGCCACGGCCTCGTCGAAGACGCCCAGGATTTCCTTGGCCAGCAGGACGCCTTCGTTATCCCCGGCGGGCGGAGTGGCGGTCTGAGTCCCCGGGGCTTGCGGTTGCGCCGCGGCGGCTTTGTCGTCGGCCGGCGCGTTCTTGCTGCCGCAAGCGGCCATAGCGAAGATCAGGGCCATAGCCAAGAAGATCCCGGTCGGGCTGAGTTTCGCCATAACCATGCTCCTTGATGAAATCAAATAAGCGGGGTGATGCCCGGAACCGCCGGCGGGTCGACCGGGTTGGGCCCGAATTCGTATTTGGCCGGGGACAAGTTGAGCTTGGAGGAGTTCATGGCCCAGTCCCAGGAGATGGCCCGTCCGGTGTAGGCGCTCATGCGGCCGACGATCGCGCACATGGTGCTCTCGGCGACCGTCCGGCCTTCATTGAGCGGCTTGCCGGCGCGGATCGAAGCGATGAGGTCGGTGTGTTCCTGAACGTAGGGGTTGGGCTCGTCACCCTCGAATTTCCAGGGCCGCTCGCCCTTGATCTCGCCGTAGCCGAAAGCCGTGCCCTTGGTGCCGACGATGCGCTCCTCGACCCGGTCGGCGCAGCCTTTGGTCTGGCGGCAGTAGCTGGCCACGCGAACGCCGTCCGGATACTCGAACTCGACGGCGAAGTGATCGAAAATGTTGCCGTACTCGGGGGCGACGCGGACCTGTCGGCCGCCCATGGCGACGATGTTCTTGGGCAGGGCCCCGATGGCCCAATTGACGACGTCGATGTTATGGACGTGCTGTTCGACGATGTGGTCGCCCGACGTCCAGCTGAAATAGAGCCAGTTGCGGCATTGCCATTCCATCTCGGTCATGGCGGGCTCGCGCAGCTTGACCCACAGGTCGCCCTGGTTCCAGTAACACTGGGCGCCGACGATTTCGCCGATCTGGCCGTCCTTGATGCGCTTCATCAGCTCGAGATAGCGCTTCTGGTGGCGGCGCTGGGTGCCGGCGACGATGGCCAGGCCTTTTTGCTTGGCCAGGTCGGAGGCGGCGATGATCGTCCGGATGCCGACCGGATCGACGGCCACCGGTTTTTCCATGAAGACGTGCTTGCCCGCTTCCACGGCGGCCTTGAGGTGGATCGGCCGGAAGCCCGGGGGAGCGGCGGTCACGATCATATTGACTTGGGGAACGGCCAGCAGTTTCTGATAACCGTCCAGCCCGGTGAAGCATGTCTCGGGCTTAACCTTGATTTTGTCGGGGAATTTTTCCTTGAGCGTTTTGAGACAGTCGTCGAGGCGGTCCTGGAACGGATCGAAAAGGGCCACGATCTCGACGCCGGACGACGAGGTCAGGCAGTCGACGGCGGCGCCGGTGCCTCGCCCGCCGCAGCCGATGACGCCGACGCGGAGGGTGTCCGAGCCTTGGGCGAAGAGGCCCAAATTGCCGGGAATGGCCGCCGCCAGTCCCGCGGCCGCGGTCGTCTTGATGAAGTCCCGGCGAGTGTAGGAATTTTTCGTTTCTTCGTTCATGAGAAACCTCCTAGAAGTTGTCACAGGCCCGATACGCCTCGATGAGAGCCCGCTCGCCATCCTTGCCGGGCTTGCTCGTGCCGTGCTCCATGCATAGCGCGCCTTTATAGCCTTTTTCATAGATGTGCTTGAAGACATTACGGTAGTTGATCTCGCCCGTGGTCGGCTCCTTCCGCCCGGGATTGTCTCCGATGTGGAAGGCGGCAATTTCGCTCCAGGCCGCGTCGATGTTGGGGATGAGATTCCCCTCGGTGATCTGCTGATGATACATGTCGTCGAGGATCTTGCAGGACGGCGAATTGACCGCCCGGCAGATCTCGAAAGCCTGGGGCACCCCGGTCAGGAAAAGCCCCGGATGGTCGCGGCGGTTGAGCGGCTCGAGGACGACAATGAGCCCGGCCGGCGCGCAGACGTCCATGCAGGACCGCAGGTTGTCGACGACGTTGGCCGTCTGGTAATCCCAGGCCAGGCTTTCGTCGTAATGGCCGGGCACGACCAGCGCCCAGGGGCAGTGGATGCGTTTCATAGTCTCCACACCTTGCTTCATCTTGTCCAGAAGCAGGGCCCGGATCTCGGCGTCTTTGAATACGAAGCTCTTCTTGGGGAAGTCGGCGTAGAGCACAAACGGGCCGAGCATCATCCCGCGCTTGTCCAGCTCGCGGGCGATCCGCTCCTGGTCGGCGGCCGGGCGGTCCATGATCCCGTTGTCGAACATGGCCGTGAAGCCCTCGTCGGCGGCGAACTGGATCTGGGCCGTCAGGTCGTCTCCGGCATGGGCCTTGAACTGGCCGAAGCTCGGCGCGTAGCGCATTTTGAATTTCCCGGCCGGCGCGGGGCGAGCGGCCGAGGGGGAGGCGGCGCGCCCGGTCCCGTTCAAGGACAGGGTCGCGGCCGCACCCAAAGCGGTTTGGATGGCATTTCGACGATTCACGGGCGGAGCACCTCCTCGTGGAATAGGTTCTACTTATCCCAACGGCGGAGGAAAATCAACTGGTGGCCGGGTTGGCTTCTGCCGGGGATTCTGTTAGCATGGCTTCACCTGAACCGGGAGGTTAATCATGTTCTCGACATCCACATATGCCGAACGCCGGAACCGACTACGGACGCTCCTGCCTTCCGGCGTCGTTCTCCTGCTGGGGAACGACGAAAGCCCCATGAACTACCTCGACAATACGTTCCATTTCCGTCAGGACAGCACGTTCCTTTATTACTTCGGGACCGACATCCCGGGCCTGGCGGGGATCCTGGATCTCGACAACCATGAAGACATCCTTTGCGGTGACGACTTCACGATCGACGATATCGTCTGGCGGGGGCCCCAGCCGACGATCGCCGAGCGGGGCCTCCAGGCCGGCGTGCACCGCACGGGCGGAATCGGAGAGGCCAAGGCCCGGATCGAAGAAGCCCGGCGCAAGGGCCGGACCGTCCACTTCCTGCCGCCGTACCGGGCCGAACATCAAATCCGGCTTTTCGATTGGCTGGGCATCGATCCCCGCCACACGGCCGGGGCGGCCTCGACCGATCTGATCCGGAGCGTTGTTTCCCAGCGGGCCGTCAAGTCCGCCGAGGAAATCCGGGAAATCGACAAGGCCGTCGCCCTGTCGGCCGATATGCATATGGCCGCGATGCGCAGTGTCCGCCCCGGGATGACCGAGGCCCAGGTCATGGCCATCGTCCACCAGACGGCGCTGGCTGCCGGAGGAAACCTGTCCTTTCCCATCATCGCCACCCGGAACGGGCAGACTCTGCACAACCATCATTACGGCCACACGCTCGAGGACGGCCGCATGTTCCTGCTCGACGCGGGGGCGGAAGTTGAATCCTGCTACGGGGGCGATCTCTCGAGCACGTTTCCCATCGGACGGAAATTCACGGAACGGCAGAAAGAGGTCTACAACGTGGCTCTAGCCGCCCACGAACACGCCGTTTCACATTTGAAACCGGGCCGTCCATTCAAGGAGGTCCATCTCGAGGCCTGCGCCGTCATCGCCGCAGGGATGAAAGATCTCGGTTTGATGAAAGGGAACCCGGACGATGCCGTGCGGGAAGGCGCCCACGCCTTATTTTTCCCCTGCGGGACGGGGCATATGCTGGGACTCGATGTCCATGACATGGAGAACCTGGGTGAAGTGTACGTCGGCTACGAGGGGAAGCCCAAGAGCACCCAGTTCGGATTGAAATCCCTGCGGCTCGCCCGCGAGCTCCAGCCCGGGTTCGTGCTGACCATAGAGCCGGGCATCTATTTCATCCCCGAGCTCATCGACAAGTGGCGCGGCGAGAAGAAGTTCATGGACTTCCTGAACTACGACAAGCTGGAGCCATATAAGGACTTCGGCGGCTGCCGCAATGAAGAGAATTACGTCATCACGGAGTCGGGAGCGAGGCTTTTGGGGAAACCCCTGCCGAAGACCGTGGCCGGCGTGGAAGCGGTGCGAGCGGCTTCGTAACGGAGCTCACTCGCAGTAGATACGGACCTTGTCCTTGCCTTCGACGTCGACGGTCAGATCGTCGAGGTTGACGATGAGGTCCTCCAGGTCCTGAGGCGAGATCTTGGAGAAGTCGACATTCATCCCTTTTTCCTTGAGGGCCTCGTTGATCGGGCCCTGGGCGCCCTGGGGGATGAAGGCGGCGAACTTGAGCCCGGCCCGGATCAGCTTGAAAGGGACCCGGATATTGACTCTGTCGCCTTTCTCGCTGCCCGGTCCCGGTTCAACCTGAACCCGCAGGTATTTCCAGGAGCGGTGCCCGGCGGCCTCTGTTCCCGTCTCGGCGGCGGGTTCGCCGATCGCGGCCAGGAGTCTCTCGGCCTCGTCGACCGTGATTTTGCCCTGGGCCAGCAGATCCAGGATACGGCGTTTTTCTTCGTTCATGGAATTCCTCCTTGTTTTTCGACGGATTATTGGAAATCGATGAGGATTTCGTTCTCGATGTTCTTTGTTTCGATATGCAGGCCCGACAAGTGCCAGAGGATGG
Source organism: Candidatus Aminicenantota bacterium (assembly GCA_003154255.1). Classification (GTDB taxonomy): domain Bacteria; phylum Acidobacteriota; class Aminicenantia; order Aminicenantales; family UBA4085; genus UBA4085. The sequence goes on along the minus strand of PMCY01000323.1, from coordinate 638 downwards.
AGGCCATCATCGGGTAAACGAGGAGCAGCAGGCGCCCCGGCCCCCGGCGCCAGGTGAGGGCGGCCGCCAGCAGAACGAAGGGGAGGAGGACGAGAAGCAGGGCGGCCAGGATGATCCAGATCAGGATGACGGGAAAATAGAAGCCGAAGGGCCGGTTCCCGTCTTTGCGGATGCGGAAATGCACGAGGATGGGTAACATCAATTTATCCTTTCATCCGGCGGACGGCTTCGTCCGCGGAGATCTCGCCCCGCCCGAGCTGGTCCAGGATGTCGCGCTTTGACGAGGGCGGATTGACCTCGATGAAGGGCAGGAGGGCCGAGATGGCATTCAGCCGGTTTTTGACCGTGGGGTAACTGATCCCGAATTGGGCCTCCATATCCTTGATCGAACCGTGGCTGCGGACGAAGGCCATGACAAAAAGCTGGTCTTCTCCCGTCAACCGGGCCAAGGGCGGAAGTTCGAAACTGCCCTCGATGGCCATCTCTTTATCTTTCAGCCGGATGCGTTCGACGGAGAAGGCCGCCCCTTGGGTCAGCTTGGTCAATTCGTTCCAATCCTGGGGCATGTCGTTCTCCTTGGATTTTACTTTCACTATATATATACGTTTAAATATTGAAAAAGTCAATATTAATATTAA
>PMCY01000118.1 GCA_003154255.1 Candidatus Aminicenantota bacterium | reverse complement strand
GCCTTCCTTGTCTTCGCCCGCGAATGGAGCGAGGCCGTCGAGCGCGACCTCGGCCATCCGGCCCTGATCGGCTGGTGCCCGTTCAACGAACAGTGGGGCGGCCATTTTCCCGGTCTCATCCCCCAGATCTTCAAGCTGACCAAGCGGCTCGATCCTTCGCGGCCGGTCATCGACGCTTCGGGCGGCTGGCACTATGCCGTTCCCGATGTCTATGACGCCCACGACTACGACCAGGATCCGGCCCGCTTCAAAGAGCGGTTCGACGGATTGCTCGCCGTCCCGCCCAAGATTTATGTCAACGGCGGTCTGGACCACAACACGCCCTATGCGGGGCAGCCTTATTTTCTCAGTGAATACGGCGGCATCTGGTGGAACCCGGCCCAGAAGGACGACAAGGCCTGGGGCTACGGCGAGCGGCCGCGCTCCGAGGCGGAATTCCTGGACCGCTATAAAAAGCTGACCGAGGCCCTGCTCTTTAATCCCGCCGTGGCCGGCTTCTGTTATACCCAGCTGACCAACGTGGAACAGGAAGTGAACGGCCTCCTGACTTTCGAGCGCAAGCCCAAATTCGATCCGGCCGTGATCAAGGCCATCAATCAACAAAAGGCGGCCATCGAGAAATAGCCGGGCTGGCAAAAGCGGCCGATTTTGCTAGAATGAAAGGATGAANNAACCCTGCTACCGGATGCCGTCCGCGGCTGGCAGGCCGACGGCGACGACCACGCTTACAACGCCGAGACCATTTTCGATTACATCGACGGGGCGGGCGAAGTCTATCGCGCCTACAATATGAAAGCCCTCCTCTCCCGCCGCTACAAACAGTCCGGCCGGCCCGACATCATCGCCGATGTCTTCGACATGGGCTCGGCGGCCGACGCCTTCGGCGTCTTCACCCACGATCTGGACGGCGAGAACTGGTCGGTCGGCCAGAACAGCGTCTATAAGGGCGGACTGCTGTCGTTCTGGAGAGACCGCTATTTTGTTTCCGTGTTCGCCGAAGACGAGACGGCGGAGACCAAGGCTATGCTTCTCGACCTGGGCCGCCGCATCGCTTCCAGCGTCGGCCGGGACGGAGACAAGCCGGCCCTGTTGGGGGCTTTGCCGCCCGCTTACGCCGATCCCCGGCGTGTCCATTTTTTCCATCATCCCGTGATCCTGAACTATCATTATTTCGTCAGCGCCGACAACGTCCTGGGGCTGGATCCGAAGTCCGAGGGATTGCTGGTCAAGACCGCCGACCGGAGCGCCCTTGTCGTCATCCGCTACCCGGACGAAGCCCAGGCCGTGGCCGCGCTCAAGGCGGTTCGCGCCGCGTTTCTGGCGGGCGCGGCGGACCAGGAACCGGCCCGGGCGGCCGACCAAACCTGGACGGCGGCCGGCCTTCAGGGCCGGACGCTGGCGGTCCTGTTCCGGGCCGGGACGGCCGCTGCGGCGCGTGACGCCGTGCGGGCCGTCCTCGAACATATCCGTGACCAAGGGTTATAAACAGGAGGATTACTCATGAGCCGCAAAACCATCACCCGTCGGGATTTCATCCGCGCAGCGGCCGTTGCGCCGATCGCCGGCGCGGTCGGCTGCTGCTGCCTGGGCACGGCGGCCAAGATCGAGGAGGATTCGGTCGCCGGAACGGCCCGGATCATCGGCACGGTCCGGCGCTCCAAAGTCGTTTTGGTCCGTGACGCCCGGGCGGTCGGCGAGGGCCGCAAAATCGACGCCGCCGTCGTCCAGAATATGCTCGACGACGCGGTCATGACCCTCTTCGGCGAAAAGGACCCGGCGGCTGCCTGGAGGCGCATCATCAAGCCTTCCGACACCGTCGGCATCAAGACCAACGGCTGGAACTATCTGCCCACTGGCCCGGAGGTCGAACAGGCCATCCGCCGGCGGGTCCTGGAAGCGGGCGTGCCCGCCGACCGCATCGGCATCAAAGACCGCGGCGTTCTGACCGACCCTATCTTTCAACAGGCCACGGTCCTCATCAACGCCCGGCCGGCCCGCGTCCATTATTGGGCCGGGATGGGCAGCTGCATCAAGAATTACATCATGTTCGTTCCCAAGCCGTCCGATTACCACAACGATGCCTGCGCCGACCTGGCCACCATCTGGTCCCTGCCCGTCGTCAAGGACAAGACCCGCCTCAACATCCTGGCCATGCTGACGCCCCAATATCACAACATCGGTCCGCGCGGCTTCAGCGAGAAGTACCTGTGGAGCTATGGGGGACTGATCGTCGGCCAGGACCCCGTGGCCGTCGATGCCACCGGCTACCGGGTCATCCAAGCCAAGCGTCTGGAAGTCTTTAAAGAAGACAAACCCTTGGAGACATCGGCCCACCACATCCAACTGGCCGATACCCGCCACAAACTGGGAAACGCCGATCCGGCTCTCATTGAGGTGATCAAGCGGGGTTGGGCGGACGGGATCCTGATCTGAAGATGCCGATCTACGAATACCGTTGCCGCGATTGCCGCCGCTTATCGACGTTCGTCACACTCTCCGTCGGGGCCGCTTTCGAGCCCCTTTGCCAGCACTGTGGAAGCACGGCCTTGGACCGGCTCGTTTCCCGGGTGGCCATCGGCCGTTCGGAAGAAAGCCGGATGGACAGCCTGGCCGATCCCTCCGCCTTGGCTGGACTGGATGAGAACGATCCCAAGTCCATGGCCCGCTGGATGAAGAAAATGGGCCGGGAGATGGGGGAGGACGCCGGAGAGAACTTCGATCAGAATATCGACGAAGCCATGGCCGGGACCGAAGGGGGCTCGCCCGGCGGGGAGAACGGCGGGGACGAGGGAGCGGATTTCGGTGGGACCGGGCCGGGCGGGGACGATTTCTGAAGGCGGGTCCATTTTCGGCAACGATTTCCCCCGGGGCGCCGTTTGTTATTGCTATTCTCGATGAGGAGATGCCCATGCCTAATAAGGTTCTGAAATTCATGCTTCCCGCGGCGATCTTTTGCCTCCTGGCTGCTTGGCTGACCGGGAAGGCCGGCCAGGCGGCCGGGCCTTCCTTCCCGCCGACTCCGGCCGGAAAGAGCGCTCAAGCCTTCTTTGAAGCATTCACCTCCGGGGAAGCCGCCCGCCTGGAGCGATTTTTCTCGGAACATATCGACGCCGAGGCGGCCCGCCGCACGCCGCCCGCCAACCGGGCGGCCCGGCTGATGGATCTGCGCCGCGAGCTTGGCAAGGTCGAGCTCAAGCGCGTGAATGCCGTTCCGCCGGATGCCGTGGCCATGATTCTGCAGGGCGAAAAAGGCCGGCTGGTCAAGCTGACGCTCGAATTCGGCCGGGCGCCCGCCCGCACTCTTCTCGGCATCATGATGGATGACGCCGATCCGGCCGACCTGGCCGGGCCGCTGCCGCCCATGACCCTGGCCGAAGCCCTGTCGACGATCGAGCGGGAAATGGCCCAGAGGGCCGCCGCCGACCGGTTCAGCGGAGTCGTCTTTATCTCCCAGCACGGGACCGTGCCCTATTTGAAGGCCTGGGGTTTGGCCAGCCGGGAGTTCGGCTCTCCCAACCGGACGGACACGAAATTCAATCTCGGCTCGATCAATAAGATCTTCACCAAAACGGCCATCGCCCAACTGCTGGAAAAGAAAAAGATCTCGCTCGACGACACGCTCGGCCGCCTGCTTCCCGATTACCCCAACAAAGACGCCGCGGCCAAGGTCACGCTTCGCCAGATCGTGGCCATGCGTTCTGGCATCGGCGACTTTTTCGGGCCGAAGTTCGAGAAGACGCCCAAGGACGCTTTCCGCCGCAACGCCGATTTTCTGCCCATGTTCGCCGCGGAGCCCCTGGCCTTCGAACCCGGCGCGGAGGAACGATACTCCAATGGCGGATACGTCGTGCTGGGCGAGATCGTGGCCCGCGTCTCGGGCCTGGACTACCACGAATATATCCGCCGGAACGTTTTCGGCCCGGCCGGCATGGCTTCTTCCGATTCGTACGAAGCCGACGCCGTCGTGCCCAACCTGGCCGAGGGTTATACCCGCAACTGGGATGAGAACGATCATGCCGGCGAACCGCTGCGCAAGAATATCTACACCCGGCCGGCCCGCGGCGGCGCCGCCGGAGGCGGATATTCGACGGCCGAAGATCTTCTTCGGTTCGTTGAAGCGCTCCAGTCGGGGAAGCTGCTGTCCGCTCCCTATATCGAATGGATGCTCGGCGGACCAGAGCCGTCGGCCGGCGCGCCTCCAGCGCCTCGAAAAGGCGGTCGGGGAGGGATGGGCTACGCCGGCGGCGCTCCGGGGATCAACGCCGCCCTGGAATTCGGCGGCGCAGCTGAGCCGGTCATCATCGTCCTGGCCAATCTCGACCCGCCGGCCGCGGTGGACGCGTCCAAGATGATCCGGCGGTTTCTGTCCGCTGTTCGGAATTGAACGCGCGAAGTCCGGCCTGGCTCAGAGGACCGTTTTCGCGGCCAGGTCGCCGAGATAGTTTCCGTAGGTCAGAAGGAGCACAGCGCCGACCAGGACAGCCAGGGCGAAGCGGATCGTCAGGCGCGTCGACCGCCGGCATTCCTGCCATTCGCGGAGGACGACGCCGACGAGGTTGCTGAACATGACCAGCATGAGCATATGGATGGCCCAACTGGTGAATTTGTACGGCCCCATGCGGACGTGGCCGAGGTTGTAGAAGAAAAATTGCCCGTACCATAAGGCCCCGGTCAGGGCCGCCAGAAGGTAGTTGGCGGAAAGGCGGGCCTTCTCCGGCCCGGCGGAAAGGCGGAACAATTCTCCGAACGTGCGATGTTTCTTGTGCAGATAGAGGCAGTAGAGGGCCGTGGTCAGGAAGGCCCCGGAGTTGGCGAAGATATAGGAGACGTTGCCGCGGAAGACGCCGGCCCCATGGGCGGAGGCGATGTCGGCGATGGGTTCCCCAGCCTCCAGGGCGAACCCGTAGACGGCCGAGAGGATGCCGGCCAGGAGCGACAGCAGCAGCCCTTTAGTCAGGGAGAATTCGCCCCGGCCGTGCTTGGCTTCCAGGTCTTTCTCCTTCCGCCGTCCGGCCCATCCGGCGATGCCGATGCCGAGCGCACCGACGAAAATGCCCGTCCCGATCCAGCCCGCTCCCGGCTTGTGCAGAGTCGCGGCGAGCGTGCCTTTGACCAGCGGCGGAATGAGCGTTCCCAAAACGCTGGACAAGCCGATGGCGATGGCGTAGGTCAGGGAATAGCCGATGTAGCGGATGGCCACACCGAAGGCCGTTCCGCCGATTCCGTAAGCCGCGCCCAATAAAAACGAGGCGGACATGGCGCCGCGCGGCGCTTCGCGCAGAACGGCGGCCAGGTCGGGGATGGTCAGCAGGGCGCCGATGATGGGCAGAAGGAACCAACAGAACGCGGCCTGGACAATCCAATACGTCTGCCAGGACCAGCGCTGGACCTTTTTTTGCGGCGTGTAGCACGTCGCGGCGAAGAAGGCCCCGACGGCGTGCATGAGAATGCCGAGGAAGGGATTTGTCGCTACGGCTATCGGCGGCATGGCCGGACTCCTAAAGATTCCAGAGCGACTGGTCCGGGTCGGGAAGATAAATCCCGCTCCGGGCTTCCCGGATCATCTGAGCGGCGAGCAGATTCCAGCTTATGAAATCGGGCGCGGCAAGTGGGGCGCCGGTATCGGCGTGATAGTTCTCGTGCATCATCCCGTTGCGGTCCAGATCGTCCAGGCACAGTCGCGTGACCCGCTCGGCGACGTCCAGGGCGGCGTCGCGGTATCCATAGTGGAGGAGAGCATGCATAAACATCCAATCAGCGTGCGGCCAGATGGGGCCCTGCCAGTTGGAATAGGGCTTCAGGACGTTTTCGTTGTTGTATTGGGCATCATCGGCGGCCAGCGAGCGGATCCCGTGCGGGGACCAGAGCTTCCGCGGCTCGAGGACGTGGCGCTCGATCATCCGGCGGGCCCGCTCGGGGGAGGCCAGCCGGGCCCAGAGGGCGACGAGGTTGCTGTAGGTGTCGCGCCGGACGAGTGTTTTCTCGACCGCGTCGTAGGTGTAATAGGTTGCGTTGGCTTCATCCCAAAGATGGGTGTTGACGGCCGCAGCCAGGCGAGTCGCCTTGGCCCGGAATTCCGTGGCGTCTTTTTGTCGGCCGAGCCGTTCGGCGACCAGGGCCATGGCCCGGTAATCCAGGATCATGAACGCATTCACGTCGGCGCCGGCCATACTGTTGTGATAGCGGCGGACAAGCGAGACGTTGTTGTCCGCGCCCGATTCCATGCTGTCCCACCACTTGACCAGGCCCGTGGCCGGGTCGCTCATCTTCCGCTCCCGGTAGGTGACGCAGAGCACCATCTTGTCCCAGACAGGGACGACCCAATCGAAGTCCCCCAGGGCTCGGGAAGCGTAGAACGTGGCCTGGCCCATGAGCGGCTTGATCTGGTAGAGGCGGGCGTCGCGGCCGGACCAGGGCCGGATGCCGCCGGGCGTCTGGCCGTCCGGTTCGGTGTGATGGAGAAAGTTGAGACACCAGTTGCGCAGGTAGATCCCGTCCGCCGGATCGACCGAGATGAGGTGGAGGCCGACGAAGAAAGCGTCCCAGTCCCACTGCTCCTCATAAACGCCGTTGGGCACGATGTAGTCGTAGGGCAGGGCGCCGTTGGCCTTGCGCAGGACCCGGCTTTTCAGGCCGCCGATCTTCGATCGGGCTTCGGCGTCCCAGCGGTCCAAGTCCGCGGCGCGCGCGGGGGACAGGGTCGTCATGGGCGTTCTCCTTGCGGCTATCATAGCAGAAACGGGGTCGGGCCGTTCCAGGATTTCGCCGGGCGATCTCCTATAATCGACCCATGAGCCAGAGACTCTTTCCCGCGCACTCGGTCTGCGATTCGGGCCGGACCGTTGACCGTGTACGCGAATTTTTTCTTCACCCTGCACGTCGGCCTGGAGGGCGCCTTCTAGGGCCTTCTGCTTCACGGCGAGGGCCAGGAAACGGCGACGGTCTTCAACAAGGACGCCAAGACGGCGGCGAACAAGCCCATGGCCGTTCTGCAGAGGCGGTTCTCCATCCGCCTCGTCCGCTGACGCGGCCTGTCATTCAGGACGGGAGTCGAATATGGCCTTGGCCACGTCTGCCAGGCGCGTCGCGGCTTTCTTCCCGGCTTCCGTTTCGCTCCCCGGCCGGGCTCCGCAGATCTGGACCGGAAGCACGTCCGTGAACCCGCACATGTCGAATGTCCGCTTGTGCCGGGCCAGGACGGCGGCGTAGGTCGGCTCGTCGGGGTTGCCCTGGGTCATGATGAAAACCATCTTTTTCCCGGGGGCCAGCCGCCCCGATTGGGGATTCGTCCGGAAATCCGGACCCAGATAGGAATAGAAGCGGTCCAGCAGCCCCTTGGCCTGAGCGTTGACCTCGCCCATGTAGATCGGCGCGGAGAGGATGACGACGTCGGATGCGCGGATGTCCTCGAGGATGGGCGTCAGATCGTCTTTCTGGACACAGACATCGGCGCTGGTCTTGCAGGACATGCAGGCCTGGCAGCCGCGGTAGGTGAGCGGGTTGAGCTCATAGGTCTTGGCCTTCCGGCCGGCTTCGCCGAGAAGTCCGAGCAGCGACTTCTCGATCCGGCCCCCGAATCCCTGGGGTCTTGGGCTGCCGAGGATGACTGTGATTTTCATTCCGCCAATCTACTCCTCCCGGAGCCGAGTGGCAAGCCGGCCCTTTCCCGCCGCCCGTTTCTTGACAGACCCGGCCCGCGGCGCTATAGTCTTTGCCCCGCCGGCCGGGGGGCCGCTCCGGTCAGATTTCCAAACGAGGCGATCCGATGATCAGTGCTTCCGATTTGAAGAAAGGCGCCGTGGTCAAAATCGACGGCGACCCCCATACGGTCGTGTCCGTCAGCGTTAACAAGCCCTCCGCGCGCGGCGCGGTGACGCTCTACAAGATCCGCTTCCGCAACCTGGTCACCAAGCGCAAGTCCGACCATTCTTTGCGCGGGGACGACATGTTCGAGGAGGCCGATTTCGAGCGCCGCCCCATCCAGTATCTCTTTGGCGACGACTCCTCGATCACCTTCATGGACCTCCAGGACTACAGCCAGTTCGCCCTGGCCAAGGCCGACATCGAAGAAGAATGGCCCTTTATCAGCGAAGGCATCGAGGGGCTCCTCTCGATCTCCTCGGAGGGCCAAGTTTTAGGCCTGGAGATGCCCTCCTTCGTCAACCTGACCATCGTTGAAGTCCGGCCGTCCATGAAAGGCGGATCCGTAACGGCCCGGACCAAACCGGCCACGCTTTCCACGGGAATGGTCGTCCAGGTCCCGGAATATATCTCCAACGGCGAGATCATCCGCATCGACACCCGCACGGGCGAATACGCCGGCAAGGCCTGAGGCCCCGGCCGCGGCCCGCACCCGACCCAATTCCGTTCCGCGCGAGAATGGCTTCATGCCCGAAAATCTTCTGTCCGGTTTGACCGAGCGCCAGCGTGAGGCCGTGCTCCATAGGGACGGCCCCATGCTCGTCCTGGCCGGCCCGGGATCGGGCAAGACCCGAGTCATCACCCATCGTATCGCTCATTTGATTGAGAAGGGGATCGATCCCCGCCGCA
>PMCY01000260.1 GCA_003154255.1 Candidatus Aminicenantota bacterium | reverse complement strand
GTCGCCGCGCTGCGATTGAGTTTCGTGAATGACATGATGATTTACCTCCTTAGGGTGATGTTTACTTTTTGGTTTCCTGGACACACGTGCCGCAGCGTCCGGCGTCGTACATCCAGCAGGTCAGCTCGCCGTAAGTCTCCAGGCAGGTCGGTTCGACCTGCAGGCAGGCGTTGCAGATGTCCGTATCCGCGTTGGGCCCGCCGCAGCGCGCGGCGCAGGCCGGGCAGACGTACATGCAGGCGCCGCAGAGCCGGCACTCCTCGGACTTGACGTCGAAGGGCGTGGAAATCTTCCGCTTGTAGCCGCGGTTCTGGAAGCCGATGGCCCGGGCGTCCATCTGCTCGTCGCACATTCTGATGCACAGCCCGCAGTAGACGCACTCTTCATTGCGCGGCGGAAACCGCTGCTGGGTGACCCCGAACTTCGAGGCCAGGTCCTGGATCTCCTTGGACATCGGCGCGGTCGAGAGCATCAGTTCGATCATCATGCGCCGCGCCGCGATGACGCGTTTGGTGTCGGTGTGGACGACCAGCCCTTCCTCGACCCGGTAGGTGCACGAGGAGACCAATTTGGTCTGTTTGCCTTCGCCGATCTCGACGACGCACAGCCGGCAGCCGCCATAGGGATCCAACCCTTCCATGTAGCAGAGAGTGGGGATCTCCAGGCCGAAAAACTTGGCCGTGTCCAGGATGGTCCAGCCCGGTTCAGCCTGGACTTCCAGCCCGTTGAGTTTGAAGGTGATCATCGCGCTTCCTCCTGGACGACGATGGCCGTGTCGCGGTGCGCCTCGATGGCCTCAAACCGGCAGGCTTCTTGACAGGCGCCGCATTTGATGCATTTGCTCTGGTCGATCAGATGGACTTCGCGCAGCGTTCCCCTGATGCAGTCGTTGGGGCAAGCCCGCTTGCAGGCCAGACACCCGGTGCACTTATCGGGCAGGACGAAATAGCGGATCAGGTTGACACAGACGCCGGCCGGACAGCGTTTTTCCAGAATATGCGTTTCGAACTCGTGGCGGAAATAACGGAGGGTTGAAAGGACCGGATTCGCGGCGGTCTGCCCCAGGGCGCACATGGAGGCGTCTTTGCAGGCCACAGCCAACTCCTCCAGGACCGCCAAGTCGGATGGTTTGCCTTTGCCTTCCGAGATGTTCCTGACGATCTCCCACATTCGCTGCGTGCCTTCCCGGCAGGAGACGCACTTGCCGCAGGATTCGTCGCGGAGGAAGTTGAGGAAATACTTGGCCACGTCGACCATGCAGGTCTTGTCGTCCATGACGATCATGCCGCCCGACCCCATCATGGCCCCGGCTTCGGTCAAGCTTTCGTAATCGATGGGCAGGTCCAGCTTCGAAGTCGGCAGACATCCGCCGGAGGGCCCTCCGATCTGAATGGCCTTGAACTTCCGGCCGTCGGGGATCCCGCCGCCGATGCCATAAATGATGTCCCTCAGTTTGGTCCCCATCGGGACTTCGACGAGGCCGGTGTTGTTGATCTTCCCCACGAGCGAGAAAATCTTCGTCCCTTTGCTCGTTTCCGTGCCGAGGCTGGCGAACCATTTCGCGCCGCGGCGGATGATGTTGGGGACGGTGGCCCACGTCTCGACGTTATTGATCACGGTCGGTTTATTCCACAGGCCTTGCTGGGCCGGATAGGGGGGCCGCTGGCGGGGGCTTGCGATTCGTCCTTCGATGGCGGCGATGAGGGCCGTCTCCTCCCCGGAAACGAAGGCCCCGGCTCCTTGAGAGATCTCGACGTCAAAATCGAAGGAGGTCCCCAGGATGCCTTTTCCGAGAAGCCCATAATCTCTGCCTTGCCGGATGGCGATCTCCATCCGCTTCAGGGCCAGCGGATATTCCTTACGGATATAAATATATCCTTTCTCGGCCCCGATCGCCTTGGCCCCGATGATCATCCCTTCCAGGACGGCATGGGGGTCCGCTTCGAGAATGGAGCGGTCCATGAACGCGCCCGGGTCGCCTTCGTCTCCGTTGCAGATCAGATACTTCGGCGTCGCCGTCTCGCGCCGGCCGGCCGCCCACTTTTTCCCGGTGGGGAAACCTGCCCCGCCGCGGCCCCGCAGCCCCGAAGCCGTGATAATGTCGATGATTTCTTCGGGCGACATTTCGGTCAGGGCCTTGGCCAGGGCTTCATACCCGTCGAAGCCGATGTATTCCTCGACGTTCTCCGGATCGATCCGGCCGCGGTTGCGCAGGACGATAAGACGCTGGTGTTTGAAGAACTCGATGTCCTTCATCTTCGGAATCGGCGTGGTCTTGGCCGGCGGGACGTACATCAGCTTTTTGATCGGCCGTCCCTTGATGAGGTGCTCTTCGACGAGGCGGGGAATGTCTTCGATTTTGAGCTGCTGGTAGAAGATGCCATCCGGTTGAACCAGGAGGATGGGGCCCTTTTCGCAGAATCCGTTGCAGCCCGTGGCGACGACGACGACTTCGTCCTGGAGTTTTCGTTTCCGGACTTCGTTTTCGAGGGCCTCTTTGATCTGGAAGGAACCGCAGGACACGCAACCGGTTCCGGCGCAGACAAGCAGGTGGGTTCGTGGTTGTTTCAAGGATCCACCTCAGTAAAGGGTTTCATGGCCGACGGCCAGGGCATAGGCGACGATGGGTTGGCCGCCCAGGACATGGTCATTGAGGATCTTGCGGATTTTTTCCGCCGTCAGGTCGACATACTTGACGGGCGGCTGGTTTTTAATCGCGACCGTGGCCATCGGCTCACGGTTGCAGAGCCCGGCGCAGCCGGACGTCGAGACGATGACGTCCGTGACCTTCTTTTTCTTCATCTCCTCCAGGAGGGCGCTCATGATGTCGCGGGCTCCCGCGGCGATCCCGCAGGTTCCCATATGGACCGTGATCTTGGCCCGTCCCTCGCTGGATCGAATCGTGGCCACGGCCCGGGCCTTGTCGCGGATCCTTTGCAGGTCCTGAATAAGGAGCTTCTTTTGGACTTTCGGCGTTTTCTCTTTCGGTGCGGCCGCCGGCCGGCCGGCCTTTTTGCCGACGCTTGGTTTTCCTTTTTGGGTGGGCATGTTGTGTTTGCTTCTCCTCAATCCGGTTGACGGGGTCAATCGGCCGCGCCTCTCATGAGGCCAGGCTCTTGACCGGTTTCGCTTTTTTCGAGGCCGCCTCGGAAGCCGCCGGTTTCGAATATTTGGCGATGATTTTGTTGACCTTCTGGATGGTCACATGGCCGGAATATTCTTCGTTGACGACGACGACGGGGCCGATGGCGCAGCAGCCTAGGCAGGCGACGGTCTCCAGGGTGAAATGGCCGTCGTCCGATGTGTCCCCTGATTTGAGGTTGAGGCGCCGTTCGAATTCCTCCAAGATTTTCGGACCTCCACGGACATGACAAGCCGTTCCCATGCAGATCGTGATCACATAGCGGCCGCGCGGTTTCAAGCTGAAGGCGCGGTAGAACGTGGCCACCCCGATCACGTCGATGAGCGGGATGCCTAGGGAACGGGCCACGGCGCGGAGGGCTTCTGGCGGCAGATAGTTGTATTCTGCCTGGACATCTTGGAGGATCGCGATGAGTGCCTTTTTTTGGTTTTTGTACCGCCGGGTCAAGGCGTTCACGCGTTCAGTTTGGACATCCACGGATTTCCCTCCTATAAGAATGGATTGACATAAAGAGGATGGACGCAGTGCGGTAGGCGGAAGGACAAGAGGCTCGATCGGCCCCAAAGAAGGCCGCATAAGGGAGGAATATTCACCGAGCGATAACGAAGAATTTAAAACTCCTCGACTAGGCCAAGCTTATAAATTCTTAAACGCCTTTCTCTCATAACATAGCGAAAATGCCCTGTCAAGAGAAACGGCTGTATTATTTATGTTTAAAAAAAGCATCAATCGTTCATGAATTCGAATAATTTAATCAACATCGATACGGGAGACCTCCGGAAAGCGAAACGGTCATCCGGCCCCAGGCT
>PMCY01000033.1 GCA_003154255.1 Candidatus Aminicenantota bacterium | reverse complement strand
GTCTCGGCGCAGAAGCCGTCGATCGGCCGGAGCTTGACGATCTTCTGGCCCATGGTTTTGACGATGCGCCAGCCGCCGGAGAGCGTACCCATGGCGATGGCGGTATGGGCGCAAAGGACGATCCATAAGGGGATATGGAATTCCTTCATATGTCCTGAGGAATAGATGAGGCTGGCCATGATGCCCATCGTCTTCTGGGCGTCATTCCCGCCGTGGCCCAGGCTGTACAAAGCGGCCGAAACGAATTGCATGCGTCTGGACCAGACGTTGACGACGGCCAGGGGCTGGCGATGCATGACCCAGGTCATGATGATTTCCAGGATCAGCCCCAGGACCATCCCCAGCAGGGGGGCCACGACGATGAAAATGGCGATTTTGACCCAGCCGCTCATGATGACCACGCCAAAGCCGGCTTTGGCCACGGCCGCGCCCAGGTAGCCGCCCATGAGCGAATGCGACGAGCTCGAGGGCAGGCCCAGGAACCAGGTCAGAAGATTCCAGGCGATGGCCCCGATAAGGCCTCCCAGGATGACCAGCGGATCGACCACGGTGATGTCGATCAGACCCTTGCCGATCGTCGAGGCCACGGCCGTGCCGAAGATCAGGAAGGCGATGAAGTTGAAGAAGGCGGCCCAGATGACCGCCCGTTTGGGGCTGAGGACCCGCGTCGAGACGATGGTGGCCACGGAATTGGCCGCATCATGCATGCCATTGGTGAAATCGAAGGCCAGCGCGACGGCGATGATGAAGACGACGAGCCCGATGCTCCAGGTCACGGCTAGCTGCCCTTGACCACGATCCCCTCGACGGTGTTGCTCATGTTCTGGAAGACGTCCATGATGTGCTCCAGAGTCCCCAGGATGTCCTTCCACTTGATGACGGCGATGGGATCTTTTTCTTCCTGGAAGAGCGTCCGGATCGATTGCTGATAGATGACGTCCCCCTCGTCTTCCAGGTCGTGCAGCAGGCGGATAAGCCGCCACATGGATTCGGTGTACTTCTGTTTTTCAAAGACCTCGGCGATCAGCTCGTTGAGGACGGGCGTGGCCCGGCCGATCAGCTCGGCGAAGCCGTCGACAAAGGGCTTCTTCTCCGTCACTTCAAACAGATAGATGTTGTGCAGCGTGTTCTCGATGAGGTCGATGATGTCGTCGAACTCGTGGATGAGCTGGTAGATGTCCTCACGGTCGAAGGGGGTGATGAAGCTCTTATTGATCAGGCTGATGATGACGTGGGCGACTCCGTCGGCCTTGTGCTCGATGTCCTTGGCCTTGCGCCAGTAGGACTCGAAGTCCCGGAATTCGCGGGAGAACTCCTGAAGGACCGCGGTGATCTCGGTCAGCGTGGCCGACATTTTCAGAAAATTTTCGGAGAACGCCGGCTCTTTGGGGAGCAGGAATTTCATGGGAGCCTCAGACCCCAAAATTATATTTATTCGCGGACCGATTGCAAGAGCGGCCGCGGGACGCCTCCCCCCGGCTTCCCGGCGAAGTCGGTTCAGCCCGCCCGGTATTCCTTTTTGCGCACCGTCACCCGTTCCAGTCGATCCGGAATGACCTCGACGCCGATCCCCGGCCCGGTCGGGACGGCCATCGTCGAATCCGGCCCGAGCACGAACTCGGGCTCGACGATGTCCTGTTTATAATAGCGGCGGCTGGCCGAGATGTCGCCCGGAAGGGTGAAATTGGGAAGCGAGGCCAGGGCCACGTTCCCCGCCCGGCCGATCCCCGATTCCAGCATCCCGCCGTGCCAGACGGGAATGCGCTGCGCGGCGCAGAAATCGTGGATGGCGATGGATTCGGAGAACCCGCCCACGCGTCCGGGCTTGATGTTGATGATGCGGCAGCTTTTAAGCTCCACGCCGGCCCGGGCGTCGGCCACACTGTGAATGCTCTCGTCCAGGCAGATGGGCGTCTTGAGCTCCTTCTGCAGCTTGGAGTGATCGTAGATGTCCTCATAGCTCAGGGGTTGCTCGATGAGCAGAAGCTCATATTCATCCATGGCCTTGAAGATCGGCGCATGGCTCAGCTCATAGGCGGAATTGGCGTCCACTTGAAGAAGAATTTCAGGAAAAGACCGGCGCAAGGCTTTGACCAGCTCCAGATCGCGGCCCGGGGCGATCTTGATTTTGATCCGGCCGTACCCTTCGGCCAGATGGGCCGCCACCTTGCGGACCAGGGCATCGGGAGAGGCCTGCAGACCGACGCTGACGCCGACGGGGACGCGGTCGCGCACGCCCCCCAGCATCTTGGCCAGCGATATGCCTTTGGCCTTGGCCAGGACATCCCAGAGGGCCTGCTCGAGGCCGGCCTTGGCCATGCGGTGGCCCCGGAACTTGGACCACAGGGCGATGGCCTCGTCGACGCGCTCGATGCGCTTGCCCAGCACGGCCGGGATAAGGCAATCGTTGAGCACGGACCAGGCGGTCTGGACGGTTTCCGAGGAGTAAAGGGGAAACTCCTCCACGACGCACTCCCCCCATCCGGTCAGGCCGTCGCCGTCGACCCGGACGTGGATATGGTCCTCGGTCAGCTCGACGCCCATCGATGTCTCGAAAGACGAGACGAGCTCCATCTGGGTGTATCGAATCTCGATCCGTTCAATGTGCATACAGTCCTCCCTGAAAATCGATAATGGCGGAGGCAGAATACCATAAAAGGGCCGGGGGATTGAATCCTTCGGCCGATCATTCGATAATAGCGGCCGGATAATCCGAGTAAGGAAGTTCCCATGAAAAAGCAGACAATTCTATTCCCGGTCTTGGCGCTCAGCCTGGTCCTGGCCGCCGCGGCGGCCCCCAAAGGCCGACTGTTCATCATCGGCGGCGGGGACCGCGACGCCGAGATGACCAAGCAGTTCATCGCCCTGTCCGAACGAGTGAACACGGGCCGCATCCTGGTTTTGCCCATGGCCGGCGCGACGCCCGCCGAATCCGGGGCGGACATGGTCAAGGAATTGAAAGGGTTGGGATCCAAAAATGTCGAATTCCGGATACTTACGCGGGAACAAGCGGAGAAACCGGACGCGGCGGCCATCCTGGACGGCGTCGGGGGCGTCTATTTCACCGGCGGCGATCAAGCCCGGGTGACCAAGGCCTTGCTGGGGACTCCCGTTCACCGCAAGCTTTTGGAGATCTACGAACAGGGAGCGGTCATCGGCGGCACGAGCGCCGGGGCGGCCATCATGAGCGAGATTATGATCACGGGCGACGAGGTCAGAAAGCCGGAGTCCGGGCACGAGTTCGAGACGATCGAGGCCGGCAACGTCATCACGACGCCGGGCCTGGGATTCATCAAGAGCGCCGTCATCGACCAGCATTTCGCCACCCGCAAGCGTCACAACCGGCTGATCAGCGTGCTGGCCGAGCACCCCGCCCTGCTAGGCATCGGCATCGACGAGTCGACGGCCATCATCGTCGGGCCGGACGAGACGTTCGAGGTGATCGGCGAAAATAACGTCCTCGTCTACGACCCGGCCCGGGCCAAATTCGTGATCCGGCCGAACAAAGCCATCGGCGTCGCCGCAATGACCCTTCACGTCCTCCTGCCGGGCGCCGTCT
>PMCY01000225.1:577-4800 GCA_003154255.1 Candidatus Aminicenantota bacterium | reverse complement strand
TTTTGATGATCCGCGAGACGCGGTCGGTCTGGGTCTCGATTTTTTCCAGGATTTTGGCGAAGTGGACGTCGGTCATCTTCTTCTGCAGCATCTGGACATAGCTGGAGATCCCGGTCAGAGGGGTGTTGATCTCGTGGGCCACGCCCGCCGAAAGCAGACCGATGGAGGCCAGCTTCTCCGAGGTGACCAGCTGCTGTTGGAGACGGATCTTGTCGGTGATGTCTTCGAAGACGAGAATCGTCCCGTAGGGGTTGAGGCTATTGTCCAGGAGCGGGGTCTTGGCCACGTCGAAGATGCGCTTGTCCCCGGAGGGCATGGCCAGAGGAATCTCGCTGAGGAGGTTGAAATCCTCCTGGGTGGTGGAGGGGTAAAGGACGGCGTAGTTCCCCGCTCCCATGACGCGTTCCAGGCTCTCGCCGATGACGGTATCCTTCTTTTTGGCGAAGTTGCCTTCCAGGACTCTGTTCCAGCCGATGACCCGGCCGTTGCGGTCGAGCACGGCCACTCCGACGGTCAGGCTCTCGATGATGTTTTCGCTGTAGTCCTTGAGGCGCTCGAGCTCGGCCGAACGGACCGCGGCCTGCTCGTAAAGCGAGGCGTTCTCCACGGCCAGGGCCACGGGCGAGGCGATGGTGCTCAGGAGCTCCCAGTCCTCGCTGGTCAGGAAGGTCAGGTCCGTCTTTTTGCCCATGGCCAGGCAGCCGACCAGCTTGCCCTCGACTTTGAGGGCCAGGAAGTGCTCGAAGCCGTGGCCGGAGAGATCTTCGAATTTCTTCTGCAGATCGAACCCGTCGGGCATGGAAAAAAGCGACAGGGATTCGTGGCTGCGGATGATCTCAAGGATTTCGGGGTCGAGGCTGATCCGGGCCGGCAAGGGGCCGACGATGGCCGGAGCGGCCAATACGGAGAAGACTCGGCCTTCGGCGTCGAGCGGCACCAGCAGGGCGATCGTGCGCAGGGACAGGGCGTTGGCGATGTGCTCGAGGAGCGACCGGGAGAGACGCACCAGGTTCCGTTCTCGGCTGAGCTCCCGGCTGATGGAAAGAAGGGTCTTGCGATACTCGTAGCTGCGCTTATAAAAGACCCGGTCGAAGAGAGACTGGAAGAGCTTTTTCAGGGGCGAGAAGAGGGTGGCGCCCAGGATGATGGCGACGATCCCAAGCCCCAAGGCATTGACCTTGCTGTCCGTGAAGATCTTGGTTTGCGTGCTCAAGCCGAGGTAGACCAGGGCCAGGACGAAGTAGGAAAAGACCAGCGTAGCGGCCTTCTTCAGGATCACTTCGAGGTCCATCAGCTTGTAGCGGGAGATGGAATAGGCGAAGGCCAGGGGGATGAGGGTCTGGAGTAGGACGGTCAGCTCCGCCACCGGCGAGGGGGCCTGGCCGGCCAGGAAAGGGATGATGTAGAGGACGGTGAACGGGGCGATGCCGAAGCCCAGTCCGGTGACGATCCACTTAAGCTGTTTGCGAACCAGGAAACTGGGGTGGCGGAAGAAGCTGTTGGCGATCGTGCCCAGCGTGATCATCGTGTAGAGGGCGAAAAGGAAGAGATCGAGCTTAGTCAACAGGACCGCCGTTTGGAGGAGGAGCGTGTTGTCCAGGCTGCCGGACAGGGGCAGGGAGAAGGCGATCCAGGACAGGAGGAGCAGGCCGGCGGGAAGATAAAGAAGATATAGTCGAGCGGGGTGAAGACGGAAGAGCCTGCGGCGTTGGGGAAAGACCAGAAAGAAATGGAGAAGAAGCGGCGGAAAAGCCAGAAAAGCGATTTTGTTCAGCCAAAAGAAGATACTGTCCAGCCCCTCGAGCTCCCCGGTGGGGGAGAAGACGTAAAACATGTAGAGCAGGACGGAGAGGAGATAATAATAAATATTGGTGACGGCCAATGGCTTGGCCGAGTTGAAGAAGACGATGAGAGCGATGATCAGGGTCATCAAGCCGATCAGAACGAGGTAATAATAGATCAGATTGGTTCGTGACTTGGTCAGGCTGAGGGAGATGAAAAGAAGGTCTCCGGCATGGTTGATCTGGTAGTTGACTTTCTGGTCACTCCGGGACGCCGTCCATAAGCTTTTGGATAGCTCGATCATATTCAAGACGCGGATATCGTTGATCATCAGGAGGATATCGCCCCTCTTGATGCCTCCGTATATATAGCCCGGCCCGTCGGGATCGACTTTTATGGCGGTCAGGCCATTGGGACCCTGTTTCCAGACGACGCCGTCGGTCGGCTCCTCCCAGGCGATCTTGGAGCTGATGTTCAAGCCGCCCAGCACGAGCAAAAGGACCACGGGAATGAGGAGTCCGTAGGCCTTCTTGTTCATGGCGTAATCCAAAAAATTGAATTCAGTCTATAAAAAAAGCCCTCGCCGTTCAAACGCGTTCAAATATTCAGTCCAGGATGTGCCGGCCGTTGGCGCGGATGGCCCACTTCATATTGGACTGCTTGAGGAGCTTTTGCAGAAGCTTATCTTCCTTAAGCCCGATGGGCTTGGTGTTGCGGCGGAGGACGTCCTTCATATAATCGGTGCCGGGCCGGGCGGTTGTCGCGTTCTGTTGGGCGGGACTGTCCATTCCCCCGAAGATCAGCAGGAAAAAGACCGCTGCGGCGGCCGCCACCGTCCCTTTCCGTCCCAAAAACCGCAATCGCATACCCAAAACGATAAACCACTGCCGGGGGGATGTCAACCTAAGGTTGCCGTCGCGTTGACAAAGCGAAACCCTTGCCCTAATATGGAACTCTATTCTTTTCTAGTGGAAGGGCCAGGAAAGCAGGCATGCCTTACTTTTTATGCCGGTTGAGCACCGACGACGGGAAGATCGAGTCCCGGTCCGTCCTGGCCTCTTCCGCCGCCGAATGCCGCCTGCGCTTCGAGTCCGAGGGCTTATGCGTCCTCTCCGCCCGGCGGGACTGGAGGAAGCTCAACTTCCAGTTGAGCCGCGGCGGAACGATTAAGCCTCGCGATTTCATCATGTTCAACCAGGAGTTCCAGGCCCTGGTCAAGGCCGGCTATCCCGTCCTGCGCAGCATGGAGATCATCTCCAGCCGGACCCGCAATACGGGCCTCCAGGAAGTTCTGCGCAAGGTCGAAGCCGAAATCCGCCAGGGCAAGGCCCTGAGCGAGGCATTCGCCCCTTTCGAGAGCCGCTTCACCAAGATCTACACGGCCGCTTTGATGGCCGGCGAGCAGAGCGGAAACCTTCCGGACACGCTGGGCCAATATATTCAATATGCCCGGACGATCGCCCGCACCAAGTCCCGGATCCGCGCCGCCCTCATCTATCCGATCATGCTCCTGCTTTTTTCGTTCGGGCTGGTGGCCATCCTGATCAACTTCGTACTGCCCAATTTCTCCACTTTCTATCAGGATTTCGATGCCCAGCTTCCGTTCGCCACGGTCTTTCTGATCGGCCTGTCCAAATTCATCCGGGGGAACTGGCTCGTTTGGATTCTGCTGACGGGCGGCCTTATTCTCGGTTACGTCCAGATGCGCCGGCGGGAAAAGTCCATGCTCTGGATCGAGCGCCAGAAGCTGAAGATCCCGCTGGGCAAGCTGATCTGGGTCGAGTCCGGCGTCTCCCTCTATTGTCGGACCCTGAGTTTGATCCTGAACGCGGGCATTCCGGTTCTGACCGGTTTACCCCTGGCCATCCATGCCATTCCCAACAAATATCTGGCTTCACGGGCGGCCGAGATCCCCGACCATATCCGCAACGGCGAGGCCCTCTCCGAAGCCATGGCCCAAGCCGGGTTCTTCCCCCAGCTGGCCCTGGATATGGTCCGCATCGGCGAAACCTCCGGCAACCTGGGCGGCATGCTGCGGGAGGCTTCCGAAGTCTTCGATGAGCGCATCCAATCCAAGATCGACACGTTCGTCGGCCTGATCGAGCCGGTCATGATCATCGTCATGGGACTCCTGGTGGCCGGGATGCTCCTGGCGGTCTATATGCCCATATTCAACATCATCAAGGTGGCACGCTGACATGAGCAAACCCGACCCGGCCAAAACAGCTTCGGCTGAGGAACGCGAATCGCGGGCCCTGGCCGAACGCTACCATGTCCCCTATATGGATCTTGCGGCAACGGCCCTGGACCGCGAGCTGATCCAGGGGTTCCCCCCGGATTTCCTCTATCGGGCCAATTTTGTGCCCCTCTCCGCGGACAAGACCACGGTCCGCATCGCCATCGCCGATCCCTCGGACATCGCCACGATCGATTCGATCGAG
>PMCY01000225.1:0-567 GCA_003154255.1 Candidatus Aminicenantota bacterium | reverse complement strand
CGATCGTCAAGCTCGTCAACACCATCATCTTCACCGCCGTCCAGCGGCGGGCGTCCGACATCCATATCGAGTCGCGCGATGAGCGGGTGCTGGTCAAGTACCGCATCGACGGCGTCCTGGGCGAGGCCATGGAGGCCCTGGACAAGCGTTTCCAGCAGGCCATCATCTCCCGCATCAAGGTCATGTCCGATCTGGACATCGCCGAGCGGCGAGTTCCCCAGGACGGCCGCTTCCGCCTGCGGATCAAGGAAAAGACCATCGACTTCCGCGTCTCCATCATGCCCGCCATCTACGGCGAGGATGCCGTGATCCGCATCCTGGACAAAGAGATGATCACCGAGGCCATCTCCGAGCTTAAGCTCGGCCTGCTGGGCTTTTCGGACGACGTCCTGAAAAGGTTCCGCCGCTACATCACCCAGCCCTACGGCATGGTCCTGGTCACGGGCCCGACCGGGAGCGGCAAGACGACGACTCTGTATGCCGCATTGACCGAGATCAGGTCGCCCGAAGACAAGATCGTCACCATCGAGGACCCCGTCGAGTACCAGATCGACGGCATCACCCAGA
>PMCY01000217.1:4849-4991 GCA_003154255.1 Candidatus Aminicenantota bacterium | reverse complement strand
CAGCCGTACATCGATCCGAGCAGGCTCTTGTCGCGATCGGCCAGCCGGGCGAAGAAGCGGCGCGTCCAATCGAGGTCGCCCCCGCTCGGGCCGGAGCCAACGAAACGCAGGGGCACGCCGTAATCGGGGACCCAGGCCGTGA
>PMCY01000217.1:0-4711 GCA_003154255.1 Candidatus Aminicenantota bacterium | reverse complement strand
CGCTGGGCGCGAGGCCCGATGCCGTCCCGCCAATTATAGCTGTCGGCAAAACAGCCGCCCGGCCAGCGGACGACGGGCGGCTTCAGCCGGCGCATGTGTTCGACCAGGGCCTGGCGGATGCCGCCGATGTTGGCCACCTTCGAATCCTCGCCGACCCAGATGCCGTCGTAGACGACGCCGCCGATGTGCTCGGTGAAATGGCCGTAGATCTCCGGCGCGATGATGCCGATGGGCTCGTCCGGCAGGACCTCGATGCGGGCCGGCGGCGCCGCTGATCGAAGCGGCCGGGAGGCCAGCAGGACGGCGCTCCCCAGAAGGGAATCCTTAAGAAATGCCCGGCGGTCGATGCGGTTCATAAGCGGCCTCCTTCTTTATTGAGCAATCCGGCTTCTTTCAGACTCAGATAGGGAAGGGCGATCGTGGCGACATACAGGGGATTGCTGTTTTCCCCGGTGTCCGGATTGGCCCACTCCCAGGCTTCGGTGATCCCGTCGGGCCGCATATGGGCCCGCCAATTGGCGACGAAGTCGCGGGCCATCCCGGCCGCGGCCCCCGGATCGACCGTGGCGATCGCGGCGATCGCCCAGCCCGTGGGCGTGCCCCAGTATCCCCCGTTCTGGTAGGTCCCGACCTTGGAGATCGAGATCTGCCAGCCGCCCTGGTTGACCTTGTCCGTGGTCAGGATCGGACGGACACAGCCCTGGCGGATGCCCGTCTTTTCGCGAAAAGCGCGGTTCAGCGACTGGGCCACTTTGCGGGCGATGGTGCCCTCGACGGCTCCGCAGTATACGGCGAAAGCGCTGCCCCAGACATCGGGCTGGTTGCCGACCTCGGTCGCCGAATGGAGCCAGCCCTCGCTGCTGCCCGGAGCGGCATGGAAAAACACCTTCGGGATAGCCGCCTTGATCCGCACGGCGTCATCACGATAAACCTTGGCTTTGGCCGGCTCGCCGGCCGCTTCGAAGAGCCGGGCCAGCCGGCCTGCCGCCTGGTATTTAAGCACGGTGGGAAACAAAAGCTTGCCGCTTTTGGATTCGGCGTCGGAGAATCCCCAGTCCTTGGCGTTCTCCTTCTCCACGTCCCCGGCCGTGACGATTCCGGTGGCCGGATCGGCGGGCGCAACACGGTAGATCTTCTCGCAGAGATCGGCCAGCCGCTCTTCGCTGAAGGTGGTCTTCATCGTGGATTTGAAGAGGTCCGGGCTTCCCGTCATCTTCCAGTGTTCAAAGACGGCGCCGATGAAATAGAAATGATCATCGAGGGGCGGATACTTGCCCCAGGGCGCGCCGCCCTGCTTGTCCCCCGTCTCGTAGTTGCCGGGGTAGAAAGTCGGCAAGCCGTTGAAATTGACGTGGTCAGGGACGGCGTAGGGCGGAACGACGACTCCGGGGCGGACCGTCCATTCCCGCGGCCCGCGCAGGGTCGAAACGATGACTCGGATCCAGCCTTCGAGCTCGGTGCGGGAGATGAAATCGCCGCCCAGCATCATGACCGAATCGCGGACCCAATAGGCGGGATAGCCCATGTTTCCGCCGGGCACGTGCAGGTCATATGGGGTTGTATTGCGCCATTTCCCGGACGACCCGCCTTTGACCAGGCGGGCCGATTCGACGATCCGGCGGGCTTGGTCCTTCAGGAATGCTTCGTCGGTCCGGCTGAGGACAGGTCCGCCTTCACGCCCGGCGAGCGGTATGCAAAACGAAAGAACGAGAATCAAGGCGGCCAGCGGGGATTTGTTTTTCACGGTTGACCTCACCGCCGCTTATCATAGGCAATCCGTATCGGCTATTTCAACCCTTCGAAGCGGATGACCGTTCGGGTCTCGACATCCTTATGTTCTACCCAGGATCCTCGATCTTGGGCGGGGCGGCCGGGCCGCCGCTCAAGGTCGAGGACAAGGAAAAGGCGGCTGTCCATGCAAAGACGGAGAAAGCCAAGCAGTCCGCACTCATGAGCGCACCTCGTTTCGAAAAGATAATAAAAAGTCTGCTGTCCAAGAAAAGATGCGATCAATATAGACGATTGCCGCGTCCGCGTCAAAAGCGGATCGGCCGCCCTGAAAATTGGCGATATCCCGATGATATTTGAATCACCACGCATGTGACGCGAGGTTCCCCTGAGGCATTCGCTCGCTTGTGATATTCACGGTCCCTGACTACAATTGTGTTTAATTTGGAGAAATATATTGCCCCTCAGCAAATTTCTACGGCGCGTTGTTTTGGCCATTGTGTTTTTATTGGTGCGGCCCTGCTTCCTTCCGGCTCAATCCGTAGCTTTCACGTTCGATGATGGTCCGCAGCTTCGGGAGACACCGCAGTTAAGCGCCGCGGCGCGCAACATGGCGCTGCTTGAAGCGCTGAAGCGAAATCGCATCAAGGCGGCGCTCTTTGTGACCCTGAGTTTTGGAGCGGATCGGCCGCAGGGGCTGGCTCTGACGCGCGCTTGGGGCGAAGCGGGGCAGTTTATCGCCAATCACACCGTGACCCATCTCGATCTCAACGCCAAGGAAACGGGCCTGAAGCAATACCAAGACGAGATTTTGGCCTGTGACTCCGTGATCCGCGTCCTGCCGGGCTATCGCCCCTGGTTTCGTTTTCCCTTCTTGCGCGAAGGCGATACGCCTGAAAAGCGTGACGGCATGCGGATGTTCCTTAAAAAACATGGCTTTCGCAACGCCGCTGTCACTCTGGACACCTCCGACTGGCGGCTTAACGCCGCGCTGGAAGAGGCTTTGAGGGCTCGGCCCGACACGAACCTGGCCCCTTTTCGGTCCGCATACCTGGCCCACCTGCGTCAGCGTGCCGAAGCCTATCGGGATCTATCGCGCCGCCTCTTCGGCCGCGATATCCCCCAGATCCTGCTGCTCCACCACAGCCTGATTAATGCTCTCTTTCTTGGCGATGCGATTCAGCTGTTCAAGGAAATGGACTGGAATATCACCGATCCCGAGACTGCCTATCGCGATTTTATCTACACCCTTGAGCCACAACGGCCTGCGCCCGGGCAGAGCCTGCTGCTGTCGGCCGCCCGAAGCTTGGGGTTCAGGCCGGAAGGTTGGGAGCGTCTGGTGGATGACGGCGATGCCGACATTGACGCGCTGCGGGGTTTGGGAGCATTGCCAAAGCGGCAAAAATAGCCGCCGGTCCGGCGGGCTCACCGCGAAATCGAACAAAGATATTTCCGGAGGTCGGCCGGGCGCGTCGGGGTCACGTCCGCCCGGGCCGAGGTCGCGGATCATCTCCGGAGCGTTAGTCCTGCGGGGAGGAGGCGTCAAACACCTGAAGGCCGGCTCTCCGCCTCCCCCCGGGGATTCTGGAGTCAATAGCGGACGCGATCGCGTTTCTTCCGCCAGAGGTCCATGACGGAGCGGCATTCGTCGCGCAGGAATGAAATCGCTTTCGGCGCGCTTTTAATCCGCCTCCCGGCCAATCTCTTGTAAATGGATTCGTCGGCGAAACCGGCACGGGCGGCGTCGCGGCGGGTGCAGCCGAAATGATAAGCCCGGATCCGGGCCCACTGCAATGCCGCCAGGCACATGGGGCAGGGTTCGCAGGTCGTATAGATTTCGCACTCGGCCAGATGGAAGCGGCCCAGCTTTTTGGCCGCCCGCCGCAAAGCGACGATCTCGGCATGGGCGGTCGGGTCGTTCGAGACGATGACGCGGTTATGGCCGCGGGCGATGATCAACCCGTCCTTGACCACGACCGCCCCGAACGGGCCGCCCTCCCCTTTCATGACCCCGCGGCGCGCTTCGGCCAAGGCGGCCCGCATATGCTCAGCGTTTCGTGGGGAAGCTTTTTGCTCGGCCATGGCCCCTCCATCATATTCAGACTGGGCGGTTTGCCGCAAGGGGATCCACGCCCGGGGACTTCACCGGCGAAGATCGCGGACACCCGTCCGCCGGCTTTAACGCAAGGAAACTGCGATGGCCAGGGAGAACTTTCGGTGGTCGACGCCGGCCGTGGGGGCGATGCGGAAGCGATGGCGATGATTGAGGACGACCATGCGGCCGATGACATAGCCGAGGACGCTGCCCACCAGGCAATCTGAAAGCCAGTGTTTACCTTCGGTCAGCCGTGACAGCGCCGCACCCGCGGCCGTCGCATAGGACACGACGGGCACCCAGACGGTCTCCTGATATTGCATGGCCACGACCGTGGCCAGGCTGAAAGCCGTGATCGCATGTCCCCCCGGGAAGGAATCATATTTTGCGGATATTCCCGTTTCGAACCACCCGGTGAATCCGACTGGTCCGGACCAGCGGTCATCCTCCCCGGCCCAGGACGGCCGCTGCCGCCCGAACAGCCCCTTGAGGAACGTCACCAGGATCGCGCTCTGCAGCATGGCGCTCGAANNCGAGGGCCGCCGTCTCGACGGCCTTGTCGTCCTTGGCGAGCAGGCCGACGGTCAGGAATGCCGCGGCTGCCGCCCAAGCTCCGACCGATCCCAATTGAGTTATGACCGGACTCAGGGACTTGACCCAGGCGTGGCCCGTCCGAAAATCAAAAAAAGCTTTGTAGATCGCCTCATCATTATTGATCATCACCCCGGTCAAGGCCGCGAGAACCGCGATCGGCAGGATGTCCCGGGTCTGAATGTGGAAGGGGTAGCTCCAGATCTCGCCGGCGTCCTTCAAAAAATCGCGCGTCAGGGATCTGAACGTGAAAATCTCCGGCGGCGGGGTGGATGGGAGGGGCGGTGGAGAAAGAGC
>PMCY01000359.1 GCA_003154255.1 Candidatus Aminicenantota bacterium | reverse complement strand
TTGGGATCGATCTGGCCGGCTTTGACCATCTCGATCACCTGCTTGGCCTTGAACTGATCGGGCGCGCCGGCGGCCTTGAGAAAGGCATCGATCTTTTCTTCGCCAAGGGCCAGGAATTCGTCCTTGGACATCTTCTCCAGCTGTTCGGGGGTGATCGCGGCGTCCTTCTTTTCCTCCTTCACCTCGGGCAGGGTCCAGAAGTCCAGGGCGAAGGAGGGCAGGCCGAGCTGATAATAAGACCACAGCTCGAAGGAGCCGTCCTTGTCGGGGCCGGGGTCCAGGCGCTTGCCGTCCAGCTTGTTGGTCTTGAGGAATTCCTTGAATTTCTCGGACAGCTCTTTATAAAACTTCAGGTCTTCGTCCAGGGGATTGACGACCGCGCCCAGCTCCAGAAAACCGGCGACCATCGACTCGGTGAGTTCCATGCCGGGAGGGACGAGCGGTTTGACCTGCTCCATGATCTCGGCCATGGTGTAGGTCCGGGTGGGATCGGCGCCGAAGGCGGTAGCGATCCGCTCGGGGAGCTTGATCTGGTTGAGATCGGCCTGGCCTTTGCGGCCGCCGCGGGGGACATTGAGGCAGTAGTTCGATTCGCCGAAGACGAAGGTGAGACCGATCTCGCGGTGTTCGTCGATGAATTTCATGATGGCGAAGCTCTCCGCCGCGGAGCCCGGCCAGAAGCCGGAGTCGGGGGCGAAGCTTTTGAACATCTGGGGAAAGTTTGTGCCGACGTTGATGCCGCCGGGGCCGTCCTCGTTATACTGGCCGTCGCCGTCGTTGTCGATGCCTTCGGTGTAGAGTTTGTAAACGCCCTTTTCGCCCTTGGACCAGTCGGCCTTTTTCATAAGGCGCGGCTGGCCGGGCACGGGCATCCATTCGCCCTCGGGATCTTTAACCCGCATCATGGTGATCAGCCCGTCGCCGTTCAAGTCCTCGGGGCCGTCCTCGTCGACCTGGTCGTCCTGGTCGTCGTTGGTCGGCTTAAAGTTTCGCGGATCGAGACGCTTGGGCGTGGCGAAGAAGAGCGACGCGGCGTCGGGGTTCCCGCAGGGCAGGATGTACCAGGTCCGGTCGGCGCGGAGCTCCGGTTTCTGGATCAGAAGCTTGGCCAGGTAGAGGGCCGCTTCGCCGGAGAGGGGAACCGTGCCCTCCATGTTGGCGGCGATGAAGACGGACGGAAGAAGCCGGGTCTTGGCCGCGATTTCGGGACCAATCTCAAGGAGGAGGTAATCGCGCCCGCCGGGGGTCTTGGTCAGAGTGTGGGTGCGGGCGAAAGCGGGGTTGGCCCGGACCATGTCCTGGAGCGCGGCATTCAGCTCGGCGGGGTTATGGTAGCGATCGAAGGCCAGGGCGCCGGGAGCGGGCGTCGGCGTGATTTGGGGCGCCGCGGGAGTCGCGGAAATGGAAGCTGCCTGAGTAGGTGCGGGGGCCGATGCGGCCGCGAACTGCAGCGCGATGAAAATAAAGGCGAAGAGCAGAAGTCGGACGGGTGTCAAAGAAGGCCTGGAATGATTCACTTGTCGTTACCTCCGAGCGTCGAAATCGGCAAAATATAAACTGCCGAGATTATACAACGAATCCCTGCGTTCTTTTATACGGACGGAAACGGAATAAAGTTCGCTCGGGGAGAAAAACCGGAGAAATTGGGGACACGATACTGTGTCCCTCTTTTTATTTTTTTATTTTTTCGGGAAATTGGGGACACAATACTGTGTCCCCCTTTTTATTATTTTATTTAATTATTTTTTAGCGCGTCATGCGAAATGCGCCGATGCAGGTCGAATAGTCCATGGCGCCCTTCTTGAGGTAGTCGCCGACGTACCAGATCGTGCGGTCGTCGGTCGGATCGATAGCCGTCTGGGCAAAATCCATCCACCGCTTCGTGTATGTCTGGGAAGCTTCTCCTTCGACTAGAACGGCCTCGCGCGTCGTCAGAATGCCCGGGGGATCGTTGGCCAGCCGGCCGGCGAAACGCTGGCCGGGAAAGTTCGGCCTGCCGCCGAAGGAGTAGCCGATGCCGATGTTGCCGTCGCGGTCCATGGCCGGGCTGGCCATCCAGCGATAAAAACCATCGGGGGCGTAAGTGCCTTGCTGATAGAGTCCGACCTCGCGCTTTTCGTCCAGGCGGAACTCATACCAACGAACTCCCCCGCCGCCCGCGGAAGTCGCCACCGAATGGACGGCGAGGATCGACTCGCGGTCGCCGATCCGCCGGTAGACCAGACGGGCCATGATCTTGTCGCCCTGCGAATCCAGGCGCGTCTCGGTCCCCGGCTGGGGCACACAACTCGACAATTGGCCGTCGCCCAGGTAATGATAAGGCGCCACGGATATTTTCTGCGGCCCTTCCACTTTCGTCTTGGACGGATCGGCCCAGTCCACATGGAATTTCCAGACGTAGATGCCGTCGTCTTGCAGGATTTTTTTCAATTGCGTCCCGCCGGCGGCCATCATGATGTTCGGCGCTCCCGCCGGCGGAAGCTGCATTCCGTCCAAGTCGGCGTTATTGAGGAAATTCACGCCGTCGATGATGACGCCCTGCTCCGTGGCATCCTCGCCCTTGAGCATTTTAGCCCGATCGGCCACATAGGCATGCTTCTGAATGACGTTGTCGCCCGTGCTGGTCGGGACATAATAGCCGTCCGGCCAGATGGCCGGCCGGGGATAATCGGGAAAAAAGGGCCGGAGGAATTCGTAACGGTAATAGGATCCCAGCGGGTCGGGGCCGATGCTGACGGCGTAGCACATGGCATATGACCCGACCTCGGCCGGCGGCTTGTGGTTGGGAGACTGCGCCAACCGCTTGGCCCTGGCCTCGGCGGCGGCCGCTTTGGCCGCGGACTCCTCTTCGGGTGATGGCCGGAGCGGCTGGAAGAGCAGCATGGCGGGGCCGGGTTGACCTATGACGGCGGGTGGGCTCAGATGCGCCGGACCTCCCGGTTGAGGCGCTTTGGGATCGTTCTTTTTGGGGGGCAGGCGCCTGAAGATGGGCATGACGATCAGCCAGCGGTCGGCGAGCTGGTCGTAGCGGACGACGGCATCGCCGTTATTATTCGCCGCGGCGTCTCCGAAATCCTTAAAGACATTGTTGGTCGGAACGGGTCCGTAGAGCACTTTGCCGGTTGTATCGAACCGGGCGCCCTTTTTCGTGAAGACGGCCATATGGGAGTTGACGATCTGGACGATGTGGTCCGGGCCGACGGCCAGGGAATTGTCCGAAGGGTTGCGGAAAGTCGCCCGGCCCTGCGGACCTTCGAAGCCTTCGCCGAGACCGTC
>PMCY01000290.1 GCA_003154255.1 Candidatus Aminicenantota bacterium | reverse complement strand
AGGACGCAGTTTCATCAGACGCCTCCTTCGAGAATGTTCGATCGGCTCAGCTTCTGGCTGACGATGACGACGGTGAAGGTCAGGAGCAGAAGAATCGTGGACAAGGCGTTGATGAGCGGCGTGGCCCCGTGTTTGATCATGCTGTACACGCGGATGGGCAGGGTCGTGGCCCCGGGGCCGGCGACGAAAAAGGTGATGACAAAGTCGTCGACGCTCAGGGTGAAGGCCAGCAGGCCGCCGGCGGCCAGGCCGGGGGCCAGCATGGGCAGGAGGACTTTGCGGGCCGTCGCCCACCATCCCGCGCCCAGGTCCTGGGCGGCCTCGACGATGGAGAAGTCGAAATCCTGCAGGCGTCCCAGCACGACCAGGGCGACGTAGCTGATGCAGAACGTGACGTGGGCCAGAAAGATGGTGGAGAGGCCCAGGGAGACGCCGGAGGCCACGAAGGCCATGAGCAGGCTGATGCCCATCAGGATTTCCGGGACGACGAGCGGCGTGTAGATCAGGGTGTAGTGGACGCGCTGGAGGCGGGACTTGGCGAAGCGGTGCAGGGCCAGGGCCGAGGTCGTGCCCAGGACGAGCGAGACGGCGGTGACCAGAGTGGCGATGATCAAGGTATTGCGGGCGGCCGTCCAGATCTCGGGTTCGTGCAGAAGTCGCTTGTACCAGACGAGCGAGAAGCCCGTCCAGCCGGAGCCGAAACGCGAGGCGTTGAAGGAATTGACGACCAGAATGACGATGGGCAGGTAGAAGAACAGAAGGACCAGGCCCATGATGACGAAGGGGAAGCGGCTGCGTTTCATGCATCCTCCCGGAGGATGACCTGTGGTTTTTCCTTGTCCTTCTTCCGCTGCAGGACAAGGATGGACAAGAGGGGCGCCAGGACGGCCAGGATGAGGACGACGGACAAGGCGCTGGCATGAGGCAGGTTGCGGTCGACGAAAACGCGCTGGGCGATCTTGTTGCCGATCATTTCGCTGCTCGGGCCTCCGACCAGGTCGGGGATGACGTAGGAGCCCAGGGCGGGGATGAAGACGACCAGGACGGCCGTCAGGAGGCCGCGCCGGATGCCCGGGAGGAAGATCTTGCGGAAGGCCTGGAAGGGCCGGGCGCCCAGGTCGCGGGCGGCCTCCACCAGGCGGAAGTCGAACTTCTCCGCCGCGGCGTAGATAGGCAGAATGGAGAACGGCAGGAAGGTGTAGATCATGACCAGGACGACCGACTCGGTATTATAAAGGAGGGAGGTCTGGGGGCCGGCCAGCCCGACGGCCTCCAAGGCGTGCTTGATCAGGCCTTCGGGATGGAGGAGCGATTTCCAGGCGAAGATGCGGATGAGGAAGCTGGTCCAGAAAGGCACGATGACCAGCATCAGCAGGAGCCGGCGGCGCTTTTCGGATGAACGGGCCAGGGCGTATCCCGTTGGCACGGCCAACAGGACGCAGAAGGCCGTCGTCAGGAAGCTGATCCATAGAGTCCGCCAGGCGATGGCCAGGTAATACGAATGGCCCAGGGCCTTGAGGGTGTTCAAGGTCCATCCGGCGCCGATGCCGCCGTAGGGATCGGCCGGCCGGAAAGCCAGGAAGAAGACGAGGACGGTGGGAACCAGGAAAAACGCGGCCAGCCAGAAAAGGGAAGGCGCCGTCAGAAGCCATTCCTGAAGGTTGCGCCGGCCTTGGTTTTTAATTATTTCCATGAAACGAAAGCGGGGGCCTCGGGAGCGGCGGGCCCCCCCCTTCCGTTTCATTGCTCCCCCACCTTCTGGGGCGGCAGGGACATGAGCTTCTCGTCATCCTTGCGAAAGCGCTCCAGCATGAAGCCGTCATCGCTGGACCACCAGATCCAGACGTCATCCTTCCAGCGGATGGGCTTTTCGTCCAGGAAGAAGCGGAAGTGCTGGCGCATGACCTGAACCCGGTGATTGTCGGCCCGCACCCAGTATTTGGTGTTCGAGCCGAGGTAGATGACATCTTCGACCTTGGCCGGGATGGCGTTCACGTCCCGTTTGTTGGACAGCGGCATGTCCCGGGAAATCTGGATCTTTTCGGGACGGACGCTGAGATAGACGAGATTGCCCGGCTGAAGTCCTTTATCGTTGAAGCAGGACACGTCGGGGAAGCCGGGAATGCGGACGCTGCAGTATTCGCCGTCCAGGGCCGTGACCTCGCCCTCCAGGAAATTGGTGTCGCCGATGAAAGCGGCCACGAAGCTGGTGCGCGGCGACTCGTAGATCTCGGCCGGCGTCCCGATCTGCTCGATGCGGCCGGCATCCATGACGGCGATGCGGTCGCTCAGGCTCATGGCCTCGCCCTGGTCGTGGGTGACATAAAGAAAGGTGATGCCGACTTGGTCATGGATCATGTCCAGCTCGATGAGCATCTTTTGGCGGAGCTTGAGGTCCAGGGCCGCCAGCGGCTCGTCCAAAAGGAGGACGTCGGGCTTATTGATGAGGGCCCGGGCCACGGCCACCCGCTGCTTCTGGCCGCCCGAAAGCTGGTCGGGCTTCTTGCCCGCCTGATCCTCCATCTGAATGAGCTTGAGCATGGCCGCGACCTCGCGTTCGATCTCCGCGGCGGGCCGCTTGGCGATGACCAGGCCGAAGGCGATATTGTCGCGGACGGTCATGTGGGGGAAAAGGGCGTAGCTCTGNNCAGCCGCTCGGCCCGAGGAGGGAGAAGAATTCGCCTTTGCGGATTTCGAGGCTGACGTCATCAACGGCCTGGATGGCGCCGAACCGCTTGGAGACCCCGCGGAATTCCAGAAATTCGCTCACCCGGCCGTCCTCCTGACTGGGGCGCCCCCCCTACAAATCCTTGAAGATGGGGCGATGGGCGATGATCATAAAAAAATCCGACTCATTATGGAATAATCGTCCATCGTTTTCAAGAACTTCAAAGTGTGCTATAAATACCCCGGATTTTGCCTATGAACCCGATAGAAATCGCCATCAGCTTGTTCGTCCTGCTCTTTGCCATCACCGTGCATGAAGCGGCGCACGGTTGGGCGGCCAAGCGCATGGGCGATCCGACCGCCTACGACCTGGGCCGGGTCAGCCTCAATCCCCTGGTTCACGTCGACCCCATCGGCACGGTCGTCCTGCCGCTGATGCTCGTCCTGATCGGCGCACCGGCTTTCGGCTGGGCCAAGCCCGTCCCCGTCAATCCCTACAACCTCCGCCACCCCCGCCGGGACAACCTGATCATCTCGGCCGCCGGGCCGGCGGCTAATTTCCTGACTTCGTTCGCGGCCATGATCCTGCTCCTGGTTCTCAAGTTCAGCGTCCCGGGCGTGCGGGCCTTCCTGCAGAGCCCGGCCCTCTTCCGGGCCATCCTGCCCCAGGGCTTCTACCCGCTCCAGGGGCTGGCCCTGATCCTCTACTTCGCCGTCATCATCAACATCTATCTGGCCGTCTTCAACATGATTCCGGTGCCGCCCCTGGACGGCAGCGGCATCCTCCTGGGCGTCCTGTCCGAAAAGGCCGCGGCCCGCTACGACAAGCTCCGCCCGTACGGCTTCTTCATCGTCCTGGCCCTGCTTTACCTCAACGTCCTGGATATCATCATCCTGCCCCTCAACGTCCTCATCAGCCTGTTGCTGCGATGACCGAAACACCCCGGAAAATCATCCTCAGCGGCATGCGGCCGACCGGGCCGCTGCACCTCGGCAACTACGTCGGGGCCCTGAGCAACTGGATCCGGCTGCAGGACCTCTATCACTGCTATTACAGCATCGTCGGCTGGCACGCCCTCAGCTCGGAATACAAGGACTCCAAGTCCATCAAGGGCAATTGCTTCGAGGTGGCCGTGGACTGGCTTAGCGCCGGCCTCGACCCCCGGCGCTGCGTCCTGTTCATGCAGTCCGAGGTCAAGGAGCATGCCGAGCTTCACCTCATCCTGTCCATGGTCACGCCCTTGCCTTGGGTCGAGCGCGTGCCGACTTTCAAGGAGCAGCTTCAGGAGCTGGCCGAAAAGGACCTGAACACCTACGGCTTCCTGGGCTACCCGGTCCTACAGGCGGCCGACATCGCTTTATACCGGGCCCACGCCGTGCCCGTCGGCGTGGATCANNGTGCCCAAGCTGGCCGGGACGGACGGCCGCAAGATGAGCAAGTCGTACGGCAACGCCATCTACCTCAAGGACAGCCCCGAAGAGATCCGCAAGAAGATCATGCCCATGAAGACCGATACGAAGCGCCAACGCCGGACCGATCCCGGCGAGCCCGCCGACTGCCCCGTCTTCACCCTTCACCAGGCCTTCGTGCCCCAGGAGAAGAGGGACGAGATCGTCGAGGGCTGCCGCACGGCCGGCATCGGCTGCCGCGACTGCAAGGCCGTGGTCCTCGAATACCTCCTCAAGGCCCTCGCCCCGATTCAGGAGCGGCGGGCCGGTTTCGAAAAAAATCCCGGGCTCATCTGGGATATTCTCGAGGAAGGCAACGGCCGGGCCCGCGCCGCCGCCCGGGCGACGATGGCCATCGTCCGCGAAGCCCTGGGTTTCTGAACGCCGATGCCGGACGAGCGCGATCCAAGGCCGATTCCGGAAGAATCCGGCCCCGCGCCGGCCGGCGGGAATCCAGGGGCTGCGATCGACGGCGAAACGCCGGCCCCCAAAACTCCAGCGGCGCCCGCCGTTCCGCTGAGCGCGGCCGCCATCGCGGACGACCCGGAGGCCCCGGCCCCCGCTGCGCCCGGCGAGGGCTATCAAATCAAGCTTCCGGCCTTCGAAGGCCCACTGGATCTTCTCCTTTTCCTCATCAAAAAGAAGAAGATCGAGATCCACGACATCCCCATCTCCATCATCACCCGGGAATACCTCGTCTACCTGCGGGACCGCTCGCTTATCAACATCGATCGCGAAGCCGAGTTCCTGCTGATGGCCGCGATCCTGATCTACCTCAAATCGCAGACTCTCCTGCCCAGGGAGAAGGTCGCCGACCCGGACGTCGAATTGCGCCAGCGTAATTTCGACCATCTCCTGCCCATCGAACGCATCCAGGCCGTGGCCCATCTTCTGCGCGACAAGGAAGAGGAGCAATCCCAGATCTGGACGCGCTCGACGTTCAACGCGCCCCTGCCGGACCAGGATCTCGACCTGGTCGAGGTCTCGCTGTTCGACCTGGCCGAGTCGTTCTTCGCCCTGATGAAGCGCAAACAGAAGGAGAGCTTCCGCGTGATCAAGGGCAAGGAGATCAGCCTAGCCGAGAAGACCGAGGAGATCGTGGCCGCCCTTAAATCCCGCGGCGTTCTCGATTTCCTGGACTACCTCTGGGAGCAAGAAAGCCTGGAGGACGCCCTGGTCGCCTTCTTCTGCCTGCTCGAGCTGATCAAAGCCCGCATCGTGTTGGCCGTCCAGGAGCAACTCTTCAACACAATCAAAGTCTGGCTGCGCAGGGAAGCGCCGCCGGAGGAAGCCGCATGACCGACAACCTGAAATCCGTCATCGAAGCCCTGATCTTCATCTCCGTCGAGCCCTTGACCACGGACCGCATCAAGGAAGCCCTGCCCGATGCGGGCGAAGCCGAGATCGAGGAAGCCCTGCGCCAGCTCATCGACGATTACGCCAACGGGCCGCAGGCCATCCGCATCACTCCGTCCGCCGGCGGCTACGTGTTTTCCACCAAGCCGGAATACGATGTCCCCGTCCGGGCTCTCCTCCAGATCGAGCGGCGCAAAAAGCTCTCCGGGCAGGCCCTGGAAACACTCTCGGCCATCGCCTACCACCAGCCGGTGACTCAAGCTGAGATCGCCGCCATTCGGAGCGTCGATTCCACCCACTCCCTGCACACTCTGCTGGAGAACAAGCTGATCAAGATCGCCGGGCGCAAAGAAGCCCCCGGCCGCCCGCTCCTCTACCGGACCACGGATAAATTCCTGGCCTATTTCGGTCTGGACTCGATCGACGATCTTCCGTCCGCCGAAGAGCTGAAGAAGCTCATGGAACAGGGCAACGGATGAGGGGCGCCGCGACGGCTCTCCTCCTAGCCGCCGCGCTGGCCGCGGCCGGGACGCAAAACCCCGCGCCGACGACCCCCGCGACGGCCGCGCCCGCCGACAGGCACATTCCTTTTAATTATACGGGCCAAAACGGAATGGTCGTCGCGGCCCACCCGCTGGCCGCCGAAGCGGGACTGGCCATGCTCCGGGCCGGCGGCAACGCCGTGGACGCGGCCGTGGCCACGGCCGTGGCCCTGAACGCCGCCGAGCCATTCGCCTCCGGCCTCGGCGGCGGCGGCTTCATGGTCATTTACCTGGCCCGCAACAAGAAGACGACCGTCCTCAACTTCCGCGAGAAGGCGCCCGCCGCGGCCTCTCCATCGATGTTCGCCGACANNGCCCGGGCCATCGAGATCGCCGAAAAAGGGTTTCCCGTCAGCGCCACGTTCAGCGCCATCAATAAGGACGAATATGAAAAGATTCTGCGGAACGCCGGCGAGGCGATCTGTTATTTAAACCAAGGCGTCCCCTACGAGCCGGGCGATGTCCTGCGCAATCCCGATCTGGCCAAAACCCTGCGTCTCCTCGGTGAGAAGGGGATCGACGAATTCTACAAGGGCTCGATCGCCGAAAAGATCGTGGCCGCCGTCCGGGACAAGGGCGGGATCATGACGCTCGAAGACCTGGCCGCCTATGCGCCCCAAGAAGTCGCGCCCATCCGCGGGACCTATAAGGGCTATGATATCCTGACCGTTCCGCCCCCGGCCTCCGGGGGCTTGCATGTCATCCAGCTTCTGGGCGCGCTGGAAACCTGGCCCGTCCGGACCTGGGGCGCGGAATCCGCGGCCTACATCCACCACACCGCCGAGGCTCTGCGGTTTCTCTTCGCCGACCACGCCCGCTATATGGCCGATCCCGATTTCCGGCCCATCCCGCTGGACCGGCTCCTGTCCAAGGAATACGCCCGGGCCCTCGCGGCCAAGGTCCCCGAGGACCGGATTGCCGGCGTGTATCCTTTCTCGGTGTTCGACGCGGCCAAAGACAAGCGCGAAAATACGACCCATCTGGCGGTCGCCGACAAGGAAGGCAACATCGTCGCCCTGACCCAGTCGATCAACGACTTCTTCGGCAGCGGTATCGTCCCCGCGGGGACGGGCTTCCTGCTCAACGACCACATGCGCGATTTCGACACCGACCCTCAATCGCCCAATGCGCCCGCCCCCGGGCGCAGGCCGGTCAGCTCCATGGCCCCGCTGATCATGACCCGGGACGGCCGGCCTTTCCTGGTCCTCGGTTCGCCGGGCGGCCTGCGCATCTTCCCCACCCTGGCCCAGATCATCGTCAACATCGTCGATTTCGGCATGGACCTGGACGAAGCCATCGAGGCGCCCCGTTTCTTCGCCTCCTCCGGAGAAGGCCAAGCCCGCCCGCTCGTCATGGAAATGCGCATCCCCGAATCCGTCCGCCGGGCGCTGGAAAAGCTGGGCCATACCCTGAATTTGAAGGAAGATTACGACAAATATTTCGGCGGGGCCCAGGGCATCCTGTTCCGGCGGGACAAGGGGATCATCCTGGGCGGGGCCGACTCCCGGCGCGACGGCGTCGGCGCCGGATATTAATTAAGGAGGCCGCCCACGCATGTTCAAATCCACGTTGATGGCAATGGCGATCGTTCTTACTGCGTCCCTTGCGGCCCAGTCTCCGGCCGTTTTCGAACAACCGCTTCTCATCACCTCGGCCGGGCAAAGCGCCGACGCCCAGCTGGCCGCCGTGCTGGCCCGGAAAGCGGAGCTCAAGGCTGATCTGATCAAGATGGCCGCACCCAAGGATTTGGCCGGCCANNCCCGTCCTCTGCCTGCACCTGGGCGGCGAGACCCGGCGCGGTGAGCTGACCGACGCCATGGTCGCCGAGTACCTGCCTTCGGCCAAAGCGGCGATCGTCGTCAAATCCGGCGACAAAGACGGCCTGTTCACTCGTATCTGCAGGGAAAAGGGAATCGCCTTGACTGAAGTGGACAAGACCCTCGACGCCGTCCCGCCGCTGAAAGCCGCCTTCGCCAAGTGACCCCTCCGCTCGTCTTCCTGGGCATGATCGGCGCCTTTCTGGCGCTGGCCCTCGGGTTCCGGATCCCTCTCGGCGTCAGCCTGGCGCTGGCCGCGCTGGCCGGAGCGCTTCNNNCTGCGGACGTTCCACCGCCGCAAGGCGGCCCTTCTTCTCATGGTCATGCTGATCGTCATGTTCCCGGGCATGATCACCGGATCCTCCCTGGCGGCCGTCCTCAGCACCGGGCCGCTCGTGGCCCCAGTGCTTATCAAGCTCGGCCTGCCCCGGCTGAAAGCCGCCGCCTTCGTCGCCGTGGGGGCCATCCTGGGCATGATCGCTCCGCCCGTCAACATCCTGGTCATGATCATGGGCGGTGGCGTCGACATGCCGTATGTCGGATTGACGGTCCCTCTTCTCCTGGTCACCGTCCCCGCCGCGATCTTCTCCGCTTTATGGCTCGGGTACCGGGACCTTCGCGTCGTGGGCGCCGAAGAATTGAAATTGATCCTGCCGGCGGCGGCGCCCGGCCCGGCCGGTTGGCGATTGTCCCTACCCCTTCTCGTTGTCGTCGCCCTCCTCGTCCTCCAGAACATCCGCGGCACGGGGCTGGCCGCCATCGGCCTGCCCGCCGTTTTCTTCTTCGGCAGCCTGATCGGATGGATCTCCGCGCGCCGCTTCAATTTCCTCACGGCCACCCAGCNNGTCCGCGGCTGGGCCGTCCTGGTGTTTCTATCGCTTCCGCCGGCGCTTCTCTTCGCCGGCATCGCCGTGAGCCTGCCCCTCTTCGGCGGCATTTCCTCCTTCGGCTCGGCCTCGGTGCTGGGGGTCCCCTTCATGCTGGCCCTGATCAGCAAGAACGCCCTGCTGACGTCCTCGGCCCTCTCGGCCATCGTCGGCATCGGCGACCTGATGCCGCCGGCGGCCATGGCCGCACGGTTCTCGGCCCAAGTCGTCGGCGAGAAGGACTTCCTCAAGGTGCTGCGCCACTGCCTCGTCCCCGCCGCCGCCCTTTTGGCGTCGGGCCTGGCCATGCTGCTGGCTTCGCCCTTCCTGGAAAAATTCCTATGAGAATCGTCTACCTGGCCATGGTCCTTTATCTCGCCGCCCATCTGGCCTGGATGCTGGCCCGGGAAAAGTCCTTCTGGAAGCAGGCCGGCATCGCCCTCGTTCTCGTCCTCTTCATCCTGCGGCTTTTTCTCATCCAATGAATCGCCATGCTTGAAGAGAAGATGCAGAACCGATCCGCGCGGGCGCGGCGGGCCGCGTCCGTGATTTTCTTCACTCTTCTGATCGCTGCGATAACAATCCTGGCCGGGCGTGAATTCTTGTCCATGCGTCGGGATGACCCGATCTTCCCCTCGTCCGGCCTGACCGCCCGGCGCCTCCTCAGCGATTATTTTC
The DNA here is from genome assembly GCA_003154255.1 of Candidatus Aminicenantota bacterium. GTDB lineage: Bacteria > Acidobacteriota > Aminicenantia > Aminicenantales > UBA4085 > UBA4085. The sequence continues at coordinate 1,609 of PMCY01000290.1, read as the reverse complement.
CCCCGCTCAAGGGCGGCCCCGGCGACACGCCGGTTTTCGTCTTCGATGGCCCGAAAAAGGGCGGGCGCATCCTCATCCTCGGCGGCACCCACCCCAATGAGCCGGCCGGGTATGTCAGCGCCGTGACGCTCATCGAGAATATACGGATCGCCGCCGGGACGGTCATCGTCATCCCCCGGGCCAACGCCAGCGGCTTCACCCACAGCGATCCGCAGGAGGGAAGTCCCCAGCGCTTCAGCCTCGAAACGCCTTCCGGCCGGCGATCCTTTCGCCTCGGCTCGCGGGTGACCAATCCCGTCCATCAATGGCCCGATCCGGCGATATACGTCAATCCCATGGGCCAGGAACTGGCCGGCGTCGAGGCCCGCAATCTCAACCGGGCCTACCCGGGCAAGCCGGACGGAAACCTGACCGAGCGGGTCGCCTTCGCCGTCATGGAGCTCATCCGCCATGAGAAAATCGGCCTGGGCATCGACCTGCACGAATCCGCTCCCGAATACCCGGTCATCAACGCCATCGTCTTCCACGAAAACGCCGCCGACCTGGCGGCCATGGCCCAGATGGACCTGCAAGCGGACGGCTTCGAGTTTCGCTTGGAGGCTTCGCCGCCGAAGCTCCGCGGGCTGTCCCACCGCGAATGGGGCGACGCGGCCGGCATCAAGGCCGTCCTTCTCGAGACGCCCAACGCCTCGCACGGCCGCTTGAAAGGAAAGCCTTCGGAAGCGCTCGTCGTGGAGGGAAAAGATCCCAACTACGAGCGGGCGGCTAAGCTCGGACGGCTTTTCGTGCCGTTCGGACCGGAGGGCATCCCCCTTAAAGAAAGAGTGGCCCGCCACCTGGCCGGCGTCCGGGCCCTGCTCAAAAGCCTCTCCGAGCTTGAGCCGGACAATACCGTGACGATCGGAGGATTTCCCGCCGCCGAGGAAATCAGGGCCCGCGGCGTGGGCGCCTTTTTAAAATAGATCGGAGGGGGGCTTCGCGCTCCGCCCTGAACCAGTACACGTCCTTGACGTTTCAGGGAGGGGGGCGATATATTCAAGAAGCCCGAGGAGGCACCTGATGATAATCCTTCGGAAAAAACTGCGTCTGGCCGCCGGCCTGGCCGTCCTGGCCCTGGGAATCCCTGCTTTCCCCCAAAAAGAATCGGCCCTTTCATACCCGGGAACGGTCGCCGACACGGCCGAAGCTTCGGCCCAAGCCCGCAATGTCATCGGCCGCATCAACAAGGCTTATCGCACGCTCCTGGACACCGACGCGCAGGGATTCGAGGCGGTCTATACCCTGGCCGTCGACGGGCAAGCCTGGGGCGACGTCGCCGTATCCTGGAGCCGCGAGGGCGGGTCGACCGAGGCGAAATTCCGGCCCGCGCCGGGGCGCCCGGCCGACAGTGAACAGACCGTCCGCGAGATCGAGTTTTTAATTGCCAACGATGTCGGTGAAAACGCCGGCCATCTCGCGACGCCGCCGGGATTGCGCGCCCTCCGCAGGGGCGATTGGTGGATTGTGGACGACCTCGCTCCGCCCGCCGACACCCGACTCGTCCGCTGGCGGCTTGTCACCTGCGCCGATTTGTCCGAAGCGGCGCTCTCCATGGCCTATGCGGACGGGG
>PMCY01000212.1 GCA_003154255.1 Candidatus Aminicenantota bacterium | reverse complement strand
CAACAAGTTCGCCTTCCGCCGGGCCTATTTCACCTACGAAAACAAGATCAACGACTTCCTGAAGTTCCGCTTCCGCATCGACGCCGACAACCAGAACAACGTGACGTCCGTCAACTTCAAGAGCAGCTCCGCAGGGCAGGACTATAAAATGCGGCCCTTCGTCAAGCATCTCTACCTCGATTGGGCCGGGCTACTGCCCGATTCCAGCCTGAAGGTCGGCATGGTTGACACGCTGCCTTTCAAGTTGGCCGAAGACCGCTGGGGCTATCGCTCCGTGGCTAAAACCCTGGCCGATATCTATAAGGACATCACCGGAGTCAACATCCGCTGCTCGAGCGCCGACCTCGGGCTCAATTTCCAGGTTCCCCTGAACCAATATATCCGGCTGGCGACCATGATCGTAAACGGTGACGGCTATGGCAGCCCGGCCACCACCAAGTTCCGCAAGATTGGCGGCCAGGTCCAGCTCATCCCCCTGGCGGGACTGAATCTCGTCGGCTATTACGAAGTCGAAGACCGTCCGGCAACCTCGGCCATGATCGCCGCGGGTTCCAAGTCCTACGATTCCGCCGGCACGGCCAAGATGATGAAAGGCGACGTCTACTTCGACATGATCGAAAATCTGAACGTCTCCTTGGAGTGGTTCAAGTACGACAATCCCACGTTCACCTATAAAAGCGGAGCCAACACGATACAGTTTAAAACGGGCGGCTGGTCCGTTTTCGGAACGTACAAGATCATCGTCGACAAGCTCAACGCCTTCGCCCGCTACGACTCCTACGCCCCCGATTCGACCCAGACCCTGAAAGACCAGGGCTTGACCATCGTCGGCCTGGATTGGGCCCCGGTCCACTCCAGCTGGAAGATCCAGCCCAACGTCTGGTTCTATAACTACAAGGACGCGGCCAAGAAAAGCGACATCGTCGCCAACCTGACCTTCGCCCTGAGCTTCTAAGGATCGACAAGTCAGAAGGAGAATGGAAATGAAGATCCAGAGACTGATCGCCATCGCCGAAGTCGTGCTCATGCTCTTCGGCGCTTCCCTGCTCCTGGCCCAGGGCAAAATGCTCCAGGTCAAGGGCTCCGACACCATGGTCAACATGGTCCAGATTCTGGCCGAGGAGTTCATGGCCAAGAATCCCAAAATGCCGATCGCCGTCCTCGGCGGCGGCTCGGGCACGGGCATCACGGCCATCATCAACGGCACCACCGACGTGTGCAACTCGTCCCGCGACATCAAGCCCAAGGAAATGAACCAGGCCTGGGAAAAGGGCGTCAAGCCCCTTAAATTCGCGGTCGCCGTGGACGGGCTGAGCATCATCGTCAACGAGAAAAATCCCCTGGCCCAGCTGACCATGACCCAGGTCGGGGCCATCTACCGGGGTGAGCTCAAGAATTGGAAAGGCCTCGGCGGCGCGGACATGAAGATCTCGCTCTACGGCCGGCAGTCCAATTCGGGCACCTACACCTTCCTTCAGGAACACGTGCTGGGCAATAAGCCCTACTCAACCGACATGAAAGAGATGAACGGCAACGCCCAGATCATCGAAGGCGTTTTGGCCGATGAAGCCGCCATCGGTTATGTCGGTGTCGGCTACGTCGTGGACAAGACGACCGGCAAGGCGATGAAGGGCCTCAAGGTCCTGAATATCAATAAGTTGGAAAAGGACCAAGCCTTCTCGCCCATGGACAAAGCCGCCGTCGATGCCGGAACCTATCCCATCGCCCGGCCCCTGCTCATGATCACGAACGGCGCGCCCAGGGGAACGGCTGCCGCCTTCATTAAGTGGATCCTCAGCGACGAAGGCCAGAAGATCGTCGAGCGTGAAGGTTTCTACACGGTGGGTGGAAAGTACCAGGCCGAAAACGCCCAGAATTTGAAATAAGACCGCAGCCTCAGAAGGGCGGGCGAAAGCCTGTCCTGCGCCTCCGGATGCGGCCGACGGGCCGCGCCGGGGGCGCGAATAAACCGCCTGAGGCCCGGACCGGACCGAAGCCATGACCAAACGAGCGCTGCGGAACATCAGGGAATCGGCCATCAAGGCCTTCTTCTTCACCAACGGCATTCTGGCCGTCATCGTCCTCCTGGGCATCTTCGCCCTGCTCCTCTCCTCGGCCATACCCGCCTTCCGCGAGATCAAGCTCTCCGAGTTCCTGGGCCAAACGCTTTGGGACCCGACCTCGCCGACCGGGGCCCGGTACGGCATTCTTTCGATGATCGTCAGCACCATCTATGTCACCTTGGCGGCCATGGTTATGGCCCTGCCCATTGGGCTGGGCGTGGCCGCCTACCTTTCGGACGTCGCCCACTGGCGCGTCCGGGAAATCGTCAAGCCCATCGTCGAGGTCCTGGCCGGAATCCCCTCCGTGGTCGTGGGCTTCCTGGGCATCGTCCTGATCGGCCCTCTGCTGGCCAAGCTAACCGGGCGGACCAACGGCCTGAATGGATTGAACGGAGCCATCCTCCTGGCGGTCATGTCCCTGCCGACCATCATCAGCATCTCCGAGGATTCCCTGAACGCCGTCCCGAACGCCTACGTCGAAGCCTCCCTGGCCATGGGCGCGACCCGCTGGCAGACGCTGGCCCGGGTCAAGATCCCGGCCGCCCTGTCCGGCATCATCGCCGCCTTCATGCTGGGGATGGGCCGGGCCATCGGGGAGACGATGACCGTGCTGATGGCCACCGGCAACGCCCGGACTTTTCCCCACGGCCTCCTCGAAAGCCTCCGCACCATGACCTCCAATATCGCCATCGAGCTGGGCGAGGTGCCCTATTACACGACCCATTACTACGCCTTGTTCGCCATCGGGCTGGTCCTTTTCCTGATGACGTTCCTGGTCAACCTGGTGGCCGACATCGTCCTGCATAAATACCAGGAGCGCGAGTCATGACCAGGAAGAAGATCGCCCAGTTCCTGGGCTTCATGGCTCTGCGGGTCTGCCTGTATCTCGTTTTGGCCGCCCTTCTCCTTTTCCTTTATGACATCGGAAAAAAGGGCGGGCGGACCATCAGCTGGGAATTCCTCTCCAAGATGCCCCGGCGGGGAATGACCGAAGGGGGGATCTTTCCGGCCATCTTCGGGACGTTTCTGGTGACCCTGGTCACCGCCATACTGGCCGTCCCCATGGGCATGTTCTCCGCCATCTACCTGAACGAATACGCCAAACAGAACCGCATCACCCGGCTGATCCGGCTGTCCATCCGCAACCTTTCGGGAGTTCCCTCCATCGTCTACGGGCTGTTCGGGGTCATCCTGTTCGTCAATATCTTCAAGTTCGGTACGTCGATCCTCTCGGCCGGGCTGACCCTCGGCCTGATGACCCTGCCCTGGACGATCACGGCCAGCGAGGAAGCCCTCAAGACCGTGCCGAACTCCTACCGTGAAGGTGCCTTGGCCCTGGGCGCGACGAAATGGCAGTCCATCCGGACCAACGTTCTGCCGCATGCGCTTCCCGGCATGCTGACCGGAACCGTCCTCGGACTGGCCCGGGCGGCGGGGGAGACCGCTCCGATCATGTTTACCGGGGCCGCTTTCGCCCTCCCGTTCCTGCCGAAATCCCTCTCCGACCAGTTCATGGCCCTGCCGTATCATCTCTATATCATGGCCACCCAGCATCACGACCTGGCCAAGGCCCGGCCGCTGGCCTACGGGACCGCGCTCGTCCTCATCGTCTTTGTCCTGGGGATGAACATGATCGCCGTCGTCCTGCGCTACCGGCTGCGCCGAAAAAGGAAAGCCTGATATGCCCGCCCGCGCCAAGATCGAAGTCCAGAACCTCGATTTCTATTACGGCTCCAAGAAAGCCGTCAAAAATCTCAGTTTGAACTGTCCAGAAAAAACCGTCACGGCCCTCATCGGGCCCTCGGGCTGCGGCAAATCGACCTTCATCCGGACTCTCAACCGGATGAACGACGTGGTTGTCGGAACGCGCGTCGAGGGCCGGATCCTGCTGGACGGCGAGTCCATCCTGGGCCCCAAGGTCGACGTCGTGGAGCTGCGGCGGCGCGTCGGGATGGTTTTCCAGCGGCCCAATCCGTTTCCCAAATCGATTTTCGACAACGTCGCCTACGGCCTGCGCGTCAACGGACAGCGGAACCGGGATCGGCTGGACGAAATCGTCGAGCGCAGCCTGCGCGAAGCGGCTCTCTGGGAGGAGGTCAAGGACCGCCTGCGCGAGAACGCCTTTTCGCTTTCCGGCGGCCAGCAGCNNGCAGCGCCTGTGCATCGCCCGGACCTTGGCCGTGAACCCGGAAGTCGTCCTTTTCGATGAGCCCTGTTCGGCTATAGACCCCATCGCCACGGCCAAGATCGAGGACCTCATCCAGCGGATGAAGAAGGATTACACGGTGGTCATCGTCACCCACAACNNCACAACATGCAGCAGGCCGCCCGAGTGTCCGAGTATACGGCCTTCCTCATGATGGGCGAGCTCATCGAGGTCGGCGAAACCAACGCCATCTTTACGACCCCCAAGAACAAATTGACCGAGGATTACATTACCGGCCGATTCGGCTGAAGCGGGCGATGCGGCGACCCGGGCGGGCTCGGCGCGGCCTCGCTTGGGCCCGTTTACTTTGCCCGGGAGTTGATATATAAAAAAGCGAGCCGCAATTTCCTTCGCCATGAACGATCTCATCGCTCTCATTGAAGACGAGCCGGACTTGGCCGCGCTTGTTTCCGCGCATCTCCGCAAGGAGGGCTTCCGCGTGGAAGTCTTCGGCGACGCCGAGCGGTTCTTTCGCTTTCTGCAGAGGAAGACTCCGGACCTGATCCTGCTCGACCTGATGCTCCCGGACATGAGCGGGCTGGATGTCTGCAAGGCCCTCAAACGGAGCGATGATTGGCGGGCCATTCCGGTCATCATCGCTACGGCCAAAGCCGAAGAGACGGACAAGATTCTGGGCCTCGAGCTGGGGGCCGACGATTACGTCACCAAGCCCTTTTCCCTGAAAGAGCTGGCCGCGCGGATTAAAGCCGTCCTGCGCCGGGCCGAGCCGGACGAGCGCCCGACCATCCTGGAGATCGGGCCCGGCCTCGTCCTGGACGCGGAACGCTTCGAAGTCCGGCGGGAGGGGAGCCCCCTTGATCTGACCTCCACGGAATTCAAGATCCTGCGCCTCCTGGCCTCCAAGAAAGGCCGGGTTTTCTCCCGGGAACAGATCCTGGACGAGCTCTGGGGCCACGACAAGATCGTCCTGGACCGCACCGTCGATGTCCATATCAAGAATCTNNACGATTTTTCTCAAGCTCTTCGGCGGCTACGCCCTGATCGTCCTTTTAGCCGCGGGCCTGATCTTTCTTTTATCCTCGGCTTCCATCCGCACAAGCTACGAGGATTCCTCGGCCCGCAATCTGGAATCGCTGGGCCGGGCCATCCAACCCGACGTGGAGACTTTCCTCGAGGCCGGCCGGACGGCCGATCTGGATGCTTTCGTCAAGCAAACGGAGAACCGGGCCGGCGCCCGGATCACGGTCATAGACCCGCAGGGCGTCGTGCTGGCCGATTCCGAAAAAGATCCCGCGGCTATGGAAAACCATCGCTACCGCCAGGAAGTCGCGGATGCCCTGGAGGGCCGCATCGGCCAGTCGCTGCGCTTCAGCTATACGGTCGAAGCCCGGATGATGTATGTCGGGATCCCCTTGGTCAGGAACGGGACGGTTCGGGCCGTGCTCCGCTTGAGCTATTTCATGAGCGCGATCGACGTCCTTGTCTCCCGTTTGCGGGGGGCCATCGGACGGGCCGTCCTGATCGTCTCCGCCCTGGCCATCCTGGCCGCCTTGCTGTTCTCGCTCCACTGGAGCGGACCGATCCGCAAGCTCACCGGCGCCGCCCGGCAGGTCGAGAGCGGGAATTTCGGGGCCCGCGTCCATATCCGCAATCGCGACGAGCTCAAGGCCTTGGCCGACGGGTTCAATCTCATGACCGAACGGATCGAGCGGCTCTTCGCGGATGTGACGAGCCAGCGGGAGAACCTGCTCAATACCATCGCTTCGATCGAAGAAGGGTTGACCGTCGTGGACAAGGACGGCAAAATCATCCTGGTCAACGACAGCTTCCTCCGGCTGGTCGGCGAAAAAAACGTCGTGGGCCGTTATTTCTGGGAAGTCCTGCGCCGTCCCGCGCTGCGTGATCTGATCGACCAGGTCCGGTCCCGCAAAGAGGGAGCCCGCCAGGAATGCCGGCTGGATGAACGGCCCTTCCTCTGCAATCTGAGCTATCTGCCCGCCCAGGACGGGGTCGTTCTGGTCCTTCACGACCTCTCCGAGGCCCGCAAAGTCGAGGACATCAAGAAGGATTTCGTGGTCAATGCTTCGCACGAGCTGCGGACGCCGATCTCGGCCATCACGGGAGCCGCGGAAATCCTGGAGGACGAAACAAACACCGAAGCCCGGGCCGCGGCGATTGACATCCTCAAGCGCCATTCCACCCGGTTGATGGGGATCGTCGAGGACCTGCTCAAGCTGGGTGAACTCGAGGACCGCTCTTTCAAGCTCGATCTTCAGAACGTCGACGGCCCGGCGCTGGCGGCCGGAGTCCTGCGTGTGTTCGAACCCAAGGCCAAAGCCAAGAATCTGGCCCTTCGACTGGACGCCGCCCCGGATCTGCCTCCCCTGCGAGGCGACGGTTTCCAAATCGAACGCCTGCTCTTTAATCTTGTGGACAACGCCGTCAAATACACGGAAAAGGGGAGCGTGACGATCGGCCTAAGGGCCGAGGGATCTGAATACGTTATTGCGGTTTCCGATACCGGCCCGGGCATCCCGCCCGAGCACCGCTCCAGGATCTTCGAGCGTTTTTATGTCGTGGATAAATCCCGTTCGCGCAAGCTGGGGGGGACCGGTCTGGGCCTTTCCATCGTCAAGCACATCGTCCTGCTTCATGGCGGAACGGTAGGCCTGGACGGCGCCGAAGGGGGCGGCACGACATTCACGGTGCGCTTGCCCTTGGCCGGTTCGCGGCCGGTTCAAGCCTGAATGACCGGGGAAGGATCCGCGCCGAACGGATTGATCCGGACGGCCAGGGAAAAAAGGAAAGGATAGCTGACCTGGAGATGTTGGGCATAGGCCAGCCATTCGCTGGCGATCAGCGAGTAGGCCCGCTTGACATCGCCGGCCAAGTGGGCGTAATCCGCGGCGGGCAGTCTCTCCAGCGATTCCGGCCGCATCTCCAGTTCCTCGACCAGATGGAAGACCGCCCAGAGCAGGTCGGTGAACCGTTCGTGCTCGAGCAGGTTGGGATTTTCCAGCAGTCCCAGCAGGAAACCGCGGTTATTGAGAAGGCAGCCCCGCAGGTCGCGCAGGGTCGCCGGCGCCACATGGACCTGATAGGCAAAAGTCCGGGCCGTCTCCATGGCCCGGCGGAAGTCGGCTTTTTCCCAACGGGCGGTGAAGGCCAATCGAGGAGCCAGTTCGGCCGCGTTGTCCACGAATAGAACGAACTTGGTCAGGAGATCGCGGCCCAGGGCGCTGAAGAATGCGCCTATGACCATGTTCATCTTCTTCAACATAGCCTGCTTTTCCCGGCGAGCCAGGACATCCTCGACGACGAAGACGACGACCAGGATGTAGATGCACAGGAAGGCGATGTTGTCCATCAGCCCGAAGGCGATCTCCCGGGGACGGCCGAAGACGAGGAAATCCGTGGCATAGAGGACGATCGAACCGCCGACCAGGGCCAGCGACAAGGTCAGCCTCCAGCTCCAACGTTTTTTTCCTGAAGCCATGACCCGTTCTCAGCAGCCCGGCGCCCGGCGAGGGCAGGGCGGCAAGGCCATCCGTTCCAGCGGCCGGATGCCCGGCTCGCATTCCGAGGGTATGCAGCATGTCTCGCAGGTCCGCTTGTAGCCGCGGAATCCGGCCAGGTCGACGTCGGGCGCCAGGAACCCGGGCTTGACCGGCTCCGTCTTCATCAGATCGGTGCTCAAGTATTTCTTGTTGTCGTCGGAAAAGACCGTCACCACGACGGCGTCCGGACTTAGATTGTTTTGGACCATCAGGGCGCCGATGAAGTTGGCCCCCGATGAGATGCCCACGGCGATGCCCAGCTGGGAAGCCAGCTTCTGGGCCATGATGATCGAATCGCCGTCATCCACGGCGATGATGTCGTCCAGCTCGTCCAATTTGACGAGGGGCGGAATGAATTCGTCGGAAATGCCCTGGATTCGGTGTTTCCCGACCTTGTGCCCCGTCGACATCGTCGGAGAATTGGAGGGTTCCAGAGGATGGAGACGGATTTTGGGATTCTTTTCCCGAAGGAAGCGACCCGTCCCCATGATCGTGCCTCCCGTTCCCACACCGGCGATGAAGGCGTCGGGCCGCCGGCCGTGAAAATTGAGCTGCCACCAGATTTCCGGCCCGGTCGTCGCATGGTGGGCCGCGACATTGTCCGCATTGGCGAATTGGCGGGGGAGAAACGAGCCGGGCGTCCGGAAGGCCAGCTCCTCGGACAGGCGGATACTGCCCAGAAAGCCGCCTTCCTCGGGGCTGACCAGGCGGATGTCGGCGCCCAGGCTGCGGATCAGGTTGATCCGCTCAGAGCTCATCCAGTTGGGCATGAAGATGGCGACCGGATGGCCGAGAGCCCGGCCGATGGCCGAGAAAGAGATGCCGGTGTTCCCGCTGGTCGCTTCGATGATCAAACCTCCGGGCGCCAGGGTCCCGCGTTCGTAGGCCTTGCGGAGAATATGAAAGGCCATGCGGTCCTTGATGCTGCCGGTCATATTCAGGTTTTCAGCTTTGGCGTACAAGACCCGCCGCTCACCGCGGAACGTGAATTCAATCTCCAGCAGCGGCGTGTTGCCGATCAAGCTGGAGAGCTGGAGCATCTGCTTTTCCTTATCGTCGGCCCACTGGGACATCAATTTCCTCCGTTATACCAGTCGAATTGGAAGTTTCTATTCTTGAGGACACGGCGCCGATTGTCAAGTTTCAATCGACGGGCGCCTTCTCCGCGCGAAGCCGGCCGGGAATAATCGGGCTTGCCGGGATCCGCGCCGGTCCTTATAATGTTTTTCCAATCATGCGCGTCTATCTCGGTCTGGGCGGCAATGTCGGAAACCCGGCCCGTGAGCTCCAAGCGGCCCGCCGGGATCTTGAAAAGCGCGGCGTTCATATTCTTAAGAAATCATCCATTTACGAAACCGCGCCGGTCGGATATGCGGCTCAGCCTTGGTTCCTCAACCAGGTCCTGGAAGCCGAAACGGATGCTTCTCCCTGGCAGCTCCTGTCCTTGGTCAAAGGAATCGAGCGTGATCGCGGGCGCAAGCCGGGACCCAAAAACGGTCCCCGGACGATCGACATCGACATCCTAATCATGGACGGCGTCATTTTGGAGACGGCGGCCTTGACCGTGCCCCACCCGCGCCTGGCCGGGCGGCGGTTCGTCCTCGCGCCGCTGGCGGAAATCGCTCCGCGCAAGATTGTTCCCGTCCTCGGGAAAACGATCCGGGCCCTGTTCCGCGATTGCCCCGACCGTTCGATCGTCCGGCCGGTCGGACGCCTCAGAAGGCGTCCTTGACATGACGGATCTCGGGAACATCGTCTTTCCCAACGCTGATGGACAGGACGTCAAAGCGGCAGGGCACGTTCGGGCCGATCCGGAATTTCATCAAAAAGCCCTCGGCCATGCGGCGGATCCGTTTTTGCTTGGATGCGGTGACCGCCTCTTCAGGCGATCCGAATCCCGCCCCGGAGCGGGTCTTGACCTCGATGAAGACGATCGTCTCGCCCTGGCGGGCGATGATGTCGATCTCGCCATGGAGGAAGCGGAAGCCGCGGGCCAGGATGCGGTAGTGGTTCTTCTCGAGATAGGCCACGGCGGCGTCTTCTCCGCCTTGG
>PMCY01000139.1:5346-5499 GCA_003154255.1 Candidatus Aminicenantota bacterium | reverse complement strand
AGGACCTGGACATCGCCTCGGTCATCTTCGCCGACAAGAAAGACCGCCTGGCCATGTTGAAGAAGCGCTTCGGCGGCTTCTGGCGGTTCCCGTTCCTGTTGGACTATTGCTACCTGGTCAACCCCTATTTCCCCTCGCCGCGCATGATCTCCG
>PMCY01000139.1:3561-5279 GCA_003154255.1 Candidatus Aminicenantota bacterium | reverse complement strand
CTTCGGGCCAGAATATCCAGAACCTTCTGGCGGCCAAGATGTCCGGCGGCCGGCCGGAGTACTTTCTAGCCGGCAACGGCGCTTCGGAGCTTATCAAGGGTCTGCTCAAAGAGCTGAACGGCCCCGTCGGCATCCATATCCCGACCTTCGATGANNTACACCGCCTGCGCCCGGCCCGGGAGCGTCGTCGAATACCGCTCACCCGAGGGGTCCTTTGACTATTCCGCGGCCGGAATCTTCGAATTCGTCGTCCTCAACAAGATCAAGACTTATATCCTGATCAACCCGGACAATCCGAGCGGCCATCTCCTGCCGCGCATGGACATTCTGGACCTCTTGGACAGGTTTCAGGCCATCGGGGCGAGACTCCTGGTGGACGAATCCTTCGCCGATTTCATCGACGGAACGGAAGGCCACAGCTTCCTCGATCTTCCGACCCTGGACAAGTACAAGAATCTCATCGTCATGAAGAGCATCAGCAAATCCTACGGCGTGCCCGGGCTGCGGCTGGGGATCCTGGCCTCCTCGGACACGGAGCTTTTGGCCAAGACGAGGGCCAACCAGTCCATCTGGAACATCAATTCCTTCGCCGAAAGCTTCATGCAGATCATCGACAAGTACAAGAACGATTTCCGCGCCGCCTGCCGATCCATCGGCGAAGAGAGGGAGCGCCTGTTCGCCGGGCTGGCCGGGATCCGCTTCCTCGAGCCCCTGCCCTCCAAGGCCAACTATATCCTTTGCCGGGTCGGAGGGGCTTGGACCTCAAGCCGCCTGGCCGAGGAGCTGTTGCGGGAGAAATGGATCTTCATCAAGGATCTGGCCGGCAAGAAGGGCTTTGAAAAGGGCTCCTTCATCCGTCTGACCGTCCGCGATCAGGCCGACGATGACGTCCTCCTCGGCGCCCTCCGCGAGCTCGACCGGGCGGATTGATTTCCGGAGTCCTTCCGGGGGCGCCGCGGCTTGGATTTATCCCCTCATTTGCATGTAGAATGGAATAAAGAAAGGTTCCTCTTTGTATTCCCAACGGATATCCATTAAGAGCCGTCGACGCGGCGAGGAGGCCCCATGCGCAGACCACCCGTTCAAACGATCGTCCTGGCCCTGGCTCTGACCGCCGCCGCCACAGGCATGGGAGGCATGATGAAAGGCAAACCATCCCAGGACAAGCCCAAAGAGAGCACCGCCGCTCTTTGGAAAAAGGTCGAAGCCGCCGAAAAGGACGGCTTGCCCCAGACAGCCGTCGGTTATCTGAAAACAATCGTCGCCCAGGCCGAAGCCGAACGGCATTTCGGCGAAGCCTTGCGGGCCTTGACCCGGCGCCTCATCCTGGAGGGCGTCGTCGAGGGCAACAAGCCCGAAACCCTTGTCCTACGGGTCCGGGAGGAGATCCGGCGGTCCCCGGCGGCCATGACGCCGGTCCTCCGCGTTGTTCTGGCGCGCTGGTATTGGCAGTATTATTCGCGAAACAAGTGGCGCTTTCTGAACCGGTCGGCGACCGTCGGCGTCGAGGATAATGATTTTACGACCTGGGACCTGAAACGGATCTTCCGCGAGATCGATGCTCTCTACCGGGACATCCTCAAGGACGATGCCGCCCTGAAGAAAATCCCCCTGGCCCTCTATTCCGATTTTCTGGAGCCCGGGGACATGAGCGCGGCCCTGCGTCCGACCCTCTATGATTTCGTCGTCTATGAAGCCCTCGAGTTCTATTCCTCCGG
>PMCY01000139.1:2246-3476 GCA_003154255.1 Candidatus Aminicenantota bacterium | reverse complement strand
CCTGGACGCCGATCTCCACCGCCTCCGCTTCGTCCGGAACGAAGCCGCCGGGGAAGGCGCCGCCGAGCGCTATATCGATCGGCTCCGCGAACTGGCCGAATCCCATTCGGCTTCGCCGCTGTCCGCCCTGGTCCTGTACTACTGGGCCCAGGAGGTCCATGCCCGCGGCGATTTCGCCGCCGCCTTCGCCCTGGCCGAGCGCGGCCGGAAGGTCCGGCCGGAATCTCTCGGAACGGCCAATTGCGCGGCCCTGCAAGCCCGCATCACGGCCCGGGAGTTCGATGTCCGGGCCGAATCCGTCGTCGCCCCGGCCCGTCCTTCGACGCTTGTAGTCCGTTTCCGCAACGTCGCGGCCCTCCATTTCCGGGTCGTCCGCGAGGATTTCGACGGCCTGATCAAAGGGAAGGACGCCGAATCGCTGTTCTGGATGCGCGACGAAACCATCAAGGGCCTCCTGGCCCGGGAGCCGGCCGCCCAATGGTCGGCCGCCCTGCCGCCGGCCGATGATTACAAGGGTCGCGAGTCCCTCGTCGAAATGCCGGCTTTGGAACCCGGGTACTATCGGATCCTGGCCGGATACGACAAGAATTTCGCGGCCCGGAAAAACAAGATCCAGGTCGCTTCGATCTGGGTCAGCGATCTGGGCATCGCCTCGGGCGGGCTGGGCGCGGGGGTCGACGGGATGATCGTCCGGGCGGCGACGGGCGACCCGGTCGCCCAGGCCCGGATTTCACTCTACCATTGGGATTACACGGCGTCCCTCTTGAAGCCGGCCGGCTCGGCCGTTTCCGACGGGACGGGCGCCTTCTCCCTGCCTGTGCCGCAAGGATACGGAAACCGGATTCTCGTCGTCCGCGATCCCCAGGGCCGCATTTTAGGAGAAACGCGCGTCGAGTCTTCCTCGCCCCGGCGGGTCGACCCCTACCAGCAGACCGTCTTCTTCACCGACCGCTCCATCTACCGGCCGGGACAGACGATTTATTTCAAAGGACTCTGCCTTAGTGTCGACCGCGCGAACAACGATTACCGGCGGCTGGCTAAACAAGCCGTCCGGGTCGTTTTCCAGGACGCCAATCGCCAGGAAATCGCCGCTCTCGACCTCCTGAGCAATGACTTTGGCTCCCTGAGTGGCTCGTTCACGGCTCCTGCCGATCGTCTGACCGGAGCCATGACCATTCAGACCGAGCGTCCACGCGGATCCTGCACCGTCCGGGTCGAAGAATACAAGCG
>PMCY01000139.1:0-2166 GCA_003154255.1 Candidatus Aminicenantota bacterium | reverse complement strand
CGGTTCGTCGTTCCCTTCCAGGCCAAACCCGATCCGTCCGTCTCGGCGGCATCCCAGCCGGTCTTCACATTCTCGATCACGGCCGACGTGACGGACTCCGCGGGCGAGACGCGCAGCGCCTCGGGCTCCGTCCGGCTCGGCTTTGCCTCGCTGGAAGCGGGCATCGCCGGGGCGGAGTGGCAGGAGCCGGGCCACCCGGTCGTCCTGTCCCTCACTACGACGACGTTCAATGCCAAAAACATCGCGGCCCGGGGTGTCGTGGAGATCGTCGCTCTTCAGGGTCCGGATAGGCCCGTGCCTGCCGACTTGATCGGCGAAGTGGATATCCGGGTACTCCAGGCGGCCGGGAAACCCGGCGCCGGCATCCGCCAATCGCCGGACTGGCGGAAATGGCCGGACGGATCGATGGCCGCGGAAAAGACTTTCGAGACGCTGGGGCGTTCCGGCGAAGACCTGAAATTATCCTTTGACCTGAAAGCGGGCGCTTATAAGGCCCGTTTGAAAACCCAGGACCGATTCGGGACGCCGGTCGAAAGCCAGTTCTATTTCCTTGTCCTCGATCCGGGCGGGGCCCGCTTCCCGGCACCCGTTCCGTTCCACGCCGCTTGCCGGTCCACCTCAATCGAGGTGGGGCAGACGTTTGAGATGCTCTGGGGAACGGGGTACGAGCGCGGTCCGATCCTGGTCGAAGTCCTGCAGAACGGACGCCGCCTGCAGCGCTATTGGACGCCCGCCGGACCCACGCAGGGTCTCCTGCGCATCCCCGTGGATGAAAGCCTACGGGGGGGATTCACGGTGGCCGTGTCCATGGTCAAAGAGAACCGCTTCTACAGGGAAGAACAGCATGTCCATGTGCCCTGGACCAATAAACTTCTGGCCTTGAAATGGAAGACCTTTCGGTCCAAGCTGCGCCCCGGCCAGGCCGAGACCTGGGCCCTCCAGATCCTGGGCCCACAGGCCGAGAGCCGGGCCGCCGAAATGGTGGCCTCGCTCTATGACGCGTCGCTCGACCAGTTCGCCGAGCACGGCTTTTCCGGCATCTCCGGAATCTTCCGTTGGGACGACACTTACTTCCGGCCGGTTTTCGGCAACCACCGCGAGGACTTCCGCGACTCTATCGACAACCTCAACTCCAGCCTGTCCGTCATCTCTCCCAGCTATGCCCATTTCCCCGAGGCGGTCACCGAGGAGATCTTCGGCTACCGTTATCCGGGCGGCGCGATGAAGTCGATGGCCCGGCCGATGATGGCCCAGGCGGAAGCCGTGCCCGCGCCTCCGCCGTCGGCCGCCGCGGGAGCCAAGGACCAAGCCGTGGTCGGCGGAGTCGTGGGCGNNGGTCGATCTGACCAAGGTCCAGGCCCGAACGAACCTCAATGAGACGGCCTTCTTCTATCCCCATCTGATGACCGACCGCGACGGCATCGTCACACTCGAATTCAAGATGCCCGAAGCCCTGACCCGCTGGCGGTTTCTGGGATTCGCCCACACCCGGGACCTGGAAAGCGGCTCGATCGAAGGGGAGACCGTAACCCAGAAGGAGCTCATGGTCCAGCCCAACGCCCCGCGCTTCCTGCGCGAGGGGGACGCTCTCGAGTTCACGGTCAAGGTGACGAACATGTCGGAGAAGGAGGCGGCCGGAGCGGTCGAACTCCGCTTCTTCGATCCGGCGAACGATAAATCCCTGGATGCGGCCCTGGCCAATGCCGCGCCCAAGCTGATCTTCTCAATCCCGCCCAAACAATCGCGCTCATTCTCCTGGCCGCTGACCGTTCCCGACGGTCTGGGCATCGCCGGCTACAAGGCCGTGGCCGCCACGCCGGATTTTTCGGACGGCGAAGAGGCCCTGCTGCCCATCCTCAGCCGGCGTCTGCTCGTCCGCGAATCCATCCCTCTGTGGATCAACGACAAGGGGGAGAAGGCCTTCACATTCGACAAACTGGCCCGGTCGGGCGATTCGACGACGCTTCGCAACCTCAGCCTGACCCTGCAGATGGCCTCCCAACCGGCTTGGTATGCGGTGCAGGCCCTCCCGTACCTGATGGAGTTTCCCTACGAATGCTCGGAGCAGGTCTTCAACCGGCTGTATGCCAACAGCCTGGCCCAAAAGATCGCCGCTTCGAGTCCCAAGATCCGCCGCGTCTTCGATCAGTGGAAGGGCACGGAGGC
>PMCY01000315.1 GCA_003154255.1 Candidatus Aminicenantota bacterium | reverse complement strand
GCGCCGACCTGCAACGACTGCCACGGCAACCACGGGGCCTATCCGCCCGAGGTTAAATCGGTGGCCGCCGTCTGCCGCCAGTGCCACCCCTCCACGGGCGACCTGTTCAACAAGAGCGCCCACAAAAAGGCCTTCGACGACATGGGCGCCTCCGAATGCGAGGCCTGCCACGGCAACCATAAGATTCTGACCCCGTCCAATGCCATGCTCGGCACGGCGGACAAATCGGTCTGCATTCAATGCCACGACAAGGACTCGACCGGGTTCACGGCCGCCGGCCAGCTGAAGGTCCTGCTGGACGCTTTTGACGCCCGGACCAAGGCCGCCGAAGATGTCCTGGCCGGGGCCGAAAAGAAAGGCGTCGAAATCAGCGAGCCCCAATTCCGCCTGCGGGACACGGTCACGATCGGCATCATGGCCAAGAATCTGGTCCATGGGCTGAAGGTGAGCGATATCCGCGGCAAGTTGGAAGAAGCCGAGCCGACTTTGGCCGCAGTGGAGAAGTCCGGGATCGAAGCCCTGGGCGAAGCCAAATACCGCCGCCGCGGCCTCATCCTGGCCACGGTCTTCCTGGCCCTCTTCGGCGTAGCCCTCTTTATGAAGATCCGGACGCTCAAAAAACCCGAGTAGGGGAAAAATTTTAGGTCGGCGGGTTCATCCGCAAGGGAACTCCGTTTGTTCGCCGGATTGAAATATTCTCCGATTCGGGAAGCGTTAGTCAAAACACACGTATTTTGCCCCGCGAGGAAAATCCGTTCCGACGCTCCTGCTTCCCGATTTTCCGCAGACGCCACGCTTCGTTTCATATGGGCCGTACGCGGGACCTGCCAAAGTTGACAAGAATTCCGATCTGCATGGTATAATGATTGTGTTCATTAGGAGGATTTCCATGAAGAATAAATTGATCATCGGACTTGTCGTCCTCGTTTTCGCGCTGGCCGTCACCGCCTATGCCCAAACCCCGACTTACGTCGGTTCGGGCAAGTGCCAGATCTGCCACAAGACCGAAAAGCAGGGCCAGCAATATCCCATTTGGGAAAAATCGAACCATGCCAAGGCTTTCGCCGCCCTCAGCTCCCCCGGCGCCGCCGCCAACGCCCAGGCTCTCGGCGTCCAGGACCCGACGACCGACTCCAAGTGCCTGAAGTGCCACGGCCCCGTGGCCGAATTCAAAGCCGAGGGCGTGACCTGCGAGGCCTGTCACGGAGCGGGCAGCGACTACAAAGCCCTGGGTGTCATGAAGGCCAAGGACGAGGCGATCAAGAAGGGCCTCAAGATTTTGGACGGGCCCGAGGCCATCAAGACCTGGTGCCTGACCTGCCACAAGGACGCCCACGGCAAGAGCTTCGATTTCACCGCCGCCTGGGACAAGATCAAGCACCCCATCCCGGCCAAGTAAGACGGCCGTTCCTTCGTCTCCGGGGCCCGCCGCCGGGCGCCCGCGGAGCCATCCCTCATGAGAAACGCGCGCACCGGTCTTTTGCATAGAATCGGCTTGGCGGGGATGTTGGTCATCGCCGCTCCAATTTGGGCGGCCCAGGCCCGAACAGCGACTCCGCCGGCCGCCGCCAAAACCTCCGAATGCCTGGCCTGTCACGGGCAGAACACCCTCCTCGGTTCGGTCCATTCCGGCCTGGCCTGCACGGACTGCCATGGCATCCTGCCCCCGGTCGTATCGGCGCCCACAGCGACTAAAGATGGAAAACCCGTTCCCCACGCCCGGACCCTCCCCCCGGTCGACTGCACCCGGACGTGCCATCGGGCGGCCGGTCCGAGCCCCTCCGAGCCGGGACCGACCGCCTACGCCGACAGTGTCCACGGCCAGGGCTCGCAACGGGGCGAAAAGGAGGCCGCCCGCTGTTGGGACTGCCACGGGAAACACAACATCAAACCGGTCAAGGACCCGGCCTCAGTTGTCGGCCGGGCCAACATCCCTCTGGTCTGCTCGCGCTGCCACGAGAACATGAGCGTGGTGGTCAAATACAACATCCACGCTGAATCGCCCTATCAGGAATACAAACAGAGCGTCCATGGCAAGGCCCTGGCCGAGAAGGGCGGAGTCCGCTTCGCCGCGGTCTGCACCGACTGCCACGGCGTCCACAACATTAAGGCCAAGGGGACCCCTCACCTGCAGGCCAAGAGTCCGGAAACATGCGGCGTCTGCCACGTCGGAATCTTCGCCGAGTACAAGGACAGCATCCACGGNNCCAATCTCCGACCTCCAAGAAAAACGTCCCCGACACGTGCTCGAACTGCCACGCCCGGCCCGAGATCATGAAGAAATACGGCGTCCCCGAGGACCGCATCCAGACCTTCATCGAAAGCTTTCACGGGATCGCCATCGGATACGGCGACAAGGCCGAGGCCGACTGCACCGATTGCCACGGCGTCCACAACATCCTGCCGGCCTCCGACGCCCGATCCACGGTCCACGCCGCCAACCTGTCCAAGACCTGCGCCCGCCCGGGCTGCCATCCGGGCATGAGCGAAAAGATCGCCCAGGCCACGATTCACCGCCGGAGCGGCTCTCGGGGGACGGGCACGTCGTCCGTCATCATCGGCTGGCTCCGCTGGGCTCTCCTTCTCGTCCTGGCCATGACTGCCGTCTGGTTCGTCTTCGAACTCATCGCCCGGCGGCGCCGAAAAAACGCATGAGATTCGCCGGCCGTCTCCTCCTCGGGCTCCTCGTCCCGGCCGTTCTGACCACCTTCCTGGCGGGCGCAGAGACCGCGCCGGCCC
>PMCY01000050.1:11379-11922 GCA_003154255.1 Candidatus Aminicenantota bacterium | reverse complement strand
CGGTCAGGGGCTCGATCGGGTACCAGGCCAGCGAGGTTTCCACCCCGTAGCGGGTGGTCGAGCCGACGTTCCCGTAGAAAGTCTCCAGGGGCCGCGAGGTGATCCGGTAGCGGCCGAAATCGTTGCTCGTGTTCAACTGGAAGAGGGCCACGTCATAGGCGAACTGGGACCCGATGGAGCCGCGGGCGCCGATCTCCTCGCCGTACGACGTGGCCGGTTTGAGATCCTTATTAAAGCCGCCGAAGGCGTTGGGGTTGTTGGACAGCTCTTCCGTGCCGGGGGGGAGGAAACCCGTGCCCCAGCTGGCGTACAGGCCAAAATCCGAAACCGGGTTCCAGGTCAGGCCGAGCCGTCCGGTGGCTTTCTTGTAAGCGTTGTCGCCGGACAGCGTGCCGACGTGATCGTCCACTTTGCAGGTCACGTTATCGTAGCGCAGGCTGAGGAAGGCGCCCCATTGGGATCCCATCTCTATCCGGTCCAGGACGAAGATCCCGGCCGATGTCTGGGTCATGGTCTGATCGGCGAGTACGGCGGACCCTTCCA
>PMCY01000050.1:0-11326 GCA_003154255.1 Candidatus Aminicenantota bacterium | reverse complement strand
GTCAGGGCCAGGTCCAGATTGTCGGCCAGGGCGATGGCCCCCGTCAGACCGCTGGTGAAGCGGCCCGTCCGCTGATACTCGTTGCCGGGTACGCGGTCGAGCCCGAACATCTGCCGGTACCAGAGCGGCGTTTTCTTATATTCGGCCAGGGAATAGGCGTCGGGGTTGGCTAGCTTGCGGTCGACGCTCGGGTCTGCGCTGAACCAGGCCAGGTTGAGCCCCTCGGCGTTGCCGTTATAGAAATCGGTATAGCCGAGGACGGCCGTCACCTTGACCGCGGACGAGACATCGAAGTGGAACTTTCCGTAGAAATTGTCGGCCCAAAAACTGGTATGGTCGCGGTATCCGCTGCTGGAGGTATAGGAGCCGGCGATGCGATAGTTCATCGCCCCCGTCGTCCCGCCCACTTCGGCCAGACCCTTATAGAATCCGAAAGAGCCCGCTCCGAGGTAGGCGTCGGCGGCGATCGGGTCCGGTCGGCCGTCGTCGGTCAGGATGTTGATGATGCCGCCGGAAGAGCCGCTTCCGTAGAAGGCGGCCGCCGGTCCGCGCAGGATTTCCAGGCGGTGGACGGTGGCCCAGTCGATGTCGAAGAAATCGGAGACGAACCCCGAGGGGTCGTTGAGCGGGATGCCGTCCACGAGGGCCTTGATGCCGCGCGTGCCGCGTTCGGTCAGGATGCCCTGGCCGCGGATGGATAAATGGACGCGCTCGCCGTCGGCCTGATTGTCGACCTTGACTCCCGGCACGAGCTTGAGGACCTCGTCGATGCCGATCGTTCGGGGCATGGTTTGCAGGATGGGCGTCTCGACGACGGTCGTCGCGGCGGGGTTCTCCTTGAGCGGGATCTCCACCCGCGTCGCGGTGACGGTGATCTCGATCTTCGGCTTTTGGGCGTCGGGGTCCTTGGTTTGTTTTTCCTGGCCGGCCGCCGCCGGTTTTTTGGCGGGATCGCGGTCTTCGCCCGGAGAAGCGAGCGAGGGGCCGGCCGATAGGGCGATCAGTCCCATGATAAGGAAAACGGTTAACAAGGTTTGAGCAGGTATTTTGGGCATAAAAATCTCCTCTATGGGAATTAGACACGGGCGGCGCCTTTTTTCTTCCATGCCCTCCGGAGGATCGAAACGGCGGCCCCGGCTTTTCTTGACAGGGGTGCCCGGCGGTCCTATAGTGCCGTTTGAAAGGCGATCGAATACCGTGTCCGCCCGAGATCGAGACTGCCCGGCCCTGGATGCTTGGTCCGTCGTCGCGGCCGGCGCGCCCGTCAATGCCCGGGCCCCCCGGCGGCGGAATGATGTCCTGACGGAAGTTCCGCAGCGGCGCCCCGAAGCGTCTCCCCTGACCGCCGCCCAGGCCGGCGCGGAGGAAAGGCGGCTGGTCCTGGCCGCTCAACGCGGCGAACCTTCCGCCGTTCGAGAACTCTACCAATCCTATCGCGAACGGATCTGGACGGCGATCCTTTTTTCCATCGGCGACACCCAGCAGGCCCAAGATGTCCTGCAGACCGTTTTCTTCAAGGTCTTCCGCGGGCTGGGCAGCTTCCGATTCGAATCCAGCCTCTTCACCTGGATTTACCGCATCGCCCGCAACGAATGCTGGAATCATCGCCGCCGGCGTCCCCAGCCCTGCATCCCGCTGGATTCGATCCTCGGCAGCCGCGACGAAATGGACCCCAATCCCTTGTCCGGCGGTCCGGATGCAAGCGCGGACCGCGATCGGTTCCTGGAACAGGTGCTGATGGAGCTTCCGTTCAAGATGCGCGAAGTCATCGTGCTGAAATACAGGGAAGGCCTCTCCTACGACGAAATGAGCCGCGCGCTCGGCTGCGCGCCCGGGACGGTGGCCTCGCGCCTGAACCGGGCCTTGGCCGAGCTGGAAGCAAGGCTGCGGCCGCTGCGGGGGTTCTTGTGAATCGATCCGGGACTGGGGAGGCGCGGCCATGAGGTGCCGGCGGATCGGCCTGCGTCGCAAGCTCGTTCCCTATATCGAGGGACAGCTCGTTCCCCTCGCATCACGACGGCTGGAAAAGCACTTGCGCCGCTGTCCGGAATGCCGCGCCGAATTCGCCCGGCTCCGTGATGGACACAGGCTGGCCCAACGGTTGTCATTCCTCCATCCAGGGGACACACCCGCTGCGCCGGCCTTTGCGGCTTTCGAGATCGCGGAAATGAACACCCAACGCCGGGGTGGCTGGTTCTGGCAGCGCTGGTTCGATGTCCTGACGATGCCCCGCGTCGTGCCGGTCCTGGCGGCGATCGTGGTCCTGCAACTGGCGCTTCTCCTGATTTCCAACCGGACCGCCCTCATCCAAGGACGCGGCGGCGCGGCGATGAAACCCGCCGCCTTGGACATCAGCCGCTTCCAGACGGTCAGCATTTCCGATCTCCCGACCAACACCCTGCCCCATGTGGCGACCGAAGGATACGTTCGCGACGTCCGCATCGACCCGGAAGAGAAGACCCTGCACTTCATCCTGTCCCAGCGTCCCGAAGGCCCGGGTCCGTTCGTGGTCTGTGAAATCATGAATCCGGGCGGGATCGCCGTCCCGCGTGAAGGGAGCCGCGTCCGCGTTTATGGCGTGGCCCGCTACGACGGCCAGGCCGGCCGGGAATGGCATGAACTCAATCCCGTTTTGGACATCGCCGTTCTGAAACGCTGATTGGGGTCGCGTCACCAGTTCGCCACTTTTCTTTGGATTCTTGCCTTGCCGCAAGATCTTCGTGAAAAGTGGCAAACTGGTGACGCGACCCCATTCATAATTAATAGACGATTCTGAAAATCGGGGCGATGTCGACCGGGATGTCCTGAAGCGCTCCCAGGGCGGACTTGGTCGCCTCGTCCATGACCCCGTACCGATCGATGAAGGCCTTGGCCTTGGCATAGTCGCCGTCCCCTTCGAGGATCAGGAAACGGGCGGCCAATTCGCGGACGGCGCCCTCGATCTTNNGGCCCCGAAACGCATTACCCGGAACATCCCGGCCAGATAAGAGGCATAGATTTCGTTCTGCCGTTCCTTGGGGATGACGCCGCGCCGGACGAGGAGCGGAACGCTCTGGATCCCGAGGATGTCGGCTTTGGCTTCTTCGATAGCCGTGTTGAGATCCCGGAGGGCTTTGCCGACCGTGGTTTTCGTCCCGTCGGGCAGGGTCACGTAGTTCAGACCCAGAGCATGGCAGATTTCATGGAGCATCACCTCGATGAAATAGGCATCGAAAGTGACTTGGGCGGCGTCGGCCGGGGCCAGCACTCGCGCGGCGATCGGGACCAAGCTCTTGCTGAACTTGGCCTCCATCATATTTTTAAGGAAGACTTTTTTGGAGCCTTTTTTCTCGCGAACGCGCTCGTCGTTGGGCAAGACGAAGGCCGAGGTCATGATTCCCGCCCGGGCGTCGCCGGCCGTGAAGACCTCGTTAACGACGTTAAGCGGCGAGGACAAACCCTTGACCGAGGCGTCCTTGTATTTCTGCTCCACTGGCAGGGACTTCTGCATTTCGTCCAGGTGGTCGAGGTAGGCGTGGAGCTTTTTCATGCCCTCGAAGTCATTAATGTAGACGTAGCTTTCGTAGGAGGCCTTGAGCCCGAGGAGGGCGTCTTCGTAGACCTCGTACGGTCCGATGACGATTTCGGGGATATTATCTTTGAGGTCGATCCAAAGGCAGTCGCTCTCGTAATAATCGTTACTCAGGAAGTCGACTGCCCGGCGCGAAAGGTAGGCTTTCAGGGAAGGATTGGAGGTCAAGGCGGCCGCTTCGTTGAGCCGGGTGGCCATCCGCTCGAGCTCGGGCTTGTACTCGACCGAATAAGGGACGGCCGTGAGCTTGCCGTTCTCCCGCTTGATCACCTGGAATTCATTTTCCAGCGCGGGCCGCTCGGCCGGATGTGCGGCGACGTATTGTTCGAATTCCTCTTTGGTCAGATCGGGCGGATAGAAGCCCGCTCCCGGGGATTTCTTACCGGATCCCAGGAACGGCTTGTTCTCGTCCGAGCGGTCGAAGGGGCCGAAATTGAGGAGGAAGAAGTCCAGGGCCGGCTTGTCCGCCGGATCGGCCGAGGACTTCAGCCGGGCGGCCAGGGCCGGGCCTTGGGGATAGGTCTGCTTCCAGTAAATGTCGTCAAGAACCTGGGCCGCTTCGATGAGCTTGTTGACGACCTTGCGGTCCTCGTCGCTCAATGATGCGGGACCGACGGCGATCTCAGTCGGCGCATATTTGGCCAGGCGCCCGGCGATATCGGGCGCCTTGACCGGAAGAGGCGCCGATTCTTCCCTTCTCGTCTCCGATTTTTTGCAGGAGAACGGGGCGAACAACAGCAAGGAGACGGCTATCGCCAGGAGAACGAAATTCAGCTTGGCCATTGTGGAAACCTCCGGGTAAAAGTTAGGAGCCTATCCGCGGCTTCCGGGCCGGCGGATATCCGGCTTTTTTGAGGCATGCGGCGGCGCCGATGGTCATGGGCTCGAGCAAAGGGACGGTCAAGTCTTCCGCGCGGAGAACGAGCGGGATTTCGGTGCACCCGGCGATGATCGCCTGGGCTCCCCGTTCGACCAGCCGACGGGCGATCCGGAAGACGGCGTTTCGGGCGCGCGCCGATTTGACACCGGCTTTGATTCCGTCATCCCCGTAGATCGCGTCCATGATCCGGGTTTGATCGCGATCGTTCGGGACGAGGAGTTCGATCGACTTCCGGGCGAAAGCGCGATGGAAAATCCCCGAGCGGATGGTCCCCGTCGTGGCGATAAGGCCGGCTCGCTCCAGGCCGGGGACCGCTTTCTTGGCTTGGCCCACGGTCTCCTCGATCAAGTCGACAAAAGGGACGCGCGCTTTGGATTTGATCTGCGGCGCCCAATAATGGGCGGTGATACAGGGCATGGCGATGAGCCCGGCGCCGCCCCTCTCGAGAATGCGGACGCCGGCCAGAAGAGCGGGCAGGGGGCTGGGGCCGTTTTCAAGAATGGCTTCCGTGCGGGCCGGGATGGCCGGATCATTCCAAATGAGGACCCGGGCGTGGCCCTGGTCGCCGGACGCCCGCGTCTGGCGGATGATGGCCTCGAAGAAAAATCCGGTCGCCTCGGGCCCCATGCCGCCCAGGATGCCGATCGTTTTTTTCATTTTTGCTTTTTCAGCAGGTCCCGCAACTTGTCCAAGGGCAGGGCTTCGGCGGCGTGGCCGCCCTTGCCCTCCACGCGATGGGCTTTAAAAAGCGAATTGAGGATGGCCTCCTCCGCCGCTTCGGCCGCCGCTAAAAAGAGCGGCGAGACGGCATCGTTGCGCAGGACGGTGAACGTCTGCGTCGGGGATTGTTGTTGATGGGGGACACGGACTTCCTTGGCGGTGGAAAAGGCGACGGCATAATCGCCGCTCCCATTGGCGTAGTATCCGCCGGTCCGGGCGATGCCCAGCAGGGCCCGCTTGGCCAGGCGCTTGAGATTACGGGCGTCGAGCGGGGCGTCCGTGGCGACGATGATCATGCAGGAGCCCTCGGAGGGCGGATCGGGCGCCGCGTCCATCGCGGCGGCCGGGCTTTTCCCGTTTCCCCGGCGGAGTTTTTCGGCGACCGGAATTCCGCCGATCTGGAATACGCCGCCATGATTGGTCTGGACGAGCACGCCCACCGTCCAGCCGCCCGTGACACGCGAGGCCGTGCCGATGCCGCCCTTGAATCCGTAACAGATCGTGCCCGTTCCGGCGCCGACAGTCCCTTCCTCAACCGGCCCGCCCTTGGCCCCGCGGATGGCGGCCAAGACGTTCTCTTTTGTTACCGCCCGGCCGCGGATGTCGTTCAGGAAGCCGTCGTTCGTCTCGCCCACGACCGGGTTGACCGACTCGACGCGTTCGTTCCCGGGCAGCCCGAGGATGTAGTCGATCACGGCGTCCGCCGCGGTCGGGACGGACAAGGTATTGGTCAGGACGATCGGCGTTTCGAGGACTCCCAGCTCTTCGACCTGGGTCGACCCGGCCAGCTTGCCGAAGCCGTTGGCCACGGAAATCGCGGCCGCAACCTTGTCCTGAAAAATATTGCCGCCGTGGGGTAGGATGGCCGTCACCCCGGTGCGGATCGATGCTCCCTCGACCAGCGTCGTCTGCCCGACCAAAACCCCCGCTACGTCGGTGATGGCATTGAGCGGGCCGGGCGGCAGAGTCCCCGCCGTCAGGCCGAACTCGCGCAGGCGCGGACGCTCCTGCGGCGCAGAGACGGCGATGCCGAACATGACCAAGAGCGGCAGGACGATCGAAAGCGTGCGCATGGGCGGCTCCTTGCGGTTCCTTATCATACCCGTCGAGGCGGGACGGCGGCAAGCCGGCTTTGGCCCGGACCCGCTCTCGATTATAATGCGGAGCGATGTCCGAATTCCTGACGATCCCCGCGCTGAACGGCCTCTCCTGGCTCTTCCATGGATTCGGAACGCGCCATTTTTCCGAAAATGATCTGCGCGCCGCGGCCGCCGAATACGGGGCCGGACCCGTCCAGCTGCGGCAAATTCATTCCGCCCGGGTGCTCGTTCTGGACGAAGCGCCCGCGGGTCTGCCGGAAGCGGATGCCGCGGCCACGCGCCGCCCGGGTTTGGCCCTGGTCGTCAAAACGGCTGATTGCCTGCCCTTGTTCCTCATCGATGCGGAACGGCGGGCCGTCGCCGCCGTTCATGCCGGCTGGCGGGGGACGGCCCGCCGGATCGCCGTCGAAGCTGTGGAGTCGATGACCCGGGCTTTCGGGACGGGCCCCGCATCGCTCCTGGCCGCACTGGGTCCTTGCATCGGCGGGGGCTGCTACGAGGTGGGGGAAGACGTCGCCGCCCCATTTCGCCGCGATTCTCATTTCGCCGCGCTGTTCGCCGCCATCCCCGCCCGCCCCGGGAAGTATTTCTTCGACCTTCGCGCCGCGAATCGAGCTCAGCTCGAGACTACCGGGGTCCTGCCGTCGAACATCCTCGAGGCCGGCGGGTGCACGCATTGCGATTCCCGGCTCCTCTCTTTCCGCCGCGATCGCCGCAGCAATCTGCGTCTTTTCAACTTTATCGGGATCCGGGCGGACTGAAGGAACCATTTCGACCCGGTTTTCGTCCATAAGAATGGGAATGCGCGTCTCGAGGTATGCCATGAAAAAGTGGATTGTTCGCGTCGCCGCCGGGGTTTTCATCCTGGCGTTTTTCTATTTCCTCCTGGCTTGCGGGAAGAAAAAAGAGGTCCTCAAGCTCGTTCCGGTCTCGCGGGGAGATATCCAGGAAAGGGCTCTGGCCGTCGGGACCATCGATCCCGAGAGAGAGACCAAAGTGAAATCGACCATTCCCGGCATCGTCTCCGATGTCTACTTCAAGGTGGGCGATGCCGTTCGGGTCGGCGCGCCGCTTTTCAAGATCAGTCCCAATCCCACACCGCTCGAGTATGTCGAGGCTCGTCGCAGCATGGAAGTGGCGGAAGTGTCCATGAAAAAGCTGCGCGCCGACTGGGAGCGCGAGATCGAGATGTTTAAAAGGAATCTAATCTCGAAATCCGAGATGGATTCGGTCGAAAGCACCTACCAGGGGGCCAATCTCCAGTTCATGACCGCCCAGGAACGGCTGGAACTCCTGGAGAAGGGGCGGATCCGCATCTCCAACGTGGACATCGATTCCGTCATCAAAGCTCCGGCCAGCGGCACCATTCTTTCGCAAAGCGTATTCCAAGGGGATCCTGTCGTGCCCCTGACCACTTATCANNGCTCCCTGGCCGACATGGGCAGCCTCCGCTTCAAGGGCACGGTGGACGAGATCGATGTGGGCAAGATCAGCGCCGGGATGGACGTCGAGATCCAGATCGGCGCTCTTCCCGACATAAAGATCCCCGGTCAGGTGGCGCGGATCTATCCCAAGGCCAAGAAGGACGGGAATGCCACCCTTTTCGACATCGAGATCTCCATCCGGCCGCCCGCCGGGACGACGCTGCGGGCCGGATTCTCGGCCACGGCGAGCATCCGTATCCGCGACCGCCGTCAGGTCCTTGCGCTTCCCGAGCGGTTGGTCGTCTTCGAAAACGGAAAACGATTTCTGGAAATAAGCGAGGGCCCGGAAGGTCGGGTCCGGAGGGTCGAAATTCAAACCGGCCTCTCCGACGGTCTGACCGTCGAGATCCTGTCCGGGGTCAAGGAAGGGGACCGGATCGTCGAACGGCCGCCCCGGGAAATCAAGTGAGTTCATGATCGGCATCTTCCTGCGCAATATGCTGCGGGACCTCGTCCGCCAGCCTTTGCGCACCGCCCTGACTTTTTCCGGCGTTGTCTGGGGAACGTTTTCCGTCGTCCTTCTGATCGCTTTCGGCGATTCAGTGGCCACGGCCCAGATGAAGCGCTTTCACGGAATGGGCCAGGGAATCGTCCTCATGTTTCCTTCGCGGACGACGCTCCCCTGGCAGGGGTTCCTCAAGGGCAAGGCCGTGCGGGTCACTCCGGAGGTGGTCGAGGCCATTCCGGAGAAGGTCCCCGGGATCGAGCTTATCAGCCCGGAATTCGTCGGCAGCCGCCTCATCAGCCACGGGCGGAAGGATTTCCGCAACACCGTCCGCGGCGTCAATCCCGGGTTCGAGCGGATGCGCAACACTATCGCCGGGCGGGGGCGGTTTCTCAACCCCGAAGACATGGCCGGCCGCAAACGAGTCTGCCTGATCGGCGACGTTCTGGCCGAGGACCTCTTTGAAGCGGACGAGCCCGTAGGCCGGACGATTCTCATCGACGGAGTGCCCTTCCTGGTCGTCGGGGTGATGCAGAAAAAATCGCAGAATTCGAATTACAACGGCCAGCGCGATGAGCGCTGCGCCTTCATTCCCTGGACGACATTTACCGCCCTGTACGGGGTCAAGTACGTCTCCAACTTCATCTTTCGTCCCCTCGATCTCGGCCGCAGTCCGGCGGTCGTCCGCGACATCAAGACGCATCTGTCCAAGCTGATCGGATTCGATCCGGCGGACCCCGACGCCATCGCCACATGGGATACCCTGGAATTCGAAAAACAATTCGCGGCCTTTTTCCTGGCCTTCACCGTGTTCCTGGGCCTCATCGGCTCCTTTACGCTCCTCGTCGGAGGCGTCGGCGTGGCTTCGATCATGAGGGTCGTGGTCGATGAGCGGACGCGCGAAATCGGAATCAAGCTGGCCGTGGGCGCCCGCCGCCGGACGATCCTCCGGCAGTTCTTCGCCGAATCGCTGACTATCATGCTCCTGGGCGGTGCTGCCGGCCTGGCCCTCTCGGCCGGCGCCCTGGCCGCGGTCCGAGCGTTCCCCACGGCCGGTTTTTCTGAGTTCGTCGGGGTCCCCATCCTGAACCCGCTGGTCATCGTCTCGACCATCCTCATCCTGCTGGCCATCGGGGTCGCCGCCGGAATGATTCCGGCCCGAGCCGCCGCCTCGACCGACCCGATCGCCGCTCTGAGAAAGTAGCATGAATCCGACCCTGGCCCGACTCTTCTGGAGCGAGTATCGCAAGCGCCGCAAGAAGGCCGCCCTCATCACCTTCGCCCTCTTCTGGGGGACGCTGTCGATCATCCTTCTCCTGGCTTTCGGCCAGGGCCTGACCAGCCAATTCAGGATCAGCTTCAGCGGCCTCGGCGACACCCTGATCATGGTCTCCGGCGGCCAGACGGCGCTTGAATTCCAAGGTCTGCCCAAAGGGCGGCCGGTCTTCCTTTATCCGGAGGACCTGATTTATCTGCAGGCCCGCATACCGGAGATCCTGCGCATCGCCCCGGAGTCCTATGGTTCATTCCAGGTTACGGCCGGCGGCAAAGAGGTCAATCGGACCGTCCACGGCACGACGGCCGAATTCGCCGTTATGCGCGCGCAGGTTCCCCGGGCCGGCGGCCGATTCCTCGACGCCGACGACGTCAAATTCGGACGGAAAGTCGCCTTCCTTGGCTGGAAAGCGGCCGGGGACCTGTTTGGAGCCGAGGAGCCCGTGGGCCGGGCGATCGTCATCAACCGCATTCCCTTCACCGTCGTCGGAGTCCTGCAGAAAAAGCTCCAGGACTCCAACTATAACGGTCCGGACGCCGACCAGATCTATCTGCCGTTTCATTCCTATCGCCAGCTCGACAACCGCCGGCGCATCGACCGCATCCACATCCAGCCTCATGACGGGGACCAATCCCGGCTCATCGAGGCCCGGGTCCGCGCCGTGCTCGGCCGCAAGGACCGCTTCGAGACCGATGACCGCTACGCTCTCGGGTTCTGGAACACGATCGAGAGCGCCAAGGACGGCGAAGCGATCTTCAAGGGCATCGAGATCTTTCTCGGCCTCATGGGGGTCCTGACCTTGCTCATCGGCGCCGTGGGCGTCACCAACCTGATGTACGCCGTGGCCAAGGAAAGGACCCGGGAGATCGGCATCAAACTGGCCATCGGCGCCCGACGCCGCGTCATCGTCCAGCAGTTTCTTTTGGAAACGGTCTTCATTTTCGCCAAAGGGACATTTTGGGGCTTCCTCACCGCCTTCAACCTCATCCACTTGATCCGGCTCGTTCCGGTCAATTACAACGCCTTCGGCATCGACGCCTATCTGCTCCGCCCGATTTTCTCCGGGCGGATCTTTCTGGCCTATGCGGCCGTCCTGGCCGCGCTCGTCTTCCTGTCGGGAATCTTCCCGGCCCTGCGCGCGTCGCGGGCCGATCCCATCGATTCTCTCCGCTATGAATAAGGCCTCACCATGATCGAACTGCGCGGCATCAAGAAAATCTATCGCATGGGCAGCCAGTCCCTGGAGGCGCTGCGCGGCGTATCCCTTAACGTCGGGCGGGGGGAATTCGTCTCCATCATGGGGCCGTCGGGCTCGGGGAAGTCAACGCTGATGAACATTCTCGGCTGCCTGGACACGCCCACGGCCGGCGAATATGTTCTCGATTCCGCGCGGGTGGCCGGCCTGACCTTCGATCAATTGGCGGCGGTGCGCAACCGCAAGATCGGGTTTGTCTTCCAGAACTTCAATCTCATGGCCTACGCCACGGCCTGGGAGAACATCGAGCTGCCCATGCTTTTTGACGGGAAGAACGCCCGGAAGAGGAAGGAGCGGGTTTCCGAGCTCCTGGCGGCCGTCGGGCTCAGCGATTGGCGCGGCCACCGTCCGGCCGAGCTCTCCGGCGGCCAGCAGCAGCGGATCGCCCTGGCCCGGGCGCTGGCCAATGATCCGCCCATCCTGCTGGCCGACGAACCGACCGGCAATCTCGATTCGAAAAGCGGCGAGGAGATCATGGCCATCCTGCTGGATTTGTGGAAGGGCGGTCGCACCATCGTCATGGTCACCCACAATGACCACATCGCTGCCTGTTCCCAGCGGATCATCCGCCTCCTCGATGGCAACGTGGTTTCCT
>PMCY01000026.1:1729-3948 GCA_003154255.1 Candidatus Aminicenantota bacterium | reverse complement strand
CGCTTCTTGAGCCGGCGGTTTTCGTTCGATAGCTTGATGACCCGCCTGCCGGAACAGCCGCGCCGGTCTCTCGTCCTGACGCGCCATTTCTTCAATCGGATCTTCCAAAACGAGATCATCCCTTTCGAAGAGCAGATGAAGGAGAAGATGGTCGCCGCTTGGGTGATGCTGGCCGTCCTGGGCGGTCATATCGCCATTAGTCTGTTCGGCCGATACGGAATGATGGAAAAATACATATTCCTCGTAAAAGACCCGGGGTCCTGGGCCGACAAATGCTACTTCATCTCTTTTTTCTCAGCCCTGCTGGCCCTCCTTGTCGTCCTCGATTGGGAGGCCATGTTTCTCGATGAGCGCGATGCGCGGAATCTTCTGGTTCTTCCGTTAAAGAGCCGCACCGTTTTTCGGACGAAATTCGCTTCTTTTTTCATCTTCATCACCCTCTATACGGCCGCCGTCAATGCCGTGGCGACCGGGGTCGTCGTTTTCTTCCTGCCTCAATTCCGGTCCAAGAGCCTCGTCTTTTTGATTCGCTATGCGGCCGCTCATTGGATCAGCACGACGGCGGCGTTCGTTTTCACTTTTTTTCTGTTTGCCCTCATCAACGCCGTCTTCTTGATCGTTTTCCCTCCCCGCTGGTATCGCCGCATCGCCTGGATATTCCGCTTCGTCCTGCTGATCGGATTGATGGCGCTCCTCATGATGTTCGTCATCAATTCGCTGATCAAGCCGAACATGTTTGGCTGGATACGCGGGATTTTGGAGAACGGGAAGGGAATCGAGCTCTTTTTCCCGCCGCTATGGTTTACGGGGCTCTATGAGATTCTGCTCGGAAACAAGAGTCCTATTTTCGAGTTCGGCGCCGCCATGGCCCTCGTGGCGGTTTGTTGCCTTCCGCTTCTGTATTTTATGGCCATGTCCCTCTGTTATGGCCGGATTTTGGAGACAACGGGAGCTTTCCATGATCGCCTGGATCGGCTGTCCAAGCCGAAGAAGATCATGGCCGGCCTATTTTCCTCACTCGCCCTTCGCCATCCGACCGAACGGGCCGTTTTTTATTTTGTCTCCCGCACCCTCAAAACAAGCGCGCCGCACCGCATGAAAATCATCGGATATCTCGCGCTCGGATGCGGACTCTCCTTTATCCTGCTCTTCGTTCCCGGCATCTCCAGCCCCTTCCTTTCGATTCGTCAGGCCAATGTGCTCGCGGCGCCGATCATCATCGGTTTTTTCCTGATCCTAGGCCTCCGCTCGGCGGTGCTCGTTCCGACGTCCGGAGAGGCCAATTGGATCTTCCGATTAACGGAAAAGGCCCCCCGGGCGAGGTATTTCACGGGCCTGAAGAAAGCGTTCGTCGTCCGAATCCTGGTCCCCCTCTTTTCGATAATATTCTTGTTTTATGCCTTGCTTTGGAATTTCAAATACGCCGGACTGCATGTCCTTTATGCCTTCGCCCTGGCCCTGGTGCTTCTGGAGCTGTTTTTCTGGAAGTTCAATAAATTCCCCTTCGCCTGCCTGTCGCTTCCCGGAAAAATGAAATTCCAGTTTTACTGGATAGCTTATGCCTTCGGCGGATATGCCTTTATTAGAGGCTCCAGCCTGCTCGAAAAGTACTTTTTCGAGGATATCGGGAATTTTTGGATATTCTTTGGTGCGGTCATCGTATTACTGATTGGTTTGAGAACCTATCAGAATATTTTCTATTATTCCAAAGCCCGCCTCATCTTCGAGGAGGCCCCGGAAAAGACGCTCATCCTTTTAGAAGAATGATAGCAACCATCTCGTATCTGACAAATCCTGGCCTCACCCCGTGAAGTAGAGATACGCGGCCAGGATGCAGGCCAGGACGAAGGCCGAGCCCGCGACTTCGCGCCAGTCCCAGCTGGCCCGGGTGAGCCTCTTGTCTTCCGCCGTCGTCGTACCGAAGGTCAGGCTCTGGATCTTGGTGTAATCCGGCTCCTTGGTCAGGTAGCTGACCACGATCATGACAATGATCGAGATCACCGTGATGAGCACCGCGAAATATTGGAAGTAGATGTTGTTGACGACCCAGAGGAACGAACCGGGGGCATAGCCGTTGGGAATGGTCTTGGCCGCGTCAGCGTAGCCGAAAAGCCCCAGCGCGACCGGCGTATCCACGAACATTCGGAACAGTCCGATGGCGAAGCCGGTAACCAGGGCCCACAGACAGCCCTTTGCGTTGAGGCGCTTCCAGAAGACGC
>PMCY01000026.1:0-1662 GCA_003154255.1 Candidatus Aminicenantota bacterium | reverse complement strand
GCGAGCCCATCAACGCCGAGAGCAGGCCGGCCACGACGAGGCCCCGCAGTCCGACGGGCAGGAGGTATTTCACCATGAGCGGGAAAGCGGCCTGCGCCTGGTGGGGAATGGCTGCTCCACTGGCGTTCACCATGACGTCCAGTCCGGGGACCTTGCCGCTCTTGGCCAGGGCGAAGGCGATCATGCCGGGAACGATGAAAAGATAAACGGGCAAAAGCTTGAGAACACCGGCGAAGATGCTGCCGCGGCGGGCCTCCCTCTCGTTGGGAGCGCCCAGCGCTCTCTGGACGATGTACTGGTCGGTACACCAATACCACAAGCCGATGATGGGCGCGCAGAACAGCATGCCCAGCCAGGGATAATAGCCGTTGAAATACCAGGCTTCCTTGACGATGGCGCCGGCGGTATTTTTAACCAAGATCGGAGCCCAGGTCGCCGTGACTCCATGCGGGATCAGCGGCTTCCAGAGGTTGAACATGTCCGAGCCGCAGAGGGCCTTGAGGGGGCCCAGGCCGCCGAGTTTGATCAAGCCATAAACGGTCAACGTGATCGAGCCGGCGATGAGGACGAAGACCTGGACGGCGTCGTTGTAAGCCACCGCCCGCATCCCGCCCAGGATCGTATAGAGCCCGGTCAGGAGGATGACCAGGACCGATCCTATCCAGAAGCTGTTGATCTCAAGCCCGGCGATGCTCAAGTGCATTTCCGGAAGCAGGGTCGAGAAAACGACGCCGCCGGCGAAGATCCCAACAGCGATTTTGGTTACGACAAACGTGATCAGGGAGACGATGGACAGGACGTAGCGGGAATGGACGGAGAACCGTTTTTCCAGGAATTCCGGCATGGTGAAGACCAACGACCGGGCATAGAACGGGACGAAGACCCAGGCCAGGACAAGAAGGCACCAGGCGTGCAACTCGTAATGGGCCATGGCCACTCCATCCGTGGCGCCCGTTCCGGCCAGGCNNTTTGCGGATGACCCACCAGGCCACGCCGATGATCAGCGCAAAATAGCCGCCCAGCGTTACCCAGTCAAGCGATTGTAAGCCCATGGGATTCCTCTCGCAGCATTTTTGATTGAGAGCATGGAGGCATACAGACCTCGATCTTGGAGGAGTATATTAAATAATTTAAAAAAAGTAAAAAGAATCAGGGTGGCGACCCTGCTCCTCAGGCTTTCATGACCTCGACCAATCCGCGGGCCACGGCGTCGGTATCCTCCTGGGCCGTCAACTGGCTGAAGATCTCGACCAGGGTGGGCAGTTTCATGAGCGTCCGCAGGTTGGCCACGGAATCGTCGGCCACAATGCGGCCTTTGTTGAGAATGATCACTTTGGTGCAGATCTTCTCCGTCACTTCCAGGACGTGGGAGGAATAGATGACGATCTTGCGCTCAGCCGCCAGGCGCTGGACGAGATCGCGGATGACCATCCCCGTGGCCACGTCCAGACCGGTGAGCGGCTCGTCCAGAAGAAGCACGTCGGGATCGTGCAGCAAGGCGGCCGCGATAAGGACCTTCTGGCGCATGCCCTTCGAATACGAGCCGATGGCGCTGTCGCGTTCGACGTCCAGATCGAAAACGCGCAGGAAGGAGCGGGCCTTGTCCATCAGCTTCCTTTCCGGGATGCCCCGCAGGCGGCCGACGAGCATCAGGTAATCCAG
>PMCY01000353.1 GCA_003154255.1 Candidatus Aminicenantota bacterium | reverse complement strand
ATTGCCGGAGTTCTTCGCCCAGCGCTTCCATTCGGGCCTTCTCCGGGTCCGTGACGAAATCGTCCTCGCGGGACGGGCCGAAATCGGTCCGCATCCCCGGCTCGGCCCCGAGCAGGACCAGGCCGGCGACGTTTTCAGGATCAAGGATCGTGTAGAGCTGGGCCAGAAATCCGCCGTAGGAATAGCCCAGCACGATCCACTTCTTGAAGCCGAGAGCTCGGCGGACGCCGTCCAGGTCTTGGGCCGCTTGTTCGACGGAATACCCCTTCGCCCCCGGATTGAAATCGGAGAGCCCGCAGCCGCGTTGGTCGTAATAGACGACCGTGGCGTTTTTCCTCAGCCGGGAAAACCAGGGGTGGAAGTAGTGGTGAGTCCCGCCCGGCCCGCCGTTAATGAGCACGATCGGCGTTCCTTTCCCCTCGACCTCGACGTACAGCTCGGCGTCGCCGACGTTGAGGCGGCGCTTATCCAGACCCTCGATCCGGTCGCACCAGCGGAAGGTCGCCGGGATCTCGGTCAGCAGCTTGGGCTCGACGTGGGACGTCCGATCCAAAATAGATTCGCCATGTGTCGGCTCCTGGAGCGCGAGCTCCTTCGAACACGAAGCTGCNNGCAAAGGCAGCCACAACCAAAGCCAAAACGAGCAAAAAAGAACGATCGGCTCTCATCGTTTGGTCTCCTCAAAGAGCTATACGTCCGGCTATCGCCTCAAGTTAGCTCGGAAGCGGTCTCCGTCCATGAGCGCCATCGTAGAATAAACCGTTTTCCCCCTTGCGGGAAGAGACTCAACGGGGTTCGGACCGATCACAGACGGCCGCGCCGTTGACTTCCCCGACTTCCCTGCATTATCGTTCTCCGCGGAAGGCAGGACACACCGGACAGGGACGGGGAGGAAGCGTCGATAAATAGAAACCTCCATCGGGCTGAGAATCCGTCTCGACTCCTGAAAAGAGGACCCATGGCGACAATGATGGAATCCGACTGGAGGAGAAAGATCCCTACCTTTGCTCCGCCGTCGCCCATGGAACACGGCCATAAAAGCCGCGCAAAATATATTTTGATTTCTGACTTGACTTCCCGAAGTCCGGGACGTATCTCTTAAATGAGGTTATCGAGTAGGTCGATTGGGCCTCTGATAACGCGAAGCGGCGGGAAACAAAAAACCCGCGTCCTAGAGACAGGAGTGGCGCTATCAGAGGCCCCCTTCTTTTATCCACCCGGAAATTCCTGAACAGTACTTTCGCCTGGGCTTCTGTAAAATATGGGCCGGACGAGGCTGTCCCTTATGGCGCGTCCTTGACGCAGCGGAATCCGACTGTCGAGTTGCGGTCGAGGCCGGGGGCGATTAAGAGCAATATCTGGACGCGATCCACAGCCAGCGGACCGCTCTTGACGTACCATTCACTCTTATCCGGCGCATAATGGCTGCCACCGCGGATGAGGGCGTAGGTGTAGGCGCCGTTGTCATAAACATCGTCGATCAATTGCCAGACGTTGCCGACCATATCCAAAACACCGAAAGGGCTGGCACCCTTGGGAAAGGCGTCGACCGGGGTCGTATGGTTGAGCTTGTTGTTGCAGCGCCCCTGCTCCATCTTCGGGCCCCATGGAAAGGCCCGGCCGTCCGTCCCTTGGGCGGCATATTGCCACTCGATCTCGGTCGGCAGGCGCTTGCCCGCCCAGCGGGCAAAAGCCCGGGCGTCCTCGATGTCGATCCAGACGACGGGATGGTTTTCCAAGCCCGCCGGCGGCTTCCCCCCGACCCAATGCTTCAGATAGTTGGAAGCCTCTTTGGGCGCATATCCCGTCGCTTTGAGGAAAGCGGCGAATTGGGCGTTGGTCACGGGGAATTTGTCCATGAAAAAGCGCGGCTGGACAATGGCGCGCGCCGTCAATGTATCCGGATAGGGAATGACCGGGTTGGCGTCATCGGGATTCCCGGCCGTTTTGAAAACGAACGTCCCGGCCGGGATCTCGACCATGCCGGCAGGAGGGGCCCCGAGCTTTGCTTGGGGATCCTTCTCCGCCGTACTCGCCCGAGCATTAAGATCGCGGGCGAGTGCGACGGGAGCGGTTTGCGCCGGAGGCGTTTTCTCAACCTTGGAAATGAGGCGGGGAATCCCCCGGGCCAGGCGGACCACCCGCTCATCGAGAATCTCTCCCTTTCCATCAAAGAGTTGGACGACGAATTTCTCGTCGCGAAAGCCGAACGGCTCGTGGAGGGCGACGGAACAGGCCTCGGGCCCGTAGGATACGGAGCGCGCGCCATACGACGGATCGCCGGCGGTGACGACGATTTTGCATCCGGCGGGAGCGCCCGGCGCCGCGACGCTCAGAATTTCCCCATCCAGAGCAACGCTCAATAATTCGGGCAGCACGGCGATGCAATCGACGCTTCCTTCCAACCGCGTTCCCAGGTGAGCCGCATTAAACGCGGCGACGTCGGCGGGGGCGTAAATCCGGCCTCCCTTCTCCACCGCTTTCAGATCCTCGTGATTCCACAAGCTCACGA
>PMCY01000259.1 GCA_003154255.1 Candidatus Aminicenantota bacterium | reverse complement strand
CTGATCGGCATCTGGCCGTCCCAGAGCGGCGTCTGGGTCAAGTATTCCAAAACCGGGGCCTGGGCCCTTCTTTCCTCCTCGGCCACGGATATCGTGTCCGGGCGGATGCGGGCCTTCGGGGCCTCGGGCACCATGGATTCCATGGGCTTGGTGAGCCCGTTCGGGACTTTCGTGAGCGGCCCTCTCCGGGCGCCCGGCTGCCTGGATCTATCCGCCCAGGGTCCTGGAGGACGGAATTTCCTCGGGAAAGCGGGGACGAACCTGGTGCCGCTGCCGTCCGGGGAATCGATGATTCCGCTTATGGCCGGCCCGGGCGAGCCCGGCTTTCGCTTCGAGAAACAGAAGAATCTGCGTCCGGGAGAACATATCAGGTAAGTCCCCGACTTTCCGGAATGATTTGAATAAAAGGCGGCGCGGCGCTGAGCGGTTGGCGCCGCCTTGGCTTGGACTTGCAAGCCGATGAAATACGTCCGTCATAAAGTGCTGTCCGGCCTGGTTCTTAGCCTGGCCTTGCTGGGGGCCACGCGGGCCTTCGCCCAGGGCCTGAGCTTTGCCGGGCCGGGGAGCAAAGCCCGGAGCCTGGGCGGGGCCTTCACCGCCTTGGCCGACGATTATAGCGCCATCTATTGGAATCCGGCCGGATTGGCCTGGACCGGCCGCGGCACGTACGGCCTGTCCCTGGACGCGGCCTTTCCCCGCGGGACGATGCGGCTGCGAACGGGGTCATGGCCCGGCGGATCGGCGCCGGACATCCAAAGCCGGACTTCGAACGGCGAATTATCGACCGGGTCGGCCGGCGCCGTATTCCCCGTCGGCCGCCGCTTCTTCCTCGGCCTCGGCGTTTATTCCCCCGTGAATACAGGGACCGTCTGGAGCGGCGCGGACCTGGCTCCGCTGACCGCGAACCGGTCGGATATCCGCTGGAGCGGCCGCCTGTCCGTTTTGACCCTGGCCCCGGTCGTGGCCTATAAAATCGATGAGCAATTTTCGATCGGAGCGTCCCTGACCGCGAATTACGGCCGGTTCGCTTTCAGCCGCTATGCCGGAAATTTCAGCGCTCCTCTGCCGGAACCGCCCTATTTTCG
The DNA here is from genome assembly GCA_003154255.1 of Candidatus Aminicenantota bacterium. Lineage (GTDB taxonomy): Bacteria > Acidobacteriota > Aminicenantia > Aminicenantales > UBA4085 > UBA4085. Next base: position 2,296 of record PMCY01000259.1, on the reverse strand, counting down.
GGAGATCGACCTCGGCCAGTACGAAGAAAGCTCGACCGGATGGGGATTCGGGGCGACGCTGGGTTTTTCCTTTCGGCCGAGCGATCGATTCAGTCTCGGGGCGGTGCTGCGGACGGCGACCTCGATCTCGTTCAACGGCGAAGCGAGTGTGGAGGGGTTTCCGGCCCTGGCTACCGCCCTATCGAGATCCATCGGGCGAACCTCGGCCATACGCAAGACCATCGAGTGGCCGGTGGGCCTGAGCCTGGGCTTGGCCGGACGGCCGCTGGAGATTCTGACCCTGGCGGTCGATTTCGAATGGACCCGCTGGTCGAGTCTGGACGCCATCGACACCGTATACCAGGACCCCGCCTGGACATCCTATATGGGCGAACGGGGCAACGATCATATGCCGATGTTCATTCGCGACACCCTGCGGGTCCGACTCGGAGCGGAAGCTCGCCTGGGGGCCTGGGCCGTGCGGGCCGGGTTCTTCACCGACCCCTCGCCCGCGGCGGATGATTCGATCAATCCGTTCTTCCCCAGCCGGGGGGCGCTTGCCGCGACGCTCGGGGTGGGCTTTCTTTTTTCCTCCTGGAAAGTGGACGGTTTTATCGAGTATCGAGCGCCGCGGGCGCTGTCCGTGGGCCCGACTTCGATGCCCGTTGGGCCGCTCTCGTCGCGGACCATCTGGGACTTTCAGCTTCCCGGGCAGTATGAAGGGAAGGCACTGACAGTCGGCTTCGCCGTCAGCCGCGTCTTCTAAGCCGATCGCGTTCCGCGTCCCCCCTCAGTGGCCGAAGAGAGTCATTCTCAGATAGCGGAGATCGAGGCCCAACGAGCATTCGTCCAGATAGCACCGATTGAGGCCGACTTTATCGGGGAAGATGATCTCATCGTTGTAACGGACGGGATCGGCTTGGCCGGCCAGGACCGCTTCTTCATCGGCGTACTTCAATGTGGCGGGCCCCGTGAGGCCCGGTCGAAGCAGCAGAATGCGGCGATCCGCTCCCTGCAGGCGGTCGTAATATCCGGAGACGTCGGGCCGCGGCCCGACCAGGCTCATCTCGCCTTTCAGGACGTTCCAAAGCTGAGGGATCTCGTCGAGCTTCCAGCTCCTAAAGATGCGGCCCGCGGGCGTGACGCGCTCGTCTCCCAAAACGGTGATCGTCAACCGATCGTCGCAGCCATCTTTCATCGTCCGGAATTTGACGATCGAAAAGCATTTTCCGCCGCGGCCGACCCGGCTCTGAAAATAAAAGAGGGGACGGCCGGGGTTGATGAGGAGGAAAAGCGACACACCGAGAATGATCGGCAGGAGGAGGATCAATCCCAGCTCGGCGGCCACGGCATCCAGCAGTCTCTTCCCATATCGGGCATACATCAGCGGATCGCGGCCCCGGCGTCCGGAAGAATATCGGCCGTGATCATCGAGGCCGCTCCCAGCATCCTGGTGAACCGGCCGCGGACGGCCAGGCCCAACGACTCTCGATAGGGGAGAAGATCCGATCCCGAATACGTCGTTCCGAGTTTCCGAACCTGGGCCCCGTGTTTAACGGCCAAGGCCCGAACGGATGCCATGGAGAAGCCATTGATGACGAACGGAGGGCGGAGAATGCCGGGCCGTCCCATCATTTTCTTGGCCCGGGCAACGAAGCCGAATTGATTCAGAACATCGAGAAAAAGGACGCCGCCGGGCCGGGTCAACCGGAGAAGGGCGGCGAAGAATCCGTCGAAGTCCTCGATGTTGCTGAGCACATTCTTGCATTGGACGATGTCGAATGGGCCGCCCGCGTCCTTTATCGAGGCATGAACCGGGCCGAACACCCGGGCTTGGGTGGCCGCCTTCTGGTCGATCTCTACCCCGACGACCGGGTTCAGGCCGAGCTCCTTGGCGCAGTCCAGATATTCGCCGTTGGCGCAACCGACGTCCAGAAAACCGCGGTCCGCCGGCGTCTCGAAATAGCCGCGGATCCTGCGTCGCAGTCCGCGGACGTATTTGGGCCGCATGATTTCATAATCTGTTTTCAAGGAGACATTGTAGGGGTAAGACTGATAGATCCGGACCAGATCGACGTCCGCGATCCCCTCCCTATCGAACCATTCGAATCGGCCGTGGCGCCGGCAGGAGAGGACCGCCGCGAACCGCGTTTCACGTTCGGCCGGATTTCCGCAAAAGGGGCAGACGGCGTTCCGCATCTCTTCTCCTCGGGGATAAGGATATTATTCCCGGGGCCGTAAATCAACAAAGGGAAGCGCAAAAAAAGGGCGTCAGGTCCGCGGGGACCTGATGCCCTCGTGAGTTCAGCGGTTCGCC
>PMCY01000278.1 GCA_003154255.1 Candidatus Aminicenantota bacterium | reverse complement strand
TCGGCGTCGACCAGGACGATGTCCTCGGCGGCCATTCCTTCGTAGGACATGCCGCTGGGCTTGATGGCCATCAGCCCGGAAGCGCGGTCGTAGCCGCTGACGTTGCCGAAGGTCAGGATGACCAACCCGTGCCGGACGAGATCCAGGTTGGCCTGGAGGACTTTTTCCTTCAGATCTTCGAGCATCGCTTACTTTCTCTCGGCGTCGCGGATGACGAGCAGGTCCTTCATGACGTAGTACAGAGAACCCGACCATCCCTCGGTGCCGAAGGCGTCATGGAGCTTCTTGTAAATCTTGAACAGCTCGTCATAGACGCGGTGGTTGGCTGCGTTGGGCTTGTAGGTCTTGGCCTTGACCCCGCTCATGGCCGCCTGGGCCGCGGCGAAATCCTTGTGGCCGCCGGCGGCCTTGCCCGCGGCCACGGCGCCGGCGATGGCCGAGCCGAGGGCGCAGGTCTGGGCCGAGCGGGCCACCTTCATCTCCAGCCCGATGACGTCGGCGTAGATCTGCATGACCAGGGGATTCTTCTCGGCGATGCCGCCGCAGTTGATGACCTCGTCGATCCTGACGCCGTATTCCTGGAAGCGCTCGATGATCGTCCGGGCCCCGAAGGCCGTGGCTTCGATGAGCGCCCGGTAGATCTCCTCCGGCGTCGTGTGCAGGGTCTGNNCGGTTGCCGTTGTTCCAATCCAGGGCCAGAAGCCCCGAGGCGCCGGGCTTCAGTTTGGCCGCTCCGGCCGTCAGGGCTTCGTGCGAGCCTTTTTTGGGCCCGCCGGGCTGGATGACCTCGACGAACCAATTGAAGATGTCGCCGACCGCCGATTGCCCGGCCTCCAGCCCGAAGTAGCCGGGCAGGACCGAGCCGTCGACGATGCCGCAAAGTCCCGGGATGTCGGCCAGCGGTTTGTCGCTGGGCCAGACGCAGACGTCGCACGTGCTGGTGCCGACGATCTTGACGAACTTGCCTGGGAAGACGCCCGAGCCGACCGCGCCCAGGTGGGCGTCGAAGGCGCCCACGGCGATGGGAATGCCGGCCGGCAAACCGAGGATCCCGGCCCATTCGGACGACAGCGGGCCGGCCACACAGTCGGCGGTGTCCGTCCGGTCGAAGAGCCGGTCGCGCAGGAAGCCCAGCTCGGGATCGAGCTTGGAGAGAAAGTCCTTGGCCGGCAGGCCGCCCCAATCGGCATTGAACATGGCCTTGTGGCCGGCCGAACAGCGGCCGCGCTTGATCTTCTCCGGCCGGGTCTCGCCGGCCAGCTCGGTCGGGATCCAGTCGCAGCATTCGACCCAGCTCCAGGCCGCTTCGAAGACCTTGGGATCGACGCGCAGGCAATGCAGGATCTTGCTGAAAAACCACTCCGAGGAATAGGTCCCGCCGCATTTGGCAAGGTATTCGGGATGCTCCTTCTTGGCCAGGGCGGTGATTTCGGCCGCCTCGGCGTGGCCGGTGTGGTCCTTCCACAGCCAGGCCATGGCGTTGGGATTCTTGCGGAACTGCTTCTTGAAGGACAGCGGGATGCCTTCCTTGTCCACGGGGATGGGCGTCGATCCCGTCGTGTCCACGCCGATGCCGATGACCTGGGCCGGCTGGAAGGACGGCACGGCTTTGCGGGCCAGCGAGAGGGTCTTCTTGACCGTGGCCTCGATGCCCTTCAGGTAGTCGGCCGGGTTCTGCCGGGCCAGGTTGGGGTCCTTGGGGTCGAGGATGATACCGGCCTTGCCCGAGGGGTAGGCGAAGACCGCGGTGGCCAGCTCGCGGCCGCTGCGGACGTCGACGAGCAGGGCCCGGACGGAATTGGTCCCGAAATCGAGGCCCAGAGTGTATTTGGATGGCTTAGGCATGACGTTCTCCTTTCCGGTGAGATTCGGCTCACCGGAATCACCGCCTATGATAAACGAGCCGGGCCAAGGAATAAAGGCCTATTCGCCTGGATTCGAAAGACCGAAGAGGGATTCGTTCGGCACGTCAGCGATAGATATCCCGACGATGGCCGATCTTGACGATCAGCACGGACTTTCCGTCATCGTCGACGGAATAGATGATCCGATAGTCGCCCTGGCGAAGCCGATATTTCTTTTCCCCGGACAGTTTATGACTCCCCGGCGGACGGGGATTCTCGGCCAAACCGGAAATGCGTTCGATCAACCGGGCTAATTCGACGGATGGAAGCTTGCGGAGTTCCTTTTCGGCCGAAGCCCGGAAGCCGATTTTATAGCTTTCCATCGGCCTTTAATTTTTTAACGACGTCCTCGAAGGAGATGATTTTCTCGTTCTTCCGCTGATCGAACGCGGCCAGGTCCTCGGCATCTTCGCGCAGGGCCTGACGAACGGCGTCGTTCACCAGCTCGGAAACCGAATATTCGGTCTCCGCCGCTTTAACCTTGAGAGCCCGGTGGAGTTCTTCCTGGAGATAGACGGTGTATCGCTTGTTGGTTTGATTCATGAGGTATCTCTCTTTATATAATTTATGGCAAAGACGTTATGATGTCAAGACGTTATTGTATTAAAATGTCAGGCCAGTGATTCGAGTTCTTTAAATTCCGGAATTCGGTTCGAAAAAAATGGAATATTTCGCTCCTTCCTCAGTATTATAAAGAGTAAGACAAACGTATGTATTCTTGGGAGGGGCATAAAAATGAAGATTAATCGAGTCGGTTGTCAGATAATATTCGCCGCTCTTATTTCGGCTTTCGGTTATACCGCATCGGAGAATGGGCTGAAAATATCCGTTCGTGTTTTAAATATCCCCATGATTCAATCGATAACCTGGGGCGGGGACGATGGGTCCGGGAGAATTGTCGGCGGGACCGTGGGAGGAGGCGACGTCACTTCTGCGTTTCCAGACGGAGTCGTTATGATTCAGCGCGTTACACCTTCCGAAATCTCCATCGACGAAATTAAGAAGGTGATCCGCGACAAGGTTTTTTTCGATCATTTGGATGAACTTAAGAAAACGGGGCACTTTCCGGGGATTGGAATCGAGCCTCTGGGGGATCAGGAATATTCCTGGAATGGTTTCGAGACCGAGAATCGCCGTCTCCCGCTGGAAAAGGAATATTATTATATTCGCAATAACCATTCCTACCCCGTCCATTACTGGCTAACTGTAAATCCGATCGCAGAGAGCGCTAACGAAATATCGGCTCGGGTCGTTTTTCAAGGCGGGGTTATTAGTCCCCCTCTAAGCCAGGGGAAGATCGGAGAACGGGAAACCGGGGCCAAACCGCGCTGGACTAAATCCGAGGCCCCGGTTTTGCTGGACCATACGCTCAGCCTTTCCCGCGGGAAGACTCTTCTCGTCGGATTTCCTTCCCACGATTTCGGCTCTCGGGGGACCGTTTATTGGCTGGCTATCCAAATCCTATCCCCGAAATGATCGACTAGCGGCGCTGGACTTTTCGATTCCCCATTAACCGCCTTTGCACTGGGGAAGGAGAAGAATAATCTTCCATTGTCATCTGCTTAGATGACTCCCAGCTTGCGGCCGATTTTTTCGAAGGCCCGGATGGCTTGCTCGAGCTGCTCGCGGGTGTGGGCGGCCGAGATCTGGACGCGGATGCGCGACTGGCCTTTGGGCACGACGGGGAAGACGAAGCCGACGACATAGATTCCTTCCTCGTACAATTCGCGGGACATCTGCTGGGCCAATTGGGCGTCGTTCTCGAACTTGCGGAAAAGGACGGGCACGATGGGGTGGATGCCGTCGATGATATCGAAGCCGAGCTGCTTCATGGCCTCGCGGAAGAAGGCCGTGTTCTCCCAGAGCCGTTCGCGCAACCCGCCGCCCTGAGCCAGCAGGTCGAACGCGGCGATGCCCGCGGCGACGATGACCGGAGCCACGGTGTTGGAGAAGAGGTAAGGGCGTGATTTCTGGCGCAGGATCTCAATAATCTCTCTCCGCCCCGCGGTGAAGCCGCCGGTGGCCCCGCCCATGGCCTTGCCCAGGGTCGAAGTGATGATGTCGACCTGGCCGAGCATGCCGGCATGTTCGACCGAGCCGCGCCCGGTCGCGCCGAGCACACCCGTGCCGTGCGAATCGTCGACCACGACCAGCGCGTCGTAGGTGTTGCCCAGCTCGCCGATGCGGCGGATGTCGGCGATGTCGCCGTCCATGGAAAAGACGCCGTCGGTGATGATCAGGATGTTGCGGGCGGGAACGGGCTCTTTGGCCAGGCCCGGGCCGTCCCAGATGTCCATATGCTCGCGGGCGCCGCGCAGGGCCTTCTCCAGCGAGGCCATGTCGGCGTGGTCGTAGATGAAGCGTTTGGCCTTGCACAGGCGGATGCCGTCGATGATCGAGGCATGGTTGAGGGCATCGGTGACGATGGCGTCCTCGGCGCCGAGAAGGCTCTCGAACAAGCCGCCGTTGGCGTCGAAACATGAAGAATAGAGGATCGCGTCTTCCATCTGGAAGAAGGCGGCGATTTTCGCCTCCAGCTTCAAGTGCAGGTCCTGCGTCCCGCAGATGAAGCGGACCGAAGCCAGGCCGAAGCCGTATTCGTCAAGCGCCTTGCGGGCGGCTTCCAGGATCTTGGGATGGTTGGCCAGGCCGAGGTAGTTGTTGGCGCAGAAATTCAGGACGTCGCGCGGCGGGCTGCCCGCGGGGAAGGAAACGCGGATGTTGGGCTTCTGGTCGGAGAGGATCGTCCTCTCTTCTTTATAGAGGCCCGAGCCTTTGATCTTCAGAAGCTCCTGGGCGAAGTCGTACTTGATGCGCTGATACATGAGGGTCCTCCTGGACCG
>PMCY01000194.1:1053-3527 GCA_003154255.1 Candidatus Aminicenantota bacterium | reverse complement strand
GGCGTCGATGGCACCTTCGGCCGCGCCGGCCCCCACCAGCGTGTGCAGCTCGTCGATGAACAGAACCGCGTCGTTGGTGCTGCGCAGCTCCTCGATGATCTTCTTGAGCCACTCCTCGAACTCGCCGCGGTACTTGGTTCCGGCGATGAGCGAGCCGATATCCAGGGCCATCAGCCGCTTGTCCTTGAGTGTCGTGGGCACGTCGCCATTGGCGATCCGCTGGGCCAGGCCTTCGGCCACGGCCGTCTTGCCGACGCCGGCCTCGCCGATGAGGACCGGGTTGTTCTTGGTCCGCCGGGACAGGACCTGGATGACCCGCCGGATCTCCTCCTCCCGGCCGATGACCGGATCCAGCTTGCCCTGGCGGGCCAGGGCGGTTAAATCGCGGGTGTACTTCTGCAGGGCCTGGAACTTGGCTTCGGGCTGGGGGTCGGTGATGCGCTGCGAGCCGCGGACCGCGGCCAGGGCCTGGAGGACGGCCTCTTCCTTGACACCGGCTTTTTCCAGCAGGCGGGCGGCATCCGCGGACTTGTCCTTGAGCAGGGCCAGAAAAATATGCTCGGTAGAGACATACTCGTCCTTCAGGGCTTCGGCCTCTTTCTCGGCCTGATCCAAGATCGCCCGCAGGGCCGGTGAAAGTCCGGTTTCTCCGCCCTGCGCTTTGGGCTTGCGCGCCAGGATGTCCAACAGGTCCGCGCGCAAACGGTCCCGGTCGACTCCTATTTTGGCCAGCAAGGCGCCGACGATATTTTCTTCCTGAGTCAGGAAGCTCCACAACAGATGTTCCGGCCCGACTTCGGCGTGGCCGAGCTCCTCGGCTTTCCGCTGGGCGGTTTGGATGGCTTCNNGGAAAATCAAGCCCGCGGCCTGCCGCTTGACGGGATTCCAACGTCGGTACTAGACTCGATCCATGATCAAACCATACCGCGCGCTCCCCCCTGTTCTTGTGGCTCTGGTTTTTGCCCTGGTCGTTCCCGCTTCAGCCGCCGACGGCAGCTTGACTTTCAGGGTCTCGATGGCCCGCCCGGCCGAGCATCTTTTCCATGTGATCCTGCGCTGCCAAGGGATCAANNGCTGCTCGATTTCAAGATGCCCGCTTGGATGCCGGGTTTTTACAAGATACTGGACTATGAATCGAAGGTCTCGAATTTCCGGGCCGCGGACGGCGGCGGCCGGACCTTGCCCTGGGAGAAGGTCACCCGCAGCGGCTGGCGCGTGGCGGCCGGGAATGCCGCCACGGTGACCGTGGAGTACGACGTCGCGGGCCTTGTCAATTTCGCCGCCCAGAACAATTTGGACGAAAAGCGGGCCTTTATCGCCCCTCCGGGGATGTTCCTTTATCTGCCCGGCCGGCTCGGGCATCCGGTCACGGTTATTCTGGATGTTCCCGCGGGCTGGACGAAGATCGCAACCGGCCTCGACCCGGTCCCGGGCCGGCCCCGGACCTTTTTCGCCCCGGATTTCGACACCCTTTACGATTGCCCCATCCTCCTGGGCAACCAGGAAAACATCGTCTTCGAGGTCAAGGGCGTGCCGCACGAAGCGGCGCTGGAGGACATCCCCGAAACGGTCGACCGGGCTCACATCACCGCGGATCTGAAAAAGATCGTGGAGGCCGCCACCGGGCTCATGGGCGATATACCCTACAAACATTACCGCTTCCTTCTCATCGGGAAGGGTAACGGCGGCATCGAGCACGCCAATTCCGCGGCCTGCTTCTTCAACGGTAAAAGCCTGGCCGACGCCAAGGGATATCTTGGCTGGTTGAGCTACATCGCCCACGAATACTTCCACTGCTTCAACGTCAAACGCATCAGGCCGCTGGCCCTGGGGCCATTCGACTATGACGCCGAAAATATCACCGACCTGCTCTGGGTTTCAGAGGGCCTGACCGTCTATTACGAAGACATCATCCTGGTGCGGGCCGGACTGATGACGCCCGCTCAATACCTGGAGCGCCTGTCCGGGGCCATGACCCGCTTCGAGGGGGCTACGGGACACCGCTACCAATCGGCCACCGAATCCAGTCTACAGACCTGGAGCGGCTCCGGCATGGGCGGGGACCGGGCCACGACCATTTCCTACTATGACAACGGGGCCATGCTGGGAGGCATGCTGGACCTGGCCGTCCGGCACGCCAGCGGCAACCGCAAATCCCTGGACGACGTTATGCGGACGCTGTATCGGACGTTCGACCGGGAGAGAAAACGCGGATTCACGGACGCCGAGTTCCGCGCCGCCTGCGAGAACGCCGCCGGGACCGCGCTCGACGAGGTTTTCGCTTATGCCTCCACGACCCGGGACGTTGATTACTCCAAGTACTTCTCTTACGGCGGATTGCGCCTGGAAACATCCGATCAGGACGCGCCGGGCGCTTCTCTTGGACTCGACGTCCAATCCATCGACGGTGGCCTGACGGTCACCGGCGTCACTCCCGGTTCGCCGGCCCAGGCGGCCGGGCTTGAGGCCGGCGA
>PMCY01000194.1:0-946 GCA_003154255.1 Candidatus Aminicenantota bacterium | reverse complement strand
GCGGCCTCGCGAGGTCGCGGTGCGGCCCTTGACAAATACATAAAAATCGCTATTTTTAGTCTTGGATTCGTTCGCGGGAGTCAAGTATGGAAGAGATCGAAATCTCCAGTTGGATCACGCTCGACGCCATCAAGAAGAAATCGGAGATCAGCGAAACCGTCGGCAACCTCCAGACCGGCCACAGCATGTCGGTATTCTGCCAGATCGAAGAAGACTACCTCGAACTGGTCTATAGCGATTCCACTTCGAATTGGCTGCGCCGCTACGACGCCAAGGACGAAATGGAAGCGGCCATCGAGACGCGCAAGGAAGAGGACGGCGACGCTCCCTACGAGGAGGATCGCGAATATGAGGAAGAGTTCGAAAGCGAAGACGACGACGAGGAGGACGAGAAAGAGGGATTTACGACCGAAGAGGAAGCCGACGATTATTGACGGGCCTTTTCGATCAGCCGGGCCAATAGATTCAACGCCTCCAGGGGGGTCAGGGAGGCGATCTCGCAGGATTCCAGCAGGTCTTTGATCTCGGAGAGGGCCGAGTCCCGGCGGTCGTCTCCGAAGAGCCACATCTGATCGCGATCCGGCTTTTTCCCCTTGGAGTAGGCCAGGCGCGGCCGGCCGGCATCGTCCAGCTCCTGTTTTTCCAGGTTGAAGAGGATCTCCCGGGCCCGGCCGATGACGTCGCGGGGCAGACCGGCCAGCTGGGCGACGTGGATGCCGTAGCTCTGGTCGGAAGGCCCGTCGACGATTTTGCGCAGGAAAACGACTTCCCCGCCCCGCTCCTGGACGGCGACATGGCGGTTCTTTATGCGCGGCAGGGTCAGGGGGAGCTCGGTCAGCTCATGGTAATGGGTGGCGAAAAGCGTTTTGGCCCGGACGCGCTCGTTCTCGTGGAGAAACTCGGCCACGGCCCAGGCGATGCTCAGGCCGTCGAAGGTGCTCGTCCC
>PMCY01000175.1:18460-36469 GCA_003154255.1 Candidatus Aminicenantota bacterium | reverse complement strand
AGGTCATGGATACGGCGGCGATGGCTCCCGTCTGAATGGTGCTGAAGAGAGTCCAGCCGAAAAGGAAGCCCAGCCACGGAGAGAAGCCCTTTTCCAGGTAGACGACCTGCCCGCCGGACTGCGGGAACAGGGCGCCCAGTTCGGCGAAGCAGATGCCGCCGAGGANNGCAGGAGCTGGGCCGAAGTCTGCAGGGTGCGGGCGCTTTCCGCGGAATTCATGAAGATCCCGGCGCCGATCATGGCCCCGCTGGAGATCATGGCCGCGTCGAACAATCCCAGCTTGCGGTTCGTCGTCATGGCTCCTATGAATACACTTTCGGCCCCTGGAAATCAACGGCTGCCCGGGGTTCTCCGAATGCGCGAAAAACCTTTGGCCCGGGCGCCGTATTCATATTAAAATAGGACGCAACGATCCCAAAGGAGGAACCATTATGAAGAAATTCGCCGTCGCCGGAATCCTGCTGGCGCTCCTGGCCGGGCTGACCGTCTCGGCCCAGACTCCGGACGTCAAGGGCCTCTCGGACAAGATGATCCAGGCGCTGGGCGGGCGGGCCGCCCTGGCCGCCGTCAAGGACACTACCACTTCAGGCACGTTGGAGATGGTCCAGATGGGAATGAACGGCAGCGTCACCATGTACCAGAAGGAACCGGACAAGATGCGCATCGACATCGAGCTCATGGGCATGGTCATCACCCAGGCCTTTGACGGCCAAAAAGCCTGGATGACCAACCCCCAGACGGGCTCGACCGAAGAGATGCCCGAGACACAGGGACAGAGCATGCGCCGCCAGGCCTTGGGCAACGATGCCCTGCTCAACCCCGAGAAGTACGGCATCACCTACGTCCTGAAAGCCAAAGAAAAGATCGGTGACAAGGAATACTTCGTCCTCGAGCAGACCTCCAAGGACGGCACCAAGGCCACGATGTATATCGATCCGGGCACCTACCTCATCTATAAGGCCAAGGCCAAGACCCAGGACATGTCCGGCGCGGACGTCGAGGGTGAAACGGTGTTCGAGGACTATAGGAAAGAGGGCGACATCATGATGGCCCACAAGATGATCACCTACCAGGCCGGCGCCGAGTTCCTGCGCATGACCTTCACCAAGGTCACTTACAACGCGAGTCTCGACGACGCCTTCTTCAAGATGTCCAAGTAACGGAGCCGTGCGCAGCGGGCCGGGCGGTCGTCAGACGGCCTGGCCCGCTCCGATTTCCTTAAGTACGGCGTGGGCCAGGCGCAGGGCGCGCAGGCCCTCCTCCCCGCTGACCTTGCCCGTCCGCCCTTCGTTGATGCAGGTCAGGAAATTATCGATTTCCTTTTTGAGGGGTTCTTCCTTTTTGATCTTGAAGGTTTTGATGTCCGTCTGCCGGCCGCTCAGGGGGAAAACCTTGACCTCCTGGTCGATGTAGTCGATGGAGTAATAGGCGGTCGGTTCAAAAATGCGGAGCTTGCGGACCTTGCCCTGATGGACGCGGCTGGCGGTCAGGGTGGCTACGCAGCCCGACTTGAATTCGAGGCGGGCGTTGGCGATGTCGATCTTCTCCGAAAGGACATGGATGCCCGAGGACCGGATGATCCCGACCTCGTCCTTGATCAGGGCCAAGATGATGTCCAGGTCGTGGATCATAAGGTCCAGGACGACGTCGACGTCGAGGGAGCGGGCCGAGAACGAGCCCAACCGCTGGACCTCGATGAACTTGGGGTCGGAGATCATGTTTTCGACGGCCTCTACGGCCGGGTTGAAGCGCTCCAGGTGGCCGACCTGGAAGACGAGCCCCTTGGATTTGGCCTCGGCCACAAGCTGTTCAGCCTGGGCCACGGTTTCAGTGATCGGTTTCTCGACGAGAACGTGTTTGCCGTGCCGGAGCAAGGCCATGGAGATATGGAAGTGTTCGGACGTGGGGGTGGCCACGATCCCGGCGTCGATCTCGTCGAGCATTTCTTCATAGTTCTGAAAATACTTGACCCCGTGGCGGTTGCCGATCTCAAAGGCCTTTTTGAAATCGATGTCGGCCACGGCCACGAGTTCGGCCTGCTCCAAGTATGAGGCGATCCGGGCATGCTGCATACCCAAGTAGCCCACGCCGATGATTCCGACTTTGACTTTGTCCATGATGATCCTTCCGTCTTAAGCCCGGCGGGCCAGCACCACAATGCGGTTGGCTTCGGCCAGGGCCAGAGATTCTTCCCGATCGAAGAGTGCGACACGCCCGGCCTCGAAGCAGAGAGCCGCCGCGCCGATCCGGATCAGACTGCGCAATGTCTCGGCGCCGATGGCCGGCACATCGATGCGCATGTCCTGGCGTGTCCGGGCCACTTTGACGATGACGACGCCTTCTCCCGCCAGACGCCCGGCCCGTTTGATGGCCTCGTCCGTGCCTTCCAAACCCTCGACGGCGACGACGGCGCGGCCTTTGACCGCCAGGGTCTGCCCGATGTCCTCATCCGCCAGGCGGCGGACCCGGATCCAGCCATACTCGATATCGGCCAGGACGTCGGCCGCCGGGGCGGACCCCGTCAGGACTCCCGGGAGACAGAAGTAGGGGGTCAGCCAGACTTCCGGGTCGATGACGGTCAGGCCCTGTCCGGCCAGGTATTCGATCAGGGCCCCGATCAGTCCGGAGGGCGTCCGATCAGGGGCTTTGGTCAGAAGGGATTGCAGGGCGGCGTCAGGGGCTTGGATGGCGAAGACAATGCGCGGATCGATCTTGCCCGCCAGGAGCACACGGCGGATGCCCCGCTCTTTAAAGAAAGCCGTCAGACGGCCCAGCTCGGCGGCCGAGAACCATTCCAAGGCCTCGGCCTCGGCTCCGATGTCGGGGCGCGCTTCGCCCCGCAAACCGGCGACGACGCAGGAATAGCCGTCGCTGCGGGCCGCGCGGAGCGCCAGGAGCGGGAAATTTCCCGCCCCGGCGATCACTCCGATGCGTTCTCCCATGTCTCCGCCGTCTTTTTGATCAGTCCGCGCTTGGAGGCGGCGATGAAGGCCAGGATCTCGTCCCGGTCGTCGCCGGCCGGGCATTCAGCCCGGATGGCTTCCACGGCCTGGGTCGTGTTCAGGCCGGAGTAGAAAAGGAGGCCGTAGATCTGTTTGATGGCGGCGATGCGCTCCTTGCTGAAGCCATTGCGCCGCAGCCCGATGATGTTCATCCCGAAGATCCGCGGCGGCCGCTGGCCGACAACCTTGGCGAACGGGAGGACATCCTGGGTCAGGACGGAATATCCGCCGACGAAGGCGAAGCGGCCAATCCGGGAGAACTGGTGGATGCCGACAAAGGCGCTGATGTTGGCCCGATCCCCGATGCGAACGTGACCGCCTAAGGTGGCCCCGTTGGTCAGAATGACCCGGTTGCCGATGCGGCAATCGTGGGCGATGTGGGCGTAGGACATGAAGTAACAATCGTCGCCGATCGAGGTGACCCGATCTTCCTTAGTCGTGGCCCTGTGGACGGTGATATATTCGCGGAACTGGTTGCGGTCGCCGATGACGACGCGCGTTTCGTCGTTCTGGTAGCCGATATCCTGGGGCGGGCCGCCGATGGCCGAGAAGGGCGAGAAGTAATTGTCCTCCCCGATCGTCGTCCAGCCTTCGATGACGACCTGGGCCTCCAGCCGCGTGCCGCGGCCGATCCGGACGTGTTCCCCGATGACGCATCCCGGGCCGATCCATACGCCCGGCCCCAATTCGGCCTTGGGGTGGACGGTCGCGGCCGGGTGGATGGTCACATCGCTATTGGCCTCCATTGAGTTCTCCCCGGTCTACAAGCGACGCCCACATCTCCCCCTCAACGGCGAGCTCCTCGCCGACATAGGCGCGACCATGGATCTGGTGGAAGCGCCCCCGGATCTTCCTCAGCTCGGCGGCCAGCCGGAGCTGGTCGCCGGGGACGACGGGGCGGCGGAATTTCATGTCGTCGATCTTGCTGAAGAGTATGAATTTCTTATCCGGGTCCGGGATGGAATGGTAGATGAGGAGGCCCCCTGCCTGGGCCATGGCCTCGACGATCAACACGCCGGGCATGATCCGGACTAGGGGGAAGTGGCCCTGGAAGAACTCCTCGTTAAAGGTGACATTCTTCAGGGCCAGGATGGACTTCCCCGGCTCCAACTCCAAGACGCGGTCGACGAGAAGGAACGGATATCGGTGCGGCAGGGACTTGAGAATCCCTTCGATATCCAGGACGGGGCCGGTCGTCATTTTCCGGGCGCGGCCTTCGAAGCGTCGTAGCGCTTGATGAGCTCCGGAGTCAGGTCGATGGCCGGGTTGAACCAGGCGGCGCCGCTCTTCTGCAGGTCGAAGATGATCTCGTGCCCGCGTTCCTTGCCCATCTGCTCGACCAAGGGGATGAGCTCGTCCTGGACCTTCTTGAACAGCCGGTTGGTCAGCTCCTGCATGCCGGAATAGGCATCCTCGGCCATCCGTTTGCGGTCGGTGGTCTTCTTTTCCAGGTCGGCCTGCTTGGCCAGGGCCGCTTCATCGGTCATGGTCAGGCGCTGGGTGTTGAGGCTGGTCTGCAAAGTGCGGATTTCCTCATCCAGCTTGGCGATATTGGCCTGGTACTGCTTATCGCGCTCCTGGATGCGGGCGATGACCCGTTTGCCTTCGGCCGACTTTTCCAGGACTTCCTGGGAATTAATGACGCCGATCTTGGACTGGGCGTAGACGGCGGCGAAACCGCCGAACAGGGCGATCATAGCCAGCGTGGCGAAGAATTTCCTCATGATCCAACCTCCTCGAAGAATTAGGGGACAGAGTCCCGGTTACGTCAGAACGTCGTTCCAATCGCGAAACGGAAGGCGAAATTGGAATCCGTCGAGTAAATCCGGCGGTTATTATACGAAAAAATCAAGCGGAAAGGAACTCTTAGGGCAGGCACGAAAATACGCGCCTCGAGGCCCGTCGAAGTGTAAAGGTCCGTCCAGCTGATTTTCTGGTCCTTGCTCCAGGCATTGCCCCGGTCGTGGAAAGCGATCAGGTAGAGGGGGCTCTCCCCCCCGCCGACGTGCAGGATGGCCTCGGCGTTGAAGATCAGCTCTTTTGTTCCCCCCAGATTCGTGCCGTTGGAATCGCGCGGGCCGATGGTGTAGATCTCGTACCCGCGGACGTTGCGCTCGCCGCCAAGATAGAAGTGCTCCCAGAACGGGATCTGGGTGCCCGAGCGCAAGGGCTTGACCTCGGAATATTCGACGTGCGCGCCCAGGGAGAAGATTTGCGGCACGATCGGCTGGTAATGAGTGAACTGCACCGAGGGCTTGAAAATGTCCACGTCGCCGCCGAGGAACGTGCCGGCATATTTGAAGGAGAAGCTGTACATGGTCCCCGACGTCGGCGTCAGCGGGCTGTCTATGGTCGAGCGGTAGAGGGACGGCGTAATGGAGCTCATATTATATTTGCCCCAGCCGTACATAGCCAGGTACAAGGGATCTACCGTCGTGGATGTCGTCCCGGTGGTCGTGTCCGTGGACGTGGGGTAGCTGACGTCCAAGAACTGGAAGCTGTACGTCAGTCCGGCCCGCCAATAACCAATGACGCGGGCGCCCAGGTTGAGATCGATGCCCCTGGACTTTTGGTTATAGATCAGCGGATAATCCTGGTAACGACTGTAGATGTTGAAGCCGGCGCTCATCGGCAGATCAAAGAGGTATGGTTCGGTTAAACCTAAGACGTAGTTCCGAACCCGCCCGCCGTATTGGGCAGTGATCTCGAAGGACTCCCCGCCGCCCATGAAGTTGACCGTCGAATAGCTGGCCGCCACGAAGGTCCCCTCGTAGCCGCTGTAGCCGGCGGTGAACTGAATGTTGTTGCGCTGCAGCTCCTTGACGTTCATGACGACGTCGAACTGGTTGGGATCGCCCGCGGTCGGCTTGATGTCGGGATCCTTCTCCAGGTCGATCAGACCGAGCTGTTTGACCCGCAGGACGCTGTCCTTGAAGAAGGCTAGGCTGAAGACGTCCCCCTCGCGCAGAAGCATCTCGCGGCGGATGACCTTGTCTTTGGTGAAAAGGTTGCCCCGGAATTCCATGCGCCGGATGAAGCAGATCTCCCCCTCAAAAACCTGGTAGGTGACATTGACGATTTTATTCTTGGGATCGAGGTTCTCGACCGGCATGACCTGGGCATAGAGATAGCCGAAATTGCGAAACAGGTCTCCCAGGGACTCCACGCTCTTCTCCCGGACCTTGGTGCTGTAAGAGGCGCCCTTGATGAACTTGATCTGGCTGAGAATGCCTTGGGGGGTGAAGGCCTTATTGCCTTCAATTTTGATCTCGCCGACGCGGTAGAGGTACCCGGCATTGACCGGAAACGTGATCCGCATCATTTTCTGCGGTTTGGACCAGGGGAAGAGGGTCTTCTTCTGAATCTCTTCGATCTTGGGCTCACCGACCGTGGCCTCCATATAGCCGTTTTCCTGAAAAGTTTTCTTTATCGATGCGACGTCGTCGGCCAGCTTGTTCTGTTTAAAGACGTCTTTGCCCTGGATCCAGGAAAACAGCGAATGGGGCATGTTCTCCTTGACCGATTCCCTAAGAACGCTGTCGGGCAGCTTGGCTTTTCCGGAGAAGAGGACTTCGCCGACCCGGACCTTGGGCCCCTCGTCGATCTTGAAGGTGACGTCGACTTCGTTCTTGCCCTTCTTTTCCGTGACGACCTCGACGACGGCCGCCCCCAGGCCTTTTTCGGCCAAGAGGTCCTCGATCGTCTTTTTGATCTTCTGCAGCTTGAACGGGCTGTAGTTGCTATAGGCCAGGAGGTACTCGTCCTTTTCCTTCAGCTTGTTGGTGATATCGTCGTCCTTGACCTTCTTGCCCGTTTTATAAGTGATGGACTTGATGAGAGGAGTTTCCTCGACCGTGATCTTGATAATCCGGCCCCGGGGGGCCTGCGATTGCTCTATCCTGATGTCGGAGAAGAAACCGGTCGACCAGAGCACCCGGAAATCCTTTTTGAGCAGGTCTTCGCTGAAAAAATCCCCCTCCCGCGAGGAGAGATAATACATGATCGTTTCCTTGGTGACGCGCTCATTGCCGACGATGTCGATCCGCTCGATCATCTCCTGGCCGAACGCGGCCAGGGGCAGAAGCATGCCTAAGAGGATGAGCAAAAGCTTCTTCATGATCTAATCCTTATAACACATCGGGCCATATTTTCCAAGCCGCTGGAGATCGGCCGCCGGCCTTCCTTCATCCTTATTCAACGCCGGATTCAGGAGATTCGTTTCAGCGTCCCCTGTTCCAGGGCGAACACTTTTCCGCAGTACCGGGCGACCTTGTCGTTGTGAGTGACGAGGATCGAGGAAAGCCCCAGGCGGCGGTGCAGATCCAGAAGGAGATCGAGGATGAACTCCCCCGTCTTCCAGTCGAGGTTTCCGGTCGGTTCGTCGGCTAAGAGAAGCCGCGGTCCGTTGGCCAGGGCCCGGGCCAGGGCCACTCTCTGCTGTTCACCGCCCGACATCTGGGAAGGGCGCGAGCGGGCCTTATGGGCCAGTCCGACCTCGGCCAGCACTCCGGCCGCCCTTTCCAGGGCCTCGGGCCGCTTCCGCCCGCCGATCATAAGGGGCAGAGCCACGTTTTCGAGGGCCGTGAATTCCGGCAGGAGGTGGAAGAACTGGAAAACAAAACCGATCTTTTCGTTGCGGATCCGGGCCAGGTCCTTCCCGTCCCTGGCGAAGACGTCCACGCCGTCGATATAGACCGTCCCCTCCGTCGGCCGGTCCAGCGCCCCGAGGAGGTTGAGAAGGGTCGTCTTCCCTACGCCGGAGACGCCCATGATGGCGGCCACATCGCCTTGTTCGAGCTCGAATTGCAGGCCGCTAAAGACCTGCAGAACGCCGTCGGGGAGCGGATAATCCCGTCCCAGGTTGACCGCGCGGACCAGGGGTTCACTCATATTTCAAGGCCATCGCCGGATCGACCTTGGAGGCCCGCCGGGAGGGGAAAAGCGTCGATGTCAGGCTGATGAGGAGTGAAACACCGACGATGACCAGCAGATCGAACGGCTTGATATGGAAGGGAACATAGGAGATCTGATAGATGTCGACGGGAACCCGGATCAGCTTCAGGGAGTTGGCCAGGGCGCACCAGCCCAGGCCGAGGGCCGTGCCCAGGAAAGTTCCGCCAAGTCCGATCATGGACCCCTGGAGAAAGAAAACCTTTTGGATCTGGCCGGGGGTCGCGCCCATGGACATGAGGATGCCGATGTCGCGCGTCTTTTCCATGACCATGAGGATAAGCGTGGCGATGATGTTGAGCGAAGCCACCAGGACAATGAGGGCGATGGTCAGGAAGATGATGGTCTTTTCCAGCTTGAGGGCGGAAAAAAGGGATTTGTTGAGCTCACCCCACGTCGTGATGTAAATCAAGGGCGGCAGGGCCGTCTTCAATTCCTCTTTGAGGCGGGGCGCGGCGAACACGTCGTAGAGCATGACCTGCAGGTAGCTGACGCCGTCGTCCATGTCGAAGATCTTTTGAGCCGTGGCAATGGGGACGATGGCCGTGGAGGAGTCGAATTCATAGAGGCCGGTTGAGAAAACGCCCGTTACGCGGAAGGTCTTGATCTTGGGCAAGGCCCCGAAGGGAGACAGCCGGAAGGACGGGGTCAGAACGCTGAGGATATCCCCGATTCCGGCCCCCAGCGTGTAGGCCAGGTCGCGGCCGAGGACCACCCCCGGCCGGTCGCCCGGGCGGGGCAGCTCGCCGGACTCCAGATGGCCCAGCCAATCCGATTGCTTGGCCTCCAGGTCCAGGTCCATGCCCTTCATCGTTGCCGGATGGGTTTTGGCCCGGCCCTGGATGAGGACCACGTTGACGGCGACGGGCGAGACCGATTTCACGCCCTGGAAGCCCCGGACCTCTTGGGACAGGGCTTTGTGGTTCCGGAGGCTGTCGCCGGTGACATCGGAGATCATGAGGTGGCTCGTCGCCCGCAGGATCTTGCCCTGGACATCTTCCTGGAATCCCGTGATCAGGGCCACGGCGATAATCAGGGCGGCTACGCCGATGGTGATGCCGAGCGCCGAAATAAAGGTGATGATGGAGACGAAGGCCTGCTTGCGCTTGGCCGTCAGGTAGCGCCGGGCGATGAACGACGCGGTGGACATGGGCCTCCTCAGTCTCTCGGCCGAAGCAGGGGAAAGAGGATGACTTCGCGGATGGAGCGGCGGTTGGCCAGCAGCATGGTCAGCCTGTCGATGCCGATCCCCTCCCCGCCCGTCGGCGGCAGCCCATATTCCAGGGCCTGGACATAGTCCAGGTCGATGGGGTGGGTCTCGTCGTCGCCCTTTTTCTTCTCTTCGGCCTGCTGTTCGAAGCGCAGCCGCTGCTCCGCCGGATCAGTCAGCTCGGAAAAGGCGTTGGCCAGCTCCATGCCTGAAATGAACAGCTCGAACCGGGCGGCCTCCTCGGGAGCGCCGAGGGCGGCCTTGGCCAGCGGCGAGACTTCCTTGGGATGGTTGATGAGGAAGGTCGGCTGGACGAGGTGTTCCTTGACGTGCTTATCGAAGATGATATCCAGGGCCTTGCCGTACGTCAGCGGCTTTTTGTCCGGGGCCAGCTTCTCGCCATATCGGATGATCTCGGCCCGGTCGTCGAAAGCGGCCGAGGACAACCCGCTATACTGGACGAGGGCGTCCCGGAACTTCAACCGACGCCAAGGCGTTTTTATGCTTATCGTATTATCGCCGTAAGTGAATTCGTCCCGGCCCAGCAGCGTCCGGCACATCCCGCCGAGGAGGTCCTCGGTCAGGGCCATCATATCGTTATAATCGCTGTAAGCCTGGTAGAACTCGAGCATGGTGAATTCCGGGTTATGTTCGGCGTCGATGCCCTCGTTGCGGAAATTTCGGTTGATCTCGTAGACCCGCTCCAGTCCGCCGACGGTCAGGCGTTTGAGATAAAGCTCCGGGGCGATGCGCAGGTAGANNATGGCCTGCATCATCGGCGTCTCGACCTCGATGTAGCCGCGCTCGTCGAAATAGCGGCGGATGTAGGAAACGATGGAGCCGCGCAGCCGGAAGATCCCGGCGACCTCGGGATTCATGATCAGATCGAGATAGCGGCGGCGATAGCGGATCTCGACGTCCTGGAGTCCGTGCCATTTCTCGGGCAGCGGATGAAGACACTTGGCCAGAAACTCGTAGGAGGCGCAGAGCACGGTCAGCTCTCCCGTATGGGTCCTGAAGAGTGAACCCTCGACGGCGATCCAGTCGCCCAGGTCGATCAGGCCGAACCGTTCGTAGGCCCCCAAGCCGACCTTGTCGGCGCGGATATAGACCTGCAGCCTGGCCTTGGTATCGGAGATATGGAAGAACGTGGCCTTGCCCATTTTGCGGATGGACAGGATCCGTCCGGGGATGCGGACGCGTGTCTGGTCCGCCTCCAGCTCTTCTTTGGTCTTCGGGGAGAAGAACGCCACAGCCTCGCCGACGGAGTGGGTATTTTCGACCTTGTGGGGGAACGGGTCGATCCCGGCGGCGATCAGCCGGTCAAGGTTTTCGGCCCGGGCGATCTCCTGGTCGTTTTTTTTCGATTCCTCCGCTGGCGCGGATTCTTCCTGGCTTTTCTTCGGTTCTGGACTCATGGTCTTTCACTTTCCTGGGGGATTCCGGCAGGCCCAGCGAGCGGCGGACGGCATCGAGGACGCCGTTGATGAAGAGGGCGGCCTCTTCTCCGCTGAAGCGCTTGGCTATTTCGATGGCCTCGTTGATGATGATCGCCGGGGCCAGGCGTGTCGTTTGTTCGAGCAGCTCGAAAACCGCCAGGCGCAGGATGCAGCGATCGACGGCGGTCATGCGGGCCACGCGCCAGTTGGCCGAGGCGCCGCGCAGAATGCCGTCAAGCTCGTCCCTCCGGGCGGCGGTCCCGCGGACCAGTCCTTCGGCATAGGTCCGGACGTCCTCATCGGCCGGCGTTTCCGCCCATTGGGCCCGGAGGATGTCCTCGAGGGGGGCGTCGTTGAACTCGGCCTCGTAGAGGATCTGCAGGGCGCGTTCGCGCGCGGTTCGGCGTTTGCCCATGGGGTGTCGGTCTTTCGTCTCCCGGCGCCGGCCTCGGGCCGCGCCGCCGGGCGGATTTACAGCTTGGCGTCCTTAAGCAGATTGAGCGTTTCGATCAGGGAAAAGGCCGCATCCCAGCCCTTATTCCCGGACTTGGTACCGGACCGTTCGATGCCCTGCTCGATGGTGTCCACGGTCAGGATGCCGAAGGAAACCGGCACGCCCAGGTCAAGGGCGATCTGGGCCAGTCCCTTGGTCACTTCGGCGCCCAGGAAATCGAAATGGGGCGTATCGCCCCGGATCAGCGCGCCGACACAGAGGACTCCGTCGACCTTGCCGGACGCGGCCAGCTTCTTGGCCACGACCGGGATTTCGAACGAGCCGGGCACTTTGTAGACGACGATGTCGGCATCGTCCGCACCGAGCTTCTTCAACGCATCCAAGGCCCCGCCCAGGAGTTCTCCGGTCAGGAATTGGTTGAACCGGCTGGACACGATGCCGATCTTGAATCCCTTGGCCTGCAGCTTTCCTTCGAACGTTTTCATGGCCGCTCCTTTACGCCGCAAAATCAATTCATTTTACCGGGAAACGTCCGGCTTGTAAATGACCCCGGGGATGTGCTAAATCACAATCGTCCCTGGAATTCCGTTTAGGAGCCGATCTTATGCCCGTCCCACCGGTCTTTCCCGAAGTCCCCTTGGAGAAGCTGCGCTGGCGCTGCGACCCCGCCAGCCTGCCCTACGAGACGAGCGATCTCTGCCCCGCCTGCGAGGAGATCATCGGCCAGGATCGGGCCCTCAAGGCCCTCCAGACCGGCCTGGACATCAACAGCCTGGGCTACAACATCTTCATCACCGGCATGGCCGGCACCGGCCGGACGACGACGATCAAGCAGCTGCTGGAGCGTTGGGAAAAAGGCGAACGCCCGCCCGACGATTTGCTTTATGTCAACAACTTCAAGGAGCCGGACGAGCCGGCGCTTCTCGTTTTTGCGGCCGGGCAGGGACGACTGTTCGTGGCGGCCATGGACAACCTGCTGGAGATGCTCAAGCACAATATCCCGGATCTGCTGAAAAGCCCCTATTACACCGAGCGCCGGGACGCCGTCATCGAGGAGCAGCAGGCCAAGCAGAAAGGACTTCTGCAATCCTTCGAGGAGGAGACGGCCAAGGAGGGATTCTCCGTCATCCAGGTCCAGATGGGCCTCTTCGTCAAGCCCGATCTCATACCGTTCATCGAAGACCAGCCCGCCCCCTTTCCCAAGCTGGAAGCCCTGGTCAAGGAGAAGAAGTTCCCGGCCGCCGATCTGGAGGCCCTGAAAAAGAAATACGAAGTCCTGTCCCAAAAGCTGGAATCGATCTTCGAACGGCTCCGGGAGATCGAGGAGGAGACCCGCAGCCGCCTCAAGGCTTGGGACGCCGAAGCCATCACTCCCATCATCAAGGCGGTTGTGGACGTCATCCGGGGCAAATTCTCCGATCCCAAGGCCGTCGAATACCTGAACGATGTGGAATCCAGCTTGAGCAACAACCTGGAGCTGTTCAAAAACAACAAGAAAGAGGAAGACAAGCACGAAGCCCCTCCGGCCGACCCCTTGCTCGAATACCGGGTCAATCTCCTGGTGGACAATGCCGAGCGCAAACACGCCCCGGTCATCATGGAAACCAATCCCACCTACATGAACCTGTTCGGCTCGATCGAATCGACCATGAACCGGTACGGCACACTGCAGACGGATTTCACCAAGATCAAGGCCGGTTCGTTTCTCAAGGCCAACGGCGGCTACCTGGTGGTCAACGCCCTGGACGCCCTGATCGAGCCGGGTGTGTGGGCCACGCTGAAAAGGAGCCTGCGCAACCAGATCTTCGAGATGCAGAATTACGCCGCCCTGTTCCTGTTCGCGGCCGCCCGGCTGAAGCCCCAGCCGGTCAAGATCAACGTCAAGCTGGTCTTCATCGGCGACGAGGAGATCTACAACCTGCTCTATTTCGCCGACGAGGATTTCCGCAAGATTTTCAAGATCAAGGCCGAGTTCGATTCGGAGATGGCCAAGACCGGCGAGGCCGTGGCGGATTATATCCGCTTCATTCGCAAGATCGGCGAGGAGGACGGACTGCTGAAGTTCGACCGCATGGGCATGGCCGCCCTCATCGAGTACGGCACCCGCATCGCCGGCCGGCACAAGAAGCTGAGCACGCGATTCAATGTCATCGCCGACGTCATCCGCGAATCGAGCTACTGGGCCCGCAAGGAAGGGCGGACGGCCGTCGCCGCGGCGCATGTCGAGACGGCCGTCCGGGAACGCTTCGAGCGGGTCAGCCTGATCGCGGACAAGATCCAGGAGATGATCGAGGAAGGTTCCATCCTCATCGCCACCGAGGGCCGGGCCGTCGGCCAGGTCAACGGACTGGCCGTCTACAGCATGGGCCAGTTTTCGTTCGGCAAGCCCTCCCGCATCACCGCCCGGACCTCGGTCGGCCGGGCCGGAGTGGTCAACATCGAGCGCGAGGCCGACCTGAGCGGAAGCTCCCACAGCAAGGGCGTGCTCATCCTGGGCGGATACCTGCGGGGCCAATACGCCAAGGACAAGCCCTTCGCCCTGTCGGCATCCATCGCCTTCGAACAAAGCTATGGCGGCGTTGATGGCGACAGCGCCTCCTCGACCGAGGTCTATGCCGTCCTTTCGGCGCTCTCGGGGCTGCCCCTTCGCCAGGACCTCGCCGTGACCGGGTCGCTCAACCAAATGGGCGAAATCCAGCCGATCGGCGGGGTCAATGAGAAGATCGAGGGCTTCTTCGAAGTCTGCAAGGCTAAAGGACTGACCGGCACTCAAGGAGTGATGATCCCCCACCAGAACATCCAGAACCTGATGCTCCGGTCCGATATCGTACAGGCCGCGGCCGAGGGGAAGTTCCGCATTTATCCCATCCACACGATCGACGAGGGCATCGGGCTTCTGACCGGCGTCCCGGCCGGCGAGCGCCACGACGACGGCGCCTTCGAGGTCGGGACCGTCAACTTCCTTGTCGACAACGAGCTGACCCGGCTGGCCCACGCGGCGAAGAACTTTTTCGAGGACAAGGACTCTAAAGAGGAATAGGGGGCCTCGGGGAGCAGTGGGAGAAAACACGCTCGTTTTCCCCGGCGAGGAAAACTCGTTCCGACATGACTCCCTCACACCCTGACTCATCGGGCTCGAACTCAGCCCAATGAGTCAGGTCCATTCCCGTTCGGTCGTTATACGGGTTTTCCCCCAACGCTCTCCTCGCCCCCTATTCGCTCCAACGATCCGCGCTTCTTTCTCATCGCACTTTATCGTTGGTCCAGGCCCAATCAATCCGAGGCTTTAATTCTCGACGATGTATCGGACGATGCGAGAAAAGGGTTCCTCCTCCGCGNNAATATCCATTTCATGTCCGGTTTTCATGGCCGGTTTGCTGATCGTCACGTAAATTCTCTGGCCCGCTTCCTGGACATACGCGGTCGGAAAAAGAAACACTCTTCCCCGCGCTTGGCCGGGAGTCCCCGCTTTTTCAAAGATATCGCTCTGGCCCTTGATTTGGCCAACAAGCTTGAGGTCTTTATAGATCGAGATTTCGTATCGATGGGGATTCAAAACGAACACACGGCCCGATTTGGATGTGCTGAAGAGAATGGGCGCTTTAAGAAACGATGCGTCCTTGAATTCGGAGAGCGAAGCCGGGACTTCGAAGGGATCGGCAAACGATCCGATCGCTCGGCCTTCCGCTGTGTAGACGTGAAGGATTTTTCCTTTATCCAGACCGATGGCGATCACATTTTCGTCGCCGGCGTTGCAGATCGTCGTGGCGTTGAAATCCAACGGAAAATACCGGATAAAGTCGCCGTTGCGATCGTAAACCACCACTTTTCTCATTTCATTCAAGAAAATAAGGCCATCGGGGCTGACGGCCATGGAGCCGATTTGGGAGAGTTCCCGGGGCCCCTGTCCGGCGGGAATGGAAAAAACTTTAAGAACTCTTCCATTCGGATCAAAAATCCGGATTTTCGCATCTTTATAATCGAGCGCATAGATACGGCCGGCCCTATCGAGATCGATATGCGCGATGCTTCCAAAAATGAGATTTTCGTCCCCCTCATCCGCGCCGATGGCGAGATCGGCCTTGAGCCTAGGCGGGAGTTTTTGCCGGATTGGGGCCGGATCGGTCGCTGCCAAGGAACCTAAAACGAAAATCGCGATGCTCACCGATAGGATATTATTCATCGTTTCCCCCGAATCGATTTTATCGAATCTCTACAAATATCATGCGCCATCGGCGGGGATTCTGTTTAACGCGAAAAACCGGAATTTTCGGCGGATCTTCCGGCTCATTCCAAAATCAAAATCCAGCCCTTTCCGACCTCAAAGGGAATGGGATCGCCGGGAGCGAATTCAGAGGCAAACTGGAAGTCCGGGATCTCCGGCGCACGCAGCTTGGCTTTCAACGGATCGATTCCCAACGCTTTCCAATCGATCTTCAAGCGGGCTTTTATCGGAATCTTGGCCCAGCTGGCGACGGCTATCATCGTCCGGTCCTTCTTCTGGAAGACCGTCGCGGCCACGTCCGGGTCATCTGTCCGAACCGGGCAGTCGTCGGCCCAGTAGCCGATCATGCGGGCCTCGCCGATGCCAAAGGAGTCCCAGATCCTCCAGAGGCGAGACGGGTCGTTGCCCGACCAGGGCAAACGGTTGGTCATGCCATAGACCATGCCCCGCCAAGGATTCCCGCCGTCCTGGAGCATCTCTCCCATCAAACCGAAGGGAATTCCGGAGACTTCGACCAGCCAATAGTCGGCCGGAGAGGCCTGATAATCGAAATACTCGCCGAACCACAGACGGTTGAGATAGGGAAAGTGCTCGAGATAGAGGGTTGCGCTGGAAATGAAGCCGTCGCGCGGATTGTACTGGTTGGCCGAGTGAAGATCGATCAACGCGCCAGGCCGATTGCGGTCCAGGACCTTGCGGACGCGCTTCATGGTCGTCCGGTCGAAGGCCACGTCGTCGATATAAAGGCCGTCGATGCCGATGTTCTTGGCCAGCCAGTTCAACCCTTCAATATAGTAATTGTGCCAACGCGACATCCCGCTATTGACGACAGCGGCGTCCTGGAGATCCGGAACAAACCAGGCCGGGATGTAATCCGAACCGAGGTGCTCCTGGAGCCAGGAATAGCCCCCGCCGGGGCCGTGGGAAAAGATCTCGGAGCCCAGGCTGCGCAAGGCAAATATTTCCGGCGCATGATTGGAGAGCTCGCGGATGGTGTTGTAGATTTTGACCTTGAATCCGCGCCGGTGAGCGTCGTCGATATAGGCCTTCATCTCCGCCGGGCGGAGAAACGGATAGTTGATATAGGGGTTGATGGCGTTGGCATGGTGGATGTTGATGGTGTTGGCGCCGCTCGCGGCGATTTCTTCCAGCGGTTTGAAGGTGTGGATGAAACGGGTGGCGAACTGGTTTTTTGGATCGATCGTCTTGAACGGCGTCAGGAGCAGGATGAAATCATAGCGCAAGTCCTGCCCCGGCTCGATCGTCCGCTCTCCGCTGGCGGCCGTGAACCGCACGACGTCCGGGCCCGCTTCCATGACCGTGACTTTTCCCCCTCCCCCGTTGTGCCAGGAGGGCGGAAGATTGAGCGGCTTGCTTAAATAAAAGTTGGTATTCAACGGCCGGCTGTAGTTCTCCGCCCGTAAACCGACCTGCATTCCGGCGTTGACCGCGCCCAGCCACAGCGAATCCTGGTTTTTCTTCTGGTCCCACGTCCAGCGGAACTCGGAGGGCCGCAGGCCGCCCTTCTGTCCCAACCCCATCATGTAGCGGGCCGCGTCCCGGGACCAGGGGATCTGTAAGCGGATGTCCTTGACCGTAGTCGCGGCCACGGCCGAGATCCGGACCTGGTATTCGAGATACCCGTCCATCTCCATCCAGGCTTTGCCGTCCAGCCGCAGATTCCCGGCCTGGCTTTGGAATTCCCAGGAGACCTTTCCCTCCGAACGGCCGGTGAACGCGAATCGAACGGGCTTCCAGGGCATTATCTTCCCGGCCGCATCCTCGACGACGAGGGCCATTGGACCGGCCAGGACATTTTTCCCATTTTCCAGGATCCGGGTGACGTCGGAAGCGAAGAAGCTCCGGACAGCGGCCGGAAATCCGTCCGGACCCAGCGTCACGGTGCGGCCCAGGCAGCCGATCGTCCGATCGCTCACGGTCAACGGGGTGAAAGGTCGGACGATCTCGTCATCGGAGGCCAGCGTCGAATCCAGCCAGCGCAGGCGTGAGAGACGGTCGGGCTCGCTGTCACCGCCGTCGGCGCGCAAGGCCGAGGTTACCGTCAGTTCCAGACGGACGCTTTTCGGCGCCGCCCCCCTGGGCGTGACCGTCGTTTCGCCGGAATACAACCCGGGGGCGCAATCGGCCGGGACCTGGACTCCGCACCAGAGCGCCTGGATCAAGCCTTTTTCCACGGCCACGGCTTTTCGCAGCGGCTCGCCGTTCCAATCCGTGCCTCCCGCGTTGATGCAGCGCAGGGCGGACTTCGGGATAAGCTGATCCGTCGGGCCGCGCATATCGGAAAATGAGACGCCCACGTCATCGAGCGTCTGGCCGCAGGCCCAGACGCCGAGCTGGAAGGCGAAGAATTCGCCCCGGTCGGCCTCTCCGGTCAGCGCCGGCTTGGGCCCGTCCACCCAGCGTAAAGGCAGATCCCCGGTCATACGGATGGAGAAGCGCCGGTCTTCCGGAAAAACCAGAAAAGGCTCGGCCGGATATTTCTTGATAAGGGCCGCGGTCTCGGCCGCCGTGGCGATCAGCTCCATGGGCGTGAAGGCGTTGAAATCGTCAACCGCTTCCAAACCCAAGAACCGGGCTTCCGGAAGCGCGGCGGCTGCCGGCGCGGGCGCCCCCTCCGATAAGCCCAGCTTCTTCAGCCAGGCGCCGTCGGCCGTCCGTTCGGGCTCCCGATAGCGGGCCTGGGGGTAATTGCGGCTGGCTCCCAACCG